>CANQYQ010000081.1 GCA_947628155.1 uncultured Clostridia bacterium
GCGCAAGCAGAGCGTCCCCGTTAGCGAAATTGCATATGGGCACACATTCCATAGGGGCGGCCATCGGCCGCCCGTGTTCCGTAACACAATATGGTATACAGCGAGCGTTAGCCTCCCTTGTTAAAGGGAGGTGGCATTTGCGACAGTAGGGAGCAAATGACGGAGGGATTCATTTTTACAGAAAACCGCATATTTGAACGATTTATCATAATTACGGAATCCCCTCGCCAACTTCGTTGGCCCTCTCCCCTTTAACAAGGGGCGCAAGCAGAGCGTCGCCATTGGCGAAATCGCGCATGGGCACACATTCCGTAGGGCGCGATGCCCACATCGCGCCGCCATATGCAAAAATGATAAACTAAAATTTACCCATACTTCTCCGCCAAAATCAATCCCGATATAATCACCAACCCGCCCGCGAGCTGTGCCGCGCCTATATGCTCACCCAAAAACGCGAACGACAGTGCGGTCGTGGTGATCGGCTCAAACGTCGACAGCACGCCCGCCGTCGACGCGCCCTCGTATTTTACACCTATCTGGAACAGCGGCGTCGCGAAAACCGTTATCATAATCGAAATAATCCCCGCGTACGCCCACGCTTTAGCCGTTAAATCAAATGTGATTTCATTCATCATAAGTCCGAAAATAAGCGTCGTCGCGCTCATGGTAAGCGTCATATAAAACGTAAGCTTTATATAATCCATTCTGTCAAGTCCGGACTTATCGAGATAAAGAACGTAAAAGCTGTAAAAAATACCGGACAGGAGCGCGAGTATTACGCCGATTTTATCAGCGTTTGTTTCAATTTCGACAAACAGGATTATGCCGATCGTCACAAAAATAACAGACAGCAGCTTAAGCGGCGTAACGCGTTCGTGATAAATGAACGCGGACGCGAGCACGATTATAAGCGGGTATATAAAATGAAGCGTCGTCGCAAGTCCGGCGGGAATATAATTGTATGATAAATACAGCAGGCCTATCGGCATCGTGCCGCCGAAAAAACCCAGAAGAATGATTTTCCGTATATCGGTTTTTGAAACATAGACCGGCGTTTTGTCCGCGCGCATCATCGCAAACAAAAGCGGCGCGGTCAATGCCGCGCGCAAAAAAGTGAGCGTTATACCGTTCGCTCCGCCCTGATAAGTAAATTTTGCCAGAATCGGCGCAAGTCCGTACAAAAACGCCGACAGCAATATGCAAAATTTGCCCCTGCTTTTTTCGATAAAACGTGCCATATTCCGTTCCCCTTTGCCATCCGCACAGGCAAACGGGAAATATTTACAGCGTCTCCAGTTCGTCCATCCAGATTCTTACAGAAGCGTCCGACGGCATACGCCAGTCGCCTCTGGGAGAAAGCGCCACGGAACCGACCTTCGGCCCGTCGGGCAAACATGACCGCTTGAACTGCTGCGAGAAAAATCTGCGGTAGAACACCTTTAACCAGCCAAGGATAAATTCACGCTCATAAACGCCTTGAAACGCATACACCGCGAGCCGCAAAATCTTTGACGGCGTAAATCCGAACCGCATAAGGTAGTACAAGAAGAAATCGTGCAGCTCATACGGGCCGACTATATGCTCGGTTTTTTGCGAGATCTCGCCGTCCTTCGGCGGCAGAAGCTCCGGACTTACGGGCGTCGCGAGAATATCCTCGAGCGTCTTTTTAAGCGCATGATTGCCGGTTTTACGCGCCTCGTAATCCACAAGATACCGTATCAGCGTTTTCGGCACGCCCGCGTTCACGCCGTACATCGACATATGGTCGCCGTTATATGTCGCCCAGCCTAAGGCAAGCTCCGACATATCTCCCGTACCTATCACCATGCCGCCGATCTTGTTCGCGTAATCCATTAAAACCTGCGTGCGCTCGCGCGCCTGACAATTCTCGTACGTCACGTCATACACATTATCCGGCTGCCCGATATCCTCAAAATGCTTTGCGACCGAGTCCTTAATATTGATCTCCTTAAGCGTCACGCCGAGCGAGTCCGCGAAATTTACCGCGTTATTATGCGTCCGGTCCGTAGTGCCGAAGCACGGCATCGTAATCGCCGTTATGCCCTTGCGGTCAAGGCCGAGCGCATCGAACGCGCGGACGGTTACAAGCAGCGCGAGCGTCGAATCAAGTCCGCCGCTTACACCCACGACAGCCGATTTGCAGCTCGTGTGGTCAAGCCGCTTTTTTAAACCTGCCGACTGAATCGTCAAAATCTGTTCGCACCGCGTTTCGCGCTTCGCCTCGTCCGACGGCACGAACGGATATTTTTCAATACGCCGTGTAAGCGCCGTCCCGCCTATCTCAAAATCAACGTCAACGGTAATATAATCATCGTTTGCCGCGCTTTGATACGTGGTCGTCCTTCTCCTCTCGCTTACCATTCTTTCCAAATCTATTTCTGTATATACGCACTCATTCTTAAATTTTTCCGACCGCGCCAACACCGCGCCGTTTTCCGCGATTATGCAATCGCCCGAATATACCAGATCCGTCGATGACTCGCCGTAACCCGCGCCGGAATACACATACGCGCCATAAAGCCGCGCCGACTGCGATTTCACAAGCGATTCACGGTATTCGTCCTTCGCTATAAGCTCATCGCTTGCCGACAGATTCGCGATCACCGCCGCGCCCGCGAGAGCATGATTCGACGACGGCGGCACGACCGTCCATAAATCTTCGCATATCTCGACCGCCAGCACAAAATCCGGCAGATTTTTCGCGCGGAATAAAATATTCGCGCCGAACGGCACTGTATGACCGCAAAAATCAATATACCTTACATTTCTGCTCCCCGCCGTAAAATGACGCGATTCGTAAAATTCGCTGTAGCTTGGAATATTGAGCTTTGGAACAAGTCCTTTTACCTCGCCCTTATTTATTACCGCCGCGCAATTGTACAGCCGGTTATTAACCGCGGCCGGAACGCCTATCACGGCGATAATATCACGATCGGCCGTTTCGGCGCATATTCTTGTAACGGCGTCCTTCGCGGAATCGATCAATCTTTTTTGCAAAAACAGCTCGCCGCATGTATACGCGGTAACGCATAATTCCGGCAGCACTATCAATTTCGCGCCGTTATCCGCCGCGTTTTTTATCGCCTTTATAATATTGTCCGCGTTGTAAACCGTGTCCGCGACCCTTATATCGACCGCCGCCGCCGCGATTTTTACAAATCCGTCCTTCATTTCTTTTCTCCTTTAATCTTCGACCAATACGCCTTCGCCGCCTGCTCCGTTTTATTCGGGCCGTACTCGTAATATTTCCTGTCCTTTATGTTATCCGGCAGATATTGCTGCGGGATATAGTGGTTCTCATATGAATGCGGGTATTTATATTCCAGTCCGTGACCGAGCTTTTTCGCGCCGCCGTAATGCGAATCCTTCAGGTGCGAGGGTATGTCACCCGTATCGATATTGCTTATATCGCTCAGCGCCGCGTCGATAGCGTTTATGCCGCTGTTGGACTTGGGCGCGGTAGCGAGCAGTATGACCGCGTCCGCAAGCGGGATCCGCGCCTCCGGGAACCCGAGCTGCAGCGCCATCTCCACGCATGCTCGCACGATCGGTATCGCCTGCGGATACGCAAGACCGATATCCTCCGCCGCCGCGACCTGCAAACGCCGGCAAATGCTCGGCAAATCGTCCGCCGCGACAAGCCGCGCCAAATAATGCACCGCCGCGTCCGGGTCAGAGCCGCGTATGGATTTCTGGAACGCGCTTAAAATATCGTAATGACTGTCGCCGTCCTTATCATATTTCAACGCCTTTTTCTGCGTCGCCTCGACTGCCGTTTCAAGCGCGATATGGATTTTCCTGTCCGCGTCGGGATTCGCCGCGAAAAACGCGACCTCCAATGAATTTAACGCCTTCCTCACGTCGCCGTTCGCACCGTGGGCGATATGCGTAACCGCATCGTCGTCCACCGTTACGCAAAAACCCTTATAATCCGTTTCCTTTAAGATATCCACCGCGCGCCGAACCGCCTTTTCGATATCCTCCGGCGTGATATTCTGAAACTCGAAAATAACGCTCCGCGAAAGGACCGCGTTATACACATAAAAATACGGATTTTCCGTTGTACTCGCGATAAGCGTGATTTTGCCGTTTTCCATAAATTCCAAAAGGGATTGCTGCTGCTTTTTATTAAAATGCTGTATCTCATCAAGGTACAGCAACACTCCGTCCGGCGCTAAAAGTGTGTCGAGCGACGCGACTATTTCCTTTATATCCGAAACCGACGCGGTCGTGGCGTTAAGCTTTCTGAGCGTTTTTCCGGTTTTGGCCGCGATAATATTGGCGACGGTCGTTTTCCCAACGCCCGACGGTCCGTAGAAAATCATATTCGGGATTTCGTTATTCTCAATAATATTTCTTAACAGCTTGCCCTTACCGAGCAAGTGCTCCTGCCCGACCACCTCGTCGAGTGTGATTGGGCGGATCCTATCCGCAAGCGGTGTTCTCGCCATTTTTACTCCTCGTTCTTATCCTTTAAAGCATTGTACTCGTCGTAAATCGACTCGCTCTTTTCCTCGCCGTCCGTTAATTTATTATATTCGTCATAAATCGACTCGCCCGTTTCCTCGTCGCTCGTGTCAAGCCCCTCCGGTTCGACCGCCTCGGGAAGCGTGAACAGCGGCGTGTCAAACGGCTCCTTTATTTTGCCGCTCAATAAATCGTCTACCTCATCGGACAGCGCCTTTACCGCCTCCTCCGATACGGTTGTCATCTCCGTGCGGTTGCACGACGGGATTTTATCGAGCATTTTCCGCGCTTCCTTATATTCACCGCGCTTTATCGCTATCTGCGCGCCGTGGTAATACCCCTCGGTAAATTCGGGATTTTCCTCGCGGACATACCCGTTTATCTCCTTTGCCATATCATAATCGCCCTGCAGATAGTAGCATATCGCGACATTATCCTGTATATCGCGGTCGTCCTCGTCATAATCGTACGCTTCCTCGCAAAGCTTTGTCGTGTCAGCCAGATCCCTATTGAGCACGAGCATAAGCATTCCCATAAGCCCGTACAGCGTGTTCGTCACATATCCCGCCTCGCGCACATCCTGTGCATCGCGCAGCGCCTCTTCATAGTGGCCGAGCCGATAATATGCGAGACAGCGCTGCCGCTTCGCGGTATTCTTATTCTTCGGGTCAAGGTTACGGATAGCTATATACGCGTCAAGGATCTCAAGAGCGCGGTCATATTCACCCATGCGGATAAGCATATACGCGTACGATACGCGCTGATTAAAGTTCATGCGGTTGTATACCTTTTCGCTGTATTCCTTCGCCGCCTTGTAATCGCCCGCCTGGAACGCCTGCTGTCCCTTCGCCGCGTAAAGCATCGGATAAAGCCGGTACGCCGCGTATGCCGCGCCTACAAGCAACACGATTATTCCCATTACCAAGCTTTTTTTAAACGCGAATACCACCACGAGTACCGCTAAAACCGCCCATAAAAATTTCATTTTTCGTCCTCCCTGTCCACAAATTCAATACTGTCGAGCGTGCGCTTGAAATTCTCGCGTATTGCCGCCAAGTATTCCCTTCGAAGCGCGTCGCGTTCCGCGATCTCCGCGTCGGTTAAACCCTCCGGCGTTTTCGCCTTCTTCGCAAGCTCGTTGATTCTGTTGATTTTTTCCTGCTTCATAAATTTCCTCCGGTATCAATATGTATACACACATTTCCTTTCCTGGGATTACAGGACATAGGATGTATTTTCTCGTTAAATCATCATAATCCATATTATATCACACATCTTTTTATCAGTCAATACAAGAAAAGCGCCTTGTTACAGCCGCTTTCATTAAGGAATGTTGTCCTTTTTGGGGAAGAATTGTATCGCTTTACCTTGATTGCGTCTTCAAGCCGAGCGGCATATTCCGATGAGCATACGTTATCTATATTGATTATATCTATATTATTTATGTTGGTTCCTTTATCGCTGTTGCATAATGTTATATTAAATTTATTTTTGCGATCATAACTAACCGAGTAATCCTTGTTCCCGCTATTGACCGCAGCAATCGTATTCCCCTGCTCAAGCTGCCCCGAAATATCAAGCATCGTATTTATTGCTGTTAATTATATTTCCCGTAACAATACTTGTATTGTTTGTTTTATCTTCGGCTATGCTGCTATTTTCAATATCTTTATCTATTGACATGCTAAGGCTATTATCGCCTTTAACAAATATAACTTTATTATTAGATGAAATAGTACATGTTACTTGCTCGATTTCCGTTTCATATTCGTCCTTCGGCAATGATAATGTGCCTATCATGTTTTTTACCTCCAGATGATGCTATCAGACCATTTAGAGCCTGCGTGGCAGTGAAATGTAACTATGCTTTGTTTGGCTCATTATAATAAACTTCACCTGTCGCAGCATTAACGTCAAAATAACAGCCTGTATATAATCCTCCTACTTCCATATAATTGCTGTCCCGGTATGTAATCGATGTTTTGTTTGCATATAGATGATTTTTATTATATACTTTAATTCTATACCACGAATCACTCCTACGCTCCACAGGATATTATTTAATACCGGCCAACAATCCCGTTCAATTTGAAATCGGTGTCCAATGTGTGATTGATTAGTGTTTGTTTCTTCATCTTGTTTCCCATCGGCTTTATTATCTGCGTTAGGGGAGTTAAACTCAGGATAATCAGCATCACAGCCACATCCGTTTGCCAAATATATCCCGCCATATGTTAGTGACCGATAATCACTTGGCGCATCGCTATGCTGATCATCTATAGTCCATACGGAAGAATCATCATAACCAACAAGTATATTGGAAAGTTCATAATATTCCGTGCCTGTATCTTTTAAAATATTAATATTTATGATTCCGTTTGCTCTATACAGAATATTATATATTTTACCGTTAACCAATGACAAAATATTTTCCGCACCATCAAACAATTTAAACTGATCTTCCGTAATTTCTGTTCCGCTGTACTCTTTGAAAGTATTATTGGCTTCGTCATAATAACACCAGTATTTTTTATATGAACGGCCACCCCCTGAATACAATCCTTTATCAAAATCTCCTTTTTTTATATTACAATCATACGTGCTTGTATATACAATATAATTATCGTCTTCTTTTGTTAAATATCCGGCGAAATTAACAGCCTCAGCAGAATTTCCTTCAACACTATATAATCTCGTCAATATTTGACCGTTTCCCCACATTCTGTTTGCTTGAAGAAACAGGCGGTCTCCGCACGATAATATTTGAGGCTCATATTGTCCGCTCATAACAAACCCACCGCCTGTGACACTATCATTTATTTTGTAAATATCATTACCGGAAACAAACCAAATATCGCCTAAAAACATTGACGGAGAAAATTCATCTTGCGGATATATCTTTCCTGTAAAGGCAAACAGTTCATTTTGACCGTCACTATCAAAATCCTCGTAATATGTCTTAACAATATTCTCTGATGTTGTCTGCTTTAATTTATTTATTAAATCATTTTCAGATGCCGCATAAGATATCGGCGGTAACATAACCATGAATACACTGATGGCTAATAATAAACTGACAATTCTTTTTTTCATTTGATTTCCATCCATGATATTATATCTTTTGACTGTTGTCCTATTCATTTTAAGGCGCCTCCTATAAAATCATTTGTTATATTAAATGCGTGACTTTTTTCAAAGCCACGCACCAAAGAACGCGGCCTTAATATATCAGCATACGCCCGCGATTATGAGCACCGTGCTTGTTTCCGCTTCCCATATTACCGCCGCGCCGAACGCTTCGACAACCGCGCGCACGGGAAGGCACGTTCTTTCGCCGATAATCTCCGGCGGTGCGTCGAGAGTAACTTCCTCGGTTTTAACCGTTCCGTCTATCGGGTTTGTCACGGTCTTTTCCATAACGCCGCTGCCTGCGGTAAGCCGCACGGTCGTTGTCTCGTCGCTTATCGTCGTCTGCCGCTTATCCTCGTCCCATTCAACCGTCTTTTCGAGCGTTTCCATAAGCGGACGAATCGGGATCAATACGCGGTCGTTCTTAACGACCGGCTTCTGGTCGGGGAACGGAAGGATATAATTCCCGTCTATGTTGATCGTTATGTCCTCCGCGTTCACGCTGATTTTATCCTCCGGCTTGCTTTGCGCGCCCACCGTGTCAACGCCGAGCTTTTCAAAGCCGTAATCGAACATCAGAATCGAATCGGTAAACCGCGCCTCATTGGAATCTGACGGCAGCGTCACCGTTATGACACGCTTCCCGTCTCTTTGCGCAGTGCCGCACATGCAGTAGCCCGACGCGTCGGTCATGCCGTTCTTAAAGCCGTCCGCGCCCTCGTAGTAATAATCGGTGAACAGCTTGTTGAGGTTGTAATATGTATTGCCGTGGAACTCGACAGACGATTGCTTTGTGCGCTCCAGAATCTCCGGGTAATCCTCGATCATATGGCGCGTCATTATCGCGATTTCCTTCGCTGACATCAGATTTTCCTTACCGTCGGTATCGGGATTCAGGCACACGCCCGTACCGTTATGGAACTCTGAACCTATGCCTATTTCCTTCGCCTTCTCGTTCATGCGTTCGACGAATTTCCCCTCGTTGCCGCACAGGAGCTCCGCCGTCGCCGTGACGCATGCGGCGGCTGAATCTATAACTATCATGTCAAGCATTTCATCAAGCGTGTACGTTTCGTCATATTCAAGATTTACCATCATCTTGTAGTCCTCGTTGCGCGAGAGATTATACACGTTTTCGCTTATCGGCACCACCGTGTCAAGGCTTATTTCTCCCGCCTTAACCGCGTCGAGCAGGACGTACACCGACATCATTTTCGCGATCGACGCGGCTGGCTTCTGCGTGTCAGCGTCCATAGCGAACAGCTCGCTGCCCGTGTCATAGTCCATTATGTACGCGCTCTCTGATGTAAGTCCCGCCTTTAATTCCGCCTCCGTCATGGGAGCCTTTGTCGGCTCCGCAGTGGGCGCTGCGGTCGGCTCCGGGGTCTTGTCCGCCGCCTTTATATACGCGGCGTTCTCCGCGCTGTTCCACTCAAAATCGTAAATATCCCTGAACTCGCCCGCCGATATGCAGACATACCCGCCGATATTGTATGTTTCCGCTATCTCGTGCTTCGTCTCGCCGTCGTCGATTACGACCTTAACGGGCGAATTGATAATCGTATATGCCTTTTGACCGTTTTTGCCCTTGTAGCTTTCAAGCGGTATCGGTGTGACGCCTTTACTCGGGTTATATTTTGCCGTCACCGTATTCGTATTTTCGTCATACGACACGTCAAAGCCGTAGTCCTTTAAATCCTCCGCCACGATAAGCGCGTGCGTTTCCGCGCCGTTATAAACAAATGTCGGCATTTCCACGCCGTTCATGAACACGCGCATATCGGTATAATAAATGCTGCCGTATTTATCGTTCGCGGCGGCAAAGCCGTAATCGAGCAGCCGTGCGGTATCAATGAATCGCTGACCCGTCGAGGACGAGCTCATTGTAACGGAAATCATGCGACGTCCGTTACGCACAGCCGTGCCGCAGAAGCAGTAGCCCGCCGCATTGGTAGTGCCTGTTTTAAGGCCGTCCGCGCCTTCGTAATAATACGTATCAAGCAGGTGATTTGTTGTTTTGTATGTGTTTCCGTGGAAGCTCACGGACTTCTTCGCGCTGCGTACAAGTATATCGGGATAGTCCATTATGATATTTCTCGCGAGCTTCGCCATGCTTATCGGCGAGATTTTATTTTCCGCAATACCGCAGCTGTCGTAATACCACGCGTCAAGCCCCATTTGAGCCGCCTTGTTGTTCATACGGTCAACGAACGCCGCCTCACTGCCGCCGCCGACAAGCTCCGCGAGCGCGACAGCCGCGCCCGATGCGGAGTATACAACAGCAACGTCAATCATTTCATCAACGGTATATGTTGTGTTGTAATACAGCGGAAGGACGCTCTGGTACACTGAATTGCGCGATTTATTGTACACGCTCTGGCTTATCGGCACCTTTGTGTCAAGTGTTATTTCACCGTTTTTAAGCGCCTCATAGACGCAGTAAAGGTTCATTATTTTCGTCATGCTCGCCGGAACGCGCGGCGTGTTGCCGTTGTATTCGTAGAAAACCTCGCCCGTTTCATAGTCCATGACGCACGCGCCCGCCGATGATATGTAATTTCCGCCTACCGTTGCCGCGAACGCGCTTGCGGGCAGGAGAGCCATAAGCATAACCGCGCACAACAAAATAGAAATCCGTTTTTTCATAACAATGTCCTCCGTTATATTGATTTTATATATTATATCAAATACCGTTACTAAGTGTCAATGACCTAAAACCCATATTTTTATACCCGGTTATTCATATTTATAATACTTTTTGAAATCATTATCATATGACAGTTTATAGAAATCCCCCTCCGTACCTATAATCACAGTGCGCGTGGCATTCGTATCGGAGTTGCATTACAGGCTTATAAAACTTGACGAAAGCTTTGGCAAAGCATGGCGATATGGCGCAGAATATTGCGTTCAAGGGCGTGGTATGTCAGATTGACGGCGTGCCGCTTATCCTTGTGCCGGACAGCTGTTTGCCGTAGAATACGCTGTTTATCGTTACAAACAAAATCGCTGCGGTCACGCCGATGAAGCTCGCGGATCACAAAATCCACTTCAAGAACGGTATAACCCACAAATTTTTGTACTGACATTCCGCAAGCAAAAAACCTCGCAAGCCGCAT
>CANQYQ010000082.1 GCA_947628155.1 uncultured Clostridia bacterium
AGCGTTAGCCTCCCTTGTCAAAGGGAGGGGGACCCACTCGATTTGCTTGCAAATCGAAAGGGTGGAGGGATTCATTTTTTACGGAAAACCGCATATTACAACGATTTGGTGTAATTGCGGAATCCCCTCGCCAACTTCGTTGGCCCTCTCCCCTTTAACAAGGGGCGCAAGCAGAGCGCCGCCGTATGCGTTAGCGCGATAAACTAAAATTTACCGATCCGCGTATATACTAAAGTTTGGGGGTGATTTTCATGAAAAGAACCGACTACATATCATGGGATGAATATTTTATGGGCATCGCGCTGTTATCGGCGCAGAGATCAAAGGATTCAAATACGCAGGTGGGCGCGTGTATAGTGAGCCGGGAGAAGAAGATATTATCGCTGGGCTACAATGGTATGCCGACAGGCTGTGACGATGATGATATGCCGTGGGAGCGTGACGGCGATCCGATTAATACAAAATATATGTACGTATGCCACGCGGAATTAAACGCGATTTTAAACCGCGGCGACGTGTCGCTTTCCGATTCGATCCTGTACGTAACGCTGTTCCCCTGCAACGAGTGCGCGAAGGCGATAATCCAGAGCGGCATAAAGGAAATCGTGTATATGTCGGATAAATACGCGGACCAGGCGAACACGATAGTTTCAAAGCGGCTGTTTGACATGGTGGGAATAAAATACCGCCGGTACGAGCCGACGGGCAGAAGGATACAGATCGAACTGTGAGGTGAGGCATATGGATATAAGTGATTTTGAAGAAAAAACCGAAAAGGTCAGGGAAATCTACGACGGCAGGGTTGTAAAGCTGCGCGTGGAGGATGTGACATTGCCCAACGGCGAAAGCGCGGAGCGCGAGCTTATAGCGCATCCGGGCGGCGCGGGCATGATAGCGGTGGATGATGACAGGAATGTGCTTATGGTGCGTCAGTATCGGATCGCGGCAAGGGCCATGATGCTTGAGATCCCGGCCGGGAAGCTTGAATACGGCGAAGACCCTCAGGAATGCGCGGAGCGTGAAATTATTGAGGAAACCGGCTATAAGGCGGGTAAGGTTGTCAAATTAGGCGCGTATTACGCAACGCCCGGTTATTGCGAGGAGGTGCTGAGTCTGTACCTCGGCACGGAGCTGACATGGCAGGGCCAGCATCTTGACGACGGCGAGTTTTTAAACGTCGAGAAATATCCGCTCGACACACTGTGCGATATGGTGATGAATAATGAGATCACGGACGCGAAAACCGCTATCGCTATCTTGAAGGCAAAACTGATTTTGGGATAAAAATACGGCGTATTACTCGTATGAGATAATACGCCTTTGTGTTCGGCCGCCATGTTACCGCGGCCGAAACCGCGTTCGCGCGGGTATTGCAAATTTATAAGTAATGTGATAAAATATATACATAAACATGCATGAATGCAGTAATAAGAGAGGTGTCATTATGAAAAAAATTTATATGAAAAGGTTTATCGCGGCGGCATTATCCGCTGTAGTAGGTACGGCAATGCTTCCGTGCGCGGTAACGGCCGAGGGAGAAGAGGCGGCGTTTAGGTGCGCGGCGTATTATGACGACGGCGTGCTTGTCTACACAAAGCTGCTGGAGGGAAAGCTTAAAACGGAAGAGACAGACGCGCTTGCGGAAATTTACGCGCCGGATAACGCTGACAAGGCAAAGGTGTTCGAATGGACTGAGAATCTTGAACCGATAGGGAAGAGCGGACACGAGGTGGATATAAGCGGAGCGGGCGCGGTGATACTGCATACAAATGATATGCACGGCAGTGTCGCGGACAGCGATTCGATCATAGGCCTTGACCGTATCGCGGGATTGAAGGAGCTCGACGGCGCAATTTTGGCCGATGGCGGCGATGCGGCGCAGGGCGTGGCGATAGCGTCTCAGTCGAAGGGGGAGGACGTGATAACGATCATGAACGCTGCCGGTTATGATGTAATGGCGGCGGGGAATCATGAGTTTGATTACGGACTTGAGCAGTTTGCCAAGCTTCGTCAACAGGCGCAATTCCCAATCATATCCGCCAATACATACAAGGACGGCGCGCTTTTGTGCGCTGACGGCGGCAAAAACAACGGCGCGAATGTAATGATAGAGAAAAACGGTATTAATATCGGCATTTTCGCGCTCACCACGCGTGATACAATGACGTCTACCAAACCGGAAAATCTGGCGGGAGTGGAATTTAAGGACGAAGTTGAAACGGCGAAAGCGCAGGTGGCGGAGCTTGACGCTGCGGGCGCGGATGTAATAATCGCGGTTACGCATATGGGCAATCTGAAATATGGTACATATACAAGCGCGGAGCTTGCCGAGGCCATGAAGGATACGGAGCTTGATGCGATTATCGACGGTCACAGCCACACGATTGAAAATGAGAAGGTCGGAAATATCACAATAGCGCAGACGGGAACGGGCGGCGCGAATGTCGGCAGAATGGCGATCGACGTAGCCGAAGACGGAACGGTAAATATTAAAGAAACACTCCTGTCGCGCGCGGCAATGGGTAATATAGCGCCTAACGCGGATGTTACAAAGGTTATAACCGATACGAGCGCGGAGCTTAACGAGACGCTCAAAACAGAAATAGGCGAAACAAAAACGACGCTTTGGGGCGGCTCGATAAGAAAGGTGATCGCCGAAAGCCGTGCGGGTGAAACAAATTTCGGAAGTCTTATCTGCGACGCGATGATCGAGGAAGCGAAAAACATCATTCCCGATACATATAAGGACGCGGACGGCAATATAACCGCTCCGATAGTCGCTATCGAAAACGGCGGCGGGTTCCGCGGCAGCGTACCGAACGGCAAAATTACGCTCGAGCATATCGTGAACGCGCTGCCATATGCCAATACGGTGCGCATTAAGGAAATCACACCGGCGGAATTGTATACCATGCTTGAGGGATATGTTTCTTCCGTGACCGCGCAGGATGCCGAAACGGGATTCCTCACCGCGAGCTACAGCGGGTCTTTCCCGCAGATAGGCGGCATGAGGTTCAGATATGACCCGAATAAGCCGGAGGGAGAAAAAATTGAAATCGTTTCGCTTATCCAGGGTAATACGGATTTGGATAGAAACGATACATCTACCAAGCTTATTCTCGCGTCGCATGATTATATAATCGACGTGAAAGATATGATTGCCGAGGGCAGCGGCCTTGTTGAGACGGTTATTGCCTATATAAACTCGCTTACCGAAAATGGTAAGAAACCCCTTGAGATGCCGGTAACGATGGGCAGAATTTCGGCAATAGCTCATGATCCGGATAATTATACATATACCGCGCATATAGCGCTTAAAGGCGCCGACATGCTTAAGGAAGGCGATGAAATTGAGGTATATGTTGACGGAGAGCGTTACGACAAGACGGGAGTTATCAAAGATGAGCAGATTACGCAAACAACGGAGGATCAGGACGGAAATGAGGCTGCGGAGAACAAAGTAAGGACGCTCCAAATCGAGCTTCCGGACGGGCCTCACGCAATTAAGCTGTACGCCGACCAGGAGGAGGCGTATGTCAATAACTATAGCGGCAATGGTATACTTTACGAGTACAACGGCCTGACGCTCGGCTATCCCGAACTTGAATATAACGCAATTTTGCAATAAGCGCTCGGTGAATTAACACGGCCGGATCTAATAAAAAGGAAATACGTCGGAACCCATTTCGCGAAAACGCATAACAGCGCCGTTATGCTGTGCAAACGGCGCTGTTTTTTGATTGACCTTCCGCGTAAAACAATTTTTACGCGGAATACCGTATTTATTTTCAGTCGAGAACATACACAACGCAGCTGCGACGACCGAAATTGTTTACGCTGCTGACGCTGCCTTCATAGCATAAATCTATGCGCTTGCCCTTAATCGCGCCGCCTGTATCCTCGGCGCTCGCGATGCCGTATGTCCATGAGCCGTCGTCGGAGGTGACATATACCTTTGAACCGAGGGGGATCACGCTCGGGTCAACCGCTACTATGCCGTAGCCGAGAGGATTGCCCATTGCCGATACGGTATAACCGCCGTTTTCCGACGGCGATGTGGAATATGCCGTCGCTGTCATGGTGATTTTCTGTGAATAGCTCATGCCGTCTATCGTGCCGGCCGAATCGGAAACGCTTACCGAACCGGACGGCGCGGGGTCCGTTACGACGGGTTCCGGATTTGTAACAGTGGATGCCGGGGTGGGGTCGGGTTTTTTTGTGCCGACGGCAATGACGGTATTCTGCGGCTCGGCGGTCATTGTATCGCTTACGACCTCGCGGTAAAATTCCTCGCCGGAACGATATATTACATTGGAACGTATCTCCCTTACGCCGGCTTGTCCTTCATCGACTACACGAGTCTCGCCCTCGGGGAGATCCGGGTCGTCAACGTATTCGGTATCCTGAGAAATTTCCTCAGTAGCCACATCCTCCGTGTTGCTTACCGTTACAAATTCAATTCTATCCCCGCTTGTGAGGTCAGCGCCGCTGTTTACGGTAATTTCGTCCGTTTCCGACGGTATGTATCCCGCCTCAATAAGTGCGTCATGCGCATTCGCTTTCGTTACGACAGCGCCTCTTTCCACACCATCCGCGACTATGGTGATTTCCTTGCCGCGTGTTATTACAATTGCTTCGTCATCTGTGATTTCCTTGTCTACAGATAGATTTATTTTGTCGTTCTCGGTTACACTCACGTTGTTCTTGCTTAGAATATCACCTACACTGCTGTCCTGAAGCGTATAATAAGTTTTTGTTTCACTTGTACCGTTAAATTCATCAATCTCCGTAATACTGATTTCCTTTGCCGATACAGTTAAAACCGCTCCGGCTGTAACCGTAAGCATCGTAATGACCGCAATAACAGCCGTTGCCTTTTTCCGTTTTTTTCTGCGCGCGCGAGCTTCGCGTTTCCCGCGCATTTCCCGGATAAGTTCATCTTTGCTTTTTTCCTGTGTGCTCATAATGTACTCCTTGTATTACATATATTTACAGCATGGCCGTGAGAACGGCCGCTATATCCCGGCTTCTGCGGACAGCGTTATAACGCAGTCACAAAAAACCTCGCTTTCCATGTTTAACCATTATACTATACTTTTGTTACAAAGTCAATACTTTTATTTCATTTTTGTTACAAACAGTGTAATATTTGTAACAAAAGCCTGATTTTGCAGGAATATAATCGAGTATTCTGTAAAATATATGCAAATTACCGGCAGAATATACCGGATAATACGATAATAATTGAAAAAATATTTCTTTATAAAATTCGTATCAGCGGAGTAGAAAACGGAAATAATAGGAAAAGAATGAACAGGGAGGATTGTTATGAAGAACTTGAAGCGGAAGGTAATGATATTGAACAACCTGACGTCGCCGTATATCAGTGAGGCAATAATTATATTGAAGGATTACGATCCGAAATTTGACACAAAGGCGATCCTTGATGCGGAAAGGATAGTAAACGAATATTTAAATAAAGAAAACGGACGAATCAGCGAAGCGGATCGTCCGTGGAAGAAACCGGTAAAATTTGCGGTCAGATTTGCGTTAATGGCCGTATGCTTTGCTATTGGTTATCTTGTGAGACATTGAATGTTTCATCAAGGCTGGTAATGATATCCCCGTATTCCGAGGCTTTGGCCGAGGCTTTATCGTACTGGAAATCGTAGCAAAGCGCGTTATTGCCGGAAATTATACATTTGCGGTGGCAAATGAGCGAATCGGTTTCATATGTCACAATATACCAGTCGGCGCCCGAACGGTTTTCCGTGACCTTACCGAGTCCGGACGCGCTGTCATAATACGCTGTCATCATATCGCTCGGAAGTCCGGAAACGTTTTCGGCGGAGATTTTCATAACCGCGCCGCCGGCCGGGTCTTCGAGATGCATAAGTCCGCTTACGGACGTTTTCTGCATAAAGTTTTCGGGATAGGGACAGCTCAAGCCATTATGCTCAAAGGTTCTGAACCCAATTCCGGCATCTGTGGATGCGGACGAGACAATAGTCTGCCCGGACGTTACCTCGGGCGACGCTTGCGTAATATCCTCATTTACAACATCATCTACGCTTTTTATACTGGAATTTTTGGTCATATATATGTAAGCTCCCGCCGCGCTGAAAACGCCGAGTATAAGTATAGCCGCCGTAATTCCCATAATTATTGCGCGTTTGCGCGCCTTGCGGCGTTTTATCTGTTTTTTGATCTCCTTTTCTTCACGGCGCTTTCTGCGGTTTATCTGTTCACGGTGAAGCTCCTCGGCCTGACGCCGGTTAGTTTTATTTTTCGTCTGCTGCTGCTTGCTTTTTGCTACGGACTGTCCGCATCTGTCGCAGTAGAGAAGTCCCTCCTTTATCTCTCTGCCGCATTGTATACAATATATCTTCTCAGACATTTTAATCCCCTATCTATATTAAAAACTGCGTATTTCACATTTATTACCCATAATTATACAACATATTGTATCGTTGCGCAAGGGCTTTTGATGATTTTGTTACACAATCATTTCAAAAAAACTACAAAAATCACAGATGTAATACAACGGGATTTCATAATTTTGTAACACTTTTGTAGAATAAATGATATATTAAATAATTCCGAAAAAAGGTATGCGCGTACCGCGCGGCCGATGAGGGCGGGGCAGGGGCGAATTTAATTATTGGAAACTCAAAAAATTTAATTATTAAAAAACCGGAAAAAATCGCTTGACAAATAGCAATTTCAGGTATATAATGTTATGGCTTATTGAAACAAGCATCCTTGCCCGGGAGGGAAACCCGGGACAAAAGTCCATAAGGAGGTGCAAAAAAATGGCTGAGAAGATGTTAAACAGCTATGAAACAATTTTTATCGTTGACGCGACACTTGACGAAGAAAGCGTAACCGCGCTTAAGGATAAGTTTACATCGCTTATCGAGGCGAACGGAGAGCTTGAATCGGTTGACGAGTGGGGAAAGAGAAAGCTTGCCTACGAAATCAACGACAGAACCGAAGGTGTTTACTATCTCGTAAACTTCAAGGCGGACACGGAGTTCCCGAAGGAGCTTGACCGTCAGTACAAGATTACGGACGGCATCTTAAGAACAATCATTATCAGAAAAGACGAGGATTGATTAAGGAAGGCGTAAACAATGAACAAGGTTATTTTAGTCGGCAATTTGGCAAGAGACCCGGAGCTTCGCCAAACTCCGCAGGGTACGTCTGTGGTACGGTTCACAGTCGCGGTATCGCGCCGTTATTCGCGTGACGGCCAGCAGCAGACAGATTTTATAAGCTGCACGGCGTGGAGAAGTACAGCGGAATTTATAAGCCGTTACTTTACAAAGGGCAGCGGAATACAGCTTTGCGGAAGCATTCAGACGAGGAGCTGGGACGGTCAGGACGGTCAGCGTCATTACGCGACGGAGGTCGTAGCGGACGAGGTATCGTTTAACGGGCCGAAATCATCAAATCAGTCCTCGGGCGGCGGAAATTACCAAGGCGGCGGATATCAGCAGCCGTCATCATATCAGAGCGCTCAGGCGAGTATGCCGGCGCCGTCAAACAGCGGCGGTTCGGGCTTGGACGGAGACTTTGATTCTATGGGATTTGCCGATCTCGACGGCAGTGAGGACGATCTTCCGTTCTGACGGAAATGATAAAAATTGATAAGGAGGAGAAATTCATGGCTGAAAGAGTTGAAAGACCGCAGAGAGCAAGAAGACCGAGAAAAAAGGTCTGCATGTTCTGCGTTGATAAGATTGAGCATATTGATTACAAGGATACCGCGAAGCTCAGGAGATTTGTTTCCGAGCGCGGCAAGATAGTGCCCAGACGTATCAGCGGTAACTGCGCAAAGCATCAGCGTCAGCTCACAACGGCGATCAAGCGCGCGAGAATGATTGCGCTTCTGCCGTTCGTAGCGGAATAACGAATATCAAGAACCGTCCGTGAGGGCGGTTCTTTTAGATAGAGGGCGGTTCTTTTAGATAGAGGGCGGTTCTTTCAGATATGGGCATAATTTATAAATAATTGACGCGGACAGTCATATCGGGAGTTTTCCGGGCATATACATATAATGGGGGAAATATGTCACGGGAGATGATATTATGATGACCGAAACGGATAAAGCGCGGGCAATGAGGGCGTTCAGAATCAGGGAGGAGCGTCGCCGCGAGCGCGTTAAACTGGCGAAGCTGCTGTTATGCTTGGGCTTGGCGGAGCTGATTATTATATTGGCGTTCTTTGTACGCTAAAAAATGCGGTTTGACGAATTTATTTTTTATGAATTATGACAGTTTTTCATTTTCCTATTGCTTTTTTTGCAAAAAGAGAGTAAAATTAATACAGATTACGAATTGGGAGGCTGAAAGGGCGTATGAGTGACGGGAATATGATTATTCCGGTGATAAGCCTGATTTTGCAGATATTTTCGCTTTCGATAGGTTTGTATTACTTTTTTATCGGATTTGTGGGATTCCTTCCGATCAAGGACAAAAACAAACCGATAACCAATAAGAATCATAGATTCGCGCTGCTTGTCGCGGCGCATAATGAAGAACAGGTTATAGCCAACATGGTAAAATCCCTTCAGGGGATGGATTATCCGGCTGAATACTACGATATATTCGTGATTGCGGATAATTGTACCGACGAGACTGCCAAACGCGCGCGAGAGGCGGGAGCGCTGGTATATGAAAGGTTTGACGCGGCCAAGCGCGGGAAGGGTCACGCGCTCGATTGGATGTTTGAAAAGCTGTACGGTATGGAGACGAAATACGATTACGTCGCCGTATTTGACGCGGATAATCTTGTAGACCCGGGTTTTTTGCGTGCGATGAATAAACGTGCGAATCAGGGCTTTAAGGTCGTGCAGGGATTTCTCGACAGCAAGAACCCGTATGACTCATGGATCACGGCGTCATATTCCTACTGCTTCTGGAGCATAAACCGCATTTTTCAGCTGCCCCGGTATAAGCTCGGCATGTGCTGCGAGCTGTCCGGTACAGGCTTTATAATCGCGCTCGATACGCTGAAAAAGCTCGGCTGGGGCGCGACATGTCTGACGGAGGACATGGAATTTACCATGAAGCTGTGTCTGAACGGCGAAAAGGTCGCCTTCGCGTATGACGCGAAGGTTTATGATGAAAAGCCGCTTACACTCAGGCAGTCATGGCGGCAGCGAACGCGGTGGATGCAGGGGCATTGGGATGTCGCGTCGCGGTATTTCTGGAAGCTGATCAAACGCGGAATAACGAAGCGAAGCTGGTCGTGTATCGACTGCGCGACATATCTTGTACAGCCTATACGCGTTATAGCGGTCGGTATAATTACATTTTTCGCGTATGTTGAGACATTCGGCGGGGATTTCGGGTTCATACAAATGAATGACCTCGCGATGACATTTATTCCCGGCTGGATATGGCAGGCGATAGTGATAATACAAATGCTGTATATGCCGTTTGTCGTCTGTTACGAGCGGCGGGAGATACGGCTCAATATGCTGTGGTTCTATTTTGGATACGTGCTGTATAACTTCACATGGGTGCCGATTGCGATTTTGGGCGGATTGAAGAAGAACAAAACCGAATGGGCGCATACAAAGCATACGCGTACAATAACGCTCGAAGAACTAAATCTTGATAAGCGAAGATAAATTCACATACAATATTGACGTATGTGAATTTTTGGTGTATACTATATATTGATTGGGGAACAAAATGACGATAGATGAATTTGTACAAGCGCTGCGGGAACTGCTCAAATCAGCCGCGGCGGGCGCGTGCGCTGTTTTCCGGTTCATAGGCGACATGATGATAGACCGCGCGTCGTCCGGACGCACGGCGCTGCCGTCAAATTCGCTAAAGCTGTTCGGGAATATCACAGCGAACCGAATCGTGTTTTTTCTGCTTGCGGCGTACATACTGTTCATAAACATATTTACGTTTGTGCAGTTTGCCGCGGATAAGGACAAGGCCAAGCGCAAGGAAATACGGATAAGCGAAAACCGGCTTATGCTGCTGTGCGCGATAGGCGGCGCGGCGGGCGGAATGTTGGGCATGATGACAGCGCGGCATAAGACGCAGAAACGGAAATTCGCGATAGGCGTGCCGGTGCTGATGGTAATACAGATATGCCTGTATTGCTTCGTGCTCGGTTTTATGGGATTCTGGGCATTTTTTTAGGAGGAAATATGGACGATAAGCAAAGAATTATACAGGAGCTTGTACCGGGCAAGCAGATTACGCTGGCGCACATTATTGCGAGTCCCGACCCGGTGCTTTATAAGAAGCTGGGCCTAAACCCCGAGATCGATTACAGCAAGGCGGCGATAGGGATACTGACCGTCAGTCCGGCGGAAACGGCGGTAATTGCGGCGGACATCTCGACGAAAAGCGCGAATGTGGATTTGAGCTTTGTTGACCGGTTCAGCGGTACGCTTATTATAACCGGTATGATCGCTGACGTGGAGGCGTCGTTTAACGCGTCGTGCGATTACATACGGG
>CANQYQ010000083.1 GCA_947628155.1 uncultured Clostridia bacterium
GGGCGACAGCGCGGGCGGCAGCGCCAAGCAGGGCAGGAACCGACGTTATCAGGCCGTTCTGCCGCTGTGGGGCAAAATGTTAAACGTCGAGAAATCGCGCGCGGACAAGGTATACGGCAACGATAAGCTGCTGCCCGTTATAAAGGCGCTCGGTACGGGCATAGGCGAGGAATTTGATATAACGAAGTTAAATTACGGAAAGATCATCATAATGGCCGACGCGGATGTGGACGGCGCGCATATAAGGACGCTGCTCCTTACATTCTTCTTCCGCTATATGCGCGAGCTTATCGATAACGGTAACATCTATATCGCACAGCCGCCGCTTTATAAGGTATGGACGGGAAAGAACAAAAATGTCGTCGAGCGCTACGCATTCGACGAAGCGGAGCGGGACAGACTCATTGAGGAAATGGGCGGTTCGGGAAAATGTAAGGTCCAGCGTTACAAAGGCCTTGGCGAGATGGACCCGGCCGAGCTCAAGGAAACGACAATGGACCCGGCAAGGCGGACGATGCTTCGCGTGGATCTTGCTGACGCTATCGCGGCGGATCAGACGTTTACGCTGCTTATGGGCGACAAGGTTGAGCCGCGCCGTGAATTTATTGAGCAAAACGCGAAATACGTATCGAATCTTGATATATAATTGGGTTGATCGTAGGCATATGGGCAGCCGCGGGTTGCCCTTGCTTATTTTTGAAAAATACATAGGGAAGAATTATGATTAATAAAAGAACAGTTAAGGCCGCGTTTATAACGTCGCTGCCGGTTATGGCGGGATATATAGTACTTGGCACGGGCTTTGGCGTGCTGCTCGCGTCAAAGGGATATTCGTTCTGGTGGGCGCCGCTTATGAGCGTGACGATGTATGCGGGCGCGATGCAGTACGTGGGTGTGAGCATACTCGCGGAGGGCGCGTCGCTTATAAGCGCCGCGCTTATGACGCTGATGGTGAATGCACGGCATTTATTTTACGGAATTTCGATGGTGGAGAGCTATCGCGATATGGGTTGGAAAAAGTGGTACGCGGCGTTTGGACTAACGGACGAGACGTATTCGCTCCTGAGCACGGATCCGCCGCTGCCGGACGGGGTCGATAGGAGCAGCTTTAATTTTCTCGTGACGCTGATGAACCAGTGTTATTGGATAATCGGCGGAATGATAGGCGCGGCGCTCGGGACAGCACTCTCGTTTAACAGCGCGGGAATAGATTTTTCCATGACGGCGCTGTTCGTGAGCATATTTGTGGAGCAGTGGGAGAAAAAGGAGAACCGCCTCCCGGCGGTTATCGGATTCGCGATATCGGTGGTGTGCTTGATTATTTTCGGCGCGGACGGATTTTTGATCCCCGCGATGCTCTGTATCTGCGCGGCGTTGTTTTTGGTAAGGCCGAGAATAGAAAAAGGAGGCGGAGCGAAATGATCAATGTCTTTCATTCGCTCGCGCTTATCGCGGTCATGGCGCTTGTTACGGCGGTTTTAAGATTAGCGCCGTTTATACTGTTTTCCAAAAATACGCCGAAGCCTGTAATGTATTTGGGCAATGTGCTGCCGTACGCGATAATCGCAATGCTGGTGGTGTATTGCTTCAGAGAGGTTGATTTTATGTCGGGCAGCCATGGTATTCCCGAGCTTATCGCCGCCGCTCTTACGGCGGCGCTGCATAAGTGGAGGCATAATACTTTGCTGTCGATTCTGGCGGGGACAATTTGCTATATGCTCCTGATACAATTCGTGTTTGTGTGATGAAAACGCTGTTTTGTGTGATGAAAACGGCGTTTTATGAGAAGCTTTTATGCTATATGTGGGATTTTAAAACCGGCTCGGAAAATCCGAGCCGGTTTTTACATTTTTTATTCCGTACCCAAAAGCATTCTGTCGTTATCGAATACCTTTTTACTGCGTCGGGTATATAAATCAAGAAGCTCATTTAAGCTCATTTTATCGCGCTCCTCACCGCTGATGTCAAGAATTATACTGCCGCTGTCCATCATGATCGTACGCGTTCCGGTTTTTAAGGCGGAGTTGATATTATGCGTTATCATAAGCGTGGTCAGATTGTTTTTGCGGATCATATCATTCGTGATTTTCATGATTTTTTCAGACGTCGCGGGGTCGAGAGCGGCTGTGTGCTCGTCGAGCAGCAGTAATTTCGGCGGGACTACCGTGCACATAAGAAGCGTCACAACTTGGCGCTGACCGCCGCTTAAAAGCCCGACCTTAGTTTTCATTCTGTCCTCAAGTCCCATGTCAAAATCCGCGAGCGCATCACGGAATATTTTTAAGTCGCGCTTATTGAGCGCGAATCCGAGCGGCCCGTGCTTTGACCGCGCGTACGCTAGCGCGATGTTTTCCTCGATCGTGAGGTTGGGCGATGTGCCCTTCATCGGGTCTTGGAACACACGGCCTATCATTTTTGAGCGCTTATGCTCGGGCATATACGTTATATCCGCGCCGTCAAGCGAAATATGACCGCTGTCAGAAAAAAACGTACCGCATATCGCGTTAAAAAGCGTGGATTTGCCCGCGCCGTTCGAGCCGACAATAGTGACAAACTCGCCCTTATCAAGGTGAAGCGAGAGATCGTCGAGCGCGGTATGCTCATTTACCGTGTCCTTGCCGAATACTTTTGTTACGTTTTGTATATCAAGCATAGCGTCCGCCCTCCTTCTTTATCCGCGCGAGCCGCGCGCGGGCTTTAATAGCGGGTATCGACAGCGCGACCGCGACTATTACGGCCGAGACGAGCTTTAAATAGCTCGCGTCGAAAAACGGCAGCTTCATAGCAAGCGCGATTATGAATCGGTATACGATTGAACCGACTACCGCCGCTATAAGCGATAATGTTAAGTCACGGCGGAATATTATAACCTCGCCGATTATTACGGATGCGAGTCCCAATACGAGCGTGCCCGCGCCGGAATTGATGTCGGCGTAATTTTGGTACTGCGCTATTACCGCGCCGCAAAGCGCGATCACGCCGTTGCCGATTGAAAGCGCGGCCGCCTTCATGCCGTCGGCATTGATGGACGACGCGCGTACCATGTCCTCGTTATCGCCGGTCGCGCGTATCGCAAGTCCCGTGTGGGTTTTAAAAAACATCGCGAGGGCAATAGTCGTTATTCCGGTGAAAATGAGCGACACGGCGATTTTCGCGCCCTCATTCCCCAAAAACGCTCCGGCGTATTTGAATATCGTGCCGCTGTTCATAATCGCCAGATTCGGACTGCCGCCCAGTATTAAAAGATTTATCGGATAAAGTCCGCTCATTACGAGTATTCCCGCCAAAATCGGGTGTATTTTGCAGCGCGTCTGTAAAAACCCCGTTACGCCGCCCGCCGCCATACCGCCGATTATCCCGGCGATCATGCCGAGGAACGGATGTCCTACACGCGTGAGCGCCGCCGATAATGACAACCCCAATGTGAAGCTGCCCTCGCATGTAAGGTCGGGAATGTTTAATATTCTGAATGTTATAAATATTCCGAGCGCCAAAAGTCCGTAGATCATGCCAAGCTCCAGTGAGCCTAATATCAGTACCATATCTTTCTTCTCTCCTTCTCTCCTCCGCTTTCTCGTCTTTTCTCACTCTCGCGCACCGCGCCTATTTATAATACCGCGCATTTTATAAATTGTCAAGTCCGTTCGCGTTGAGAAGCTCTGTGAAATCGTTTATATACATATCTGCGATCTCGCGCATCTCACCGCGCTGGCCCTCGTTTGAGTCGTCGGCGACCGCGACGGTCTTAAAGCCGCCGATTTTCGCGCCGCGAAGTCCCGTGACAATATCCTCAAACACCACGCATTCCTCCGGATCTATCCCGATACGCTCCGCCGCGAGCAGGTACACGTCCGGATGGGATTTGTTCACGCCGACCTCCGACGAAAACGCGCATGCGCCGATATAATCCCATATCCCGAGCCGCTTAAACGCCTTTTCGCACATGTCCTTGTAACCAGACGTCGCGAGCGCGATTTTGACGCCGCGCTCATGAAGCCGTTTTATATATTCGCACACGCCTTTTTTCGCGGGAATATGCAGCTCATACTGAGTTCCCACGTATTTTAAAAACCACGCGAATATTTCCTCGACAGTCATGTTAAGATCGTTGTCGTTCTTTATTTTCGGTATCGATTCCTCAAGCGGCATTTCCTTGAACTCGTTTATCTGCTCCGCGTCCATTACTATGCCTTGCTCGTCAAAAAATTTATACGTCGCGTCAAACCACGCGCCCATTGAATTTAATATAGTTCCGTCAACGTCGAATACCGCGCCCTTCATAGCTGTATCCCGCCTCCTGTTTTGAAAATTTCGTTCATAGTTATCAGCCGTTCTCTCAGGCCTGTATATCTGCCGCTTCTGCGGTCGTTCGCGACCATGTTCGCAATAGTCCGTTCACTGCCGACAAGCACTACCATGTCTCTCGCGCGCGTTATAGCGGTATAAAACAGGTTTCTTGACGTAAGCTGAGGCGTGAACGCGCACACCGGCATTATCACCATCGGAAATTCGCTGCCCTGGCTCTTGTGCACGGTCACGGCATATGAAAGGTCGAGCTCATCGAGGAAGGTGAACGGATATTCCACCGTCCTGTCTTCATCAAAAGAGATAAGCATGTATTTTTCATCCCGGTTTATTTCGCGTATAACGCCCATATCGCCGTTAAAAATGCCCGTACCCGTTTCGCCGTCGGCGCTCTTATATTCCATATCGTAATTATTTTTTATCTGCATTACCTTATCGCCCTCGCGGAACACCGTCTTGCCGTAGGTATGCTCGCGCCGCCGTGGCGACGGCGGGTTGACATGCGCCTGTATAAGGCGGTTTAAATTTACCGTTCCGGCCGCGCCCTTTTTCGTGGGCGATAACACCTGTATCGCCGTTAGGGGGTCTACGCCGTAGCTTTTCGGCAGGCGGTTCATGTATAAATCGATTACCGTGTACGCGCTGTTTTCCGCGTTCGTTCGCTTTAAGAAGAAGAAGTCGCTCGAATGCGTACGCAGATCCGGCAGCTCGCCGCGGTTCACGCGGTGGGCGTTTACGATTATAAGGCTTTCCTCCGCCTGGCGGAAAATTTTGTTAAGCTTTATTACCGGTACCGCGCCGCTGTCTATTATGTCACGCAGCACGTTTCCCGGCCCGACCGACGGCAGCTGGTCCGCGTCGCCCGAAAATATGACCCGCGCGCCGCGCTTTACCGCGCGCAGAAATGACGACATGAGACTCACGTCGATCATACTTACCTCGTCAACAATTATTACATCCTCCGAAAGAGGGTGCTGTTCATTGTGTGAGAACGTATGGAAATTGCCGTTTGCCGTTCGCTGCGTGCCAAGAAGCCGGTGCAGCGTTTTCGCTTCGCGTCCCGTTACCTGCGACAGCCGCTTCGCGGCGCGTCCTGTGGGCGCGGCAAGCGCCGTGGAGAGCTTAAGCGATCGCAAAAGCTCTAAAATGGCGCGGATCACAGTGGTTTTTCCGGTTCCCGGACCGCCGGTAAGCACCATGCACCCCTCCGACAGCGCGGTTACGACCGCGTTTCGCTGCTCGGCGGCAAGCTCTATATTGTGCTCATTTTCGTATTCGTCAATGGCCTTTTCCGCATCGTCGGCGGTCATGGTGAATTTCTGCTCCGTATTCGCCATTGAGCCAAGCCGCCGTGAAATATAATATTCCGCTTCATAAAAATGGTATAGGTAATAAACTACTATGCCGTCAACAGTATCTGTAAAAATTTCCTTATCGAATATCAGCTCGTTAAGCGCGTTTTCTACCTCGGTTTCGCTTACCTGAAGCTCATACGCGGCGTGGTCGATGATCAGGGAACGCGGCAGATATGTGTGGCCGTCCGAATACGCGGCGGTTTGCAGAACGTATTTTATACCCGCGCGGAGCCGCGTCGGACTGTTTTTCGGTATGCCCATACCGAACGCGATGGTGTCCGATGTGCGGAAGGTTATGCCGTCTACGCGGTCGGCTAAAATATACGGGTCGGCCTCTATCGCTTTTACGGCGTTAGGGCCTAAAATATTATGCACTCGCACCGCCGTGTTTGCGCTGATGTTATATTTCTGCAAAAACATCACAACGCTCCGCATGGATTGAAGCTGAGCGTAAGACTTGCCTATTTTTTTTGCCTTTTCCTTGCTTACGCCCTTTATCTCGGCAAGCCGTTCGGGTTCGTTTATCATTATGTCGAAAATTTCCGTACCGAAATGAGCGACAAGCCTTTTCGCCGTCGCTTCGCGTACCCCGGATACAACTCCGGAGGATAAATACCTGAGTATTTCATCCTCATCCGACGGCAGAACAGACTCGCAGTACGAAGCCTTAAACTGGTCGCCGTAATCGGGATGGGTTGTCCATTCGCCTGTCATAACCACGCTTTCACCCTCGGTTATGTAGGGAATGCAGCCCACCGCCGTTATGAGCCGTCCGTCGGGCGACGAGATGTCGCAGACCGTGTAGCCGTTATCGGGGTTGGAATATATTATTGCTTCAACCGTGCCTGATATGCTGATCAATTCTTCCATCATTCTTTTACCGTATCTATCTTATTTTCGTTCATTCCCGTGATTTTCGCGCCCGCGTCCGCGAGTGCGAGAAGTAAATTTATGTGCGCCGTAGTTATTTTTTCGCCCGGGAAAATCACCGGCGTTCCCGGCGGATACGCCGTGACGCACGCGCGGCTTACGCGCCCTTCGGCGCGGTCGATCTTGATATCCTCGCCGTCGGAAAACAGCGCCGTCATAGGCTTGATTATCCCGCGGCGCGGTATTGGCGGCGGTATTGATACAGCGTGCGGGACGTTCGCCGCTTCGGCGGTAATTTCCCGAAGCGCGGCGTACAGTCTGTCAAAGTCCGCCGGTGTATTTTGGGGCGATGTGATAAGCACGATATTTTTCATGTCCGCCATTTCTATGTCAATGCCGTATTTTTTCGATAATATCCGTTCTGTTTCATAACCCGTAATATCAAACGCATTAAGATTCAGCGCGATGCGCGTTATATCGTCGTTGCTGACCGCATTTACACCGAGCGTTTTCACGCGTCCGCGAAAATAGGCGCATAAATTTATTATTTCCTCCCAGCCGCCGCCTTCCGCCTCCGCGCGCGCCGTATCGGCCGACGCCGCGATCACATACGACGGCGATGAGGTTTCGAAAATATTGATAAATCTGCGCACTCTGTCCGGCGGCACCAGACTGCCGTTAACGTGCAGATACGCCGCGCCGGTGAGCGCGTTAAGCGTTTTGTGCGCGCTCTGGCACACCATATCAGCGTATTTTACCGACGTTTCGGGCAGACGCTCCGACGCGATAAAATGCGCTCCGTGCGCCTCGTCCACGATAAGCGGCTTGCCGTGCGTATGACATTCGTACGCTATACGGCGTATGTCGGAGCACATGCCGTAATATGTCGGGGAGGTGATAAAAACGGCGCGGATATCGGGGTATTTGTTTAAATATTTCAGTACCGATTTCGTACCCCGGCTTATGCCGTGCACGCTGTCATATTCAATATCCGCGGCGCGCATATTTATCCCCGCGACGGCGCAGATATTGACCGCGCTCATATGGCAGTCGGGTGTTGCGAGCAGCGTTTCTCCCGGGCGTACGGCCGCCGAAATCATCGCGTGAACGGCCGCGGTGGAGCCGCCGGTTAAAATAAAGCTTCGCTTCGCGCCGTACGCGCGGGCGAGATATTCGTTCGCCTCGCGCACCGCTTCGCTTTCCGCGTGAAGGTCGGCGGTCGCTGCAAGCTCCGTCACGTCGAGCCGCGCGGCGGCGGAAAAATCCGTGCGCCGCTTATGGGCGGGCATGGCGAAGGATACACGGTTTTGCGCCGCGTAATTCTCAAGCCGCTCAAATATCGGAGCTTTCATAACCATCCCTCCACCGCGGAAATTATCCGCTCGTATTTTGTCCATTTACAAATATATCACAAATTTGTTATATATTCAATCTCTTATTGAAAATTAACATGAAATATTGTATAATAATTATTAGGTACAGCGAAAACGTGCGCTGTGCTTACACGGATTGAAAGGAAATAACAATATGAGAAAATTACTTGCCGTATGGGCGGGAAAGCTGTTGACCGCCGCGGGAAAGCTGGCGGGGAAGAAATCCTCGTCAAGTCCCGGTGAATATGCCATGCGCCTGTGCCCGGATCTGGCCAAGGAGCTGCAAAAATGCGTTAAAAAGGGGATAATCGTAACCTGCGGAACGAACGGGAAAACCACGACTAACAATCTCATGTGCTCCGCGCTTGAGGCGAAGGGTTATAAGGTTCTGTGCAACCGTTTGGGCGCGAATATGCTAAACGGTATCGTCACCGCGCTGATACAGGAAATGAACATATTTGGAAAGCTGTCGGTCGATTACGCGTGCCTTGAAATTGACGAGGCGTATACGCCGATCGTATTCGATTATATAAAGCCGGATGTGATGATCATAACCAATTTGTTCCGAGATCAGCTTGACCGCTACGGAGAAATCGATATTACATCGGATATTCTTAAAAAGGCCATGGCGAAGGTTGGTAATTTAAAGCTTATTTTAAACGGCGACGACCCGCTATGCGTTCAGTTCGGCCGCGAAAAGGGCGTAATTCCGTATTATTTCGGCATTTCGGAAAAGGTGCTGCCGCAGCTTGACGATACAAAGGAGGGACGCTTCTGCCCGGTATGCGGCGCGGAGCAGACGTATAATTATTACCACTACTCTCAGCTTGGCGACTATTTCTGCCCTTCGTGCGGCTTTAAGCGCCCGCGTGTAGATTTTGACGTGAAAAACGTTAAATTAAAATCGCCGATGGAATTTACGATAAACGGCAAGCCGATGAAGATAAATTATAAAGGCTTCTATAACATATACAACCTTATCGCCGTTTACGGCGCGCTCGATGTAATAGGCGAGGGCACCGACGATTTCGCGGGCTTGCTGACGGAGTATAAGCCGCAGATAGGCCGTATGCAGGAATTTTCGTTCAATAAGCCCGTAATCCTTAGCCTGTCGAAAAATCCGGCGGGATTTAATCAGGCGATAGCGACGGTGAACACGGACGACAGGAAAAAGGACGTTATTGTGGCGATAAATGATAAGGCCAACGACGGGCGCGATGTGTCGTGGCTGTGGGACGTGGATTTTGACAAGATCAAAAACGATAAGCTAAATACGCTTGTCACCACCGGAATACGCGTATGGGATATAAGCCTGCGGTTTAAGTATGAGGATATCAAGGTCGATATGATGACGTCCTCCATGCGTGAGGCGGTCCAGGCCTGCCTGAAAACGGACAGCGAGGTTTGCTATGTGCTTGTAAATTATACCGCGCTTTATCCTACCGAGGCGGTTTTAAATTCGCTCTTAAAGAACGGAGGCGAAAAATGATGATAAAAATATTGCATTTATACCCGGATTTATTGAACCTGTACGGCGATAGGGGTAATATAGCATGTCTTGTAAAGCGGCTTGAATGGCGCGGTATCAAGGCGGAAACGGTCAAATATACCTGCGACGACAAGAGGCCGTTTGACTTGTCGGACATAGATATTGTATTTATCGGCGGCGGCTCGGACAGGGAACAGAAGATAGTCTGCCGCAGACTGCTGGAGCATAAAAAGGATTTGAAGGATTATGTTGAAAACAACGGCGTGCTGATCGCCGTGTGCGGCGGGTATCAGCTTTTGGGGAAATATTATAAGCTTGAGGACGAAACGATCGAGGGATTGGATATTCTCGATATTTATACCGAGCAGGGCAAAAAGCGGCTTATAAGCAACGCTGTGCTGGAATCGGATACGATAGGCGGAAAAATCGTCGGGTTCGAGAATCACGGCGGCCGAACCCATATCGGCTCGCATACGCCGCTGGGCAAGGTCGTTTACGGATTCGGCAACGATGATAAGTCGGGATATGAGGGGGTTATTTATAAAAATGTGGTCGCGACATATCTGCATGGCCCGCTTTTTCCGAAAAATCCGCGCCTGTGCGATTATGTGCTTACAAATGCGATCAAACGGCGCGATCCCGGTTTTAAAGGCCTTGAGCCGCTTGATGACGCGCTGGAAATTACCGCGAATGAATATATAGTGAACCGGTTTAAGACGTGATTGTGTAAACAATTTTTGAATAATATTGTAGTTTTATTGACTTTTATGCCGCGCGGTATTATCATATATGGGATATATCGCGCGGTAAATTTATGTTTATCGTGCAAATGCGTATGGGAAACCCGAACACCGTAGGGGCGGCCACCGGCCACCCGTGTTCCGTAACACGATATGGTATACGGCGAGCGTTAGCCTCCCTTGTCAAAGGGAGGGGGACCATGCGCAGCATGGTGGAGGGATTCATTTTTGCAGAAAACCGTATATTGCAGCGATTCGTTGTAATTGCGGAATCCCCTCGCCAACTTCGTTGGCCCTCTCCCCTTTAACAAGGGGCGCAAGCAGAGCGTTCCCG
>CANQYQ010000084.1 GCA_947628155.1 uncultured Clostridia bacterium
CGGTTCAACCGCTATATCGGCAAGGACGTGTTCTTCCTCACCGGTACGGACGAGCACGGGCAGAAGATCCAGGAGATCGCCGAGGAGGAGGGCATAACGCCGCAGCAGCATGTTGACAGGATCGCGGGCGAGATACGCGATATCGCCGATATGCTTAACATCAGCTATGACAAGTTTATCCGCACGACCGACGAGTATCATGAAAAGGCGGTGCAGGAGATTTTTCAAAAGCTCTACGACAAAGGCGATATATATAAGTCCGAGTATGAAGGCTGGTACTGTACGCCATGTGAGTCGTTCTGGACCGAGACACAGCTTGTTGACGGCAAATGCCCCGACTGCGGACGCGAGGTAAAGCGCACGAAGGAGGAAGCGTATTTCCTCAAGCTTAGCAAATATCAGGACAAGCTTATGGAATATATCGAGTCGCATCCGGAGTTTATTCAACCCGAGTCGCGCAAGAAGGAAATGGTCAACAATTTCTTAAAGCCGGGTTTGCAGGATCTGTGCGTATCGCGCACAAGCTTTTCATGGGGAATACCCGTGGAGTTCGACCCCGGTCATGTGATTTACGTTTGGATCGACGCGCTTTCAAACTATATCACCGCGCTCGATTTCCATCCGGACGGCAAAAGCGGGGATTTGTATAAAAAATACTGGCCGGCGGACGTGCATATAATAGGAAAGGACATCTTACGCTTCCACACGATTTACTGGCCTATCATGCTTATGGCGCTCGGCGAGCCGCTCCCGAAGCAGGTGTTCGGGCATCCGTGGATGCTTTTCGGCGAGGAGAAAATGTCAAAATCCCGCGGCAACGTCATTTACGCACAGGACTTGATACGCCATTTCGGCGTGGACGCGGTGCGCTATTATTCGCTCCATGAAATGCCGTTCGCGCAGGACGGCACGATCACCTACGAGACGTTCATCGCGCGGTATAATTCCGATTTGGCGAACGCCTTGGGCAATCTCGTTAATCGTACGGTGTCCATGGTTAATAAATATTTTGACGGAGTTATCCCGTCCGGTGAATTCGCGGGCGATCATGACGGCGATTTAAAAGCCGTGGCGACGGGCGCGATTATTGAGATCGAAAAGAAGATGAAGGAGCTTCGCGTGGCGGACAGTATCGACGAGATAAAGACAGTAATAAACCGCGCGAATAAATATATCGACGAAACGATGCCGTGGGTTCTTGCGAAATCGGAGGACGATAAGCCGAGGCTCGGCACGGTTATGTACAACCTTATCGAAACGATAAGAATAATCGCGTCGCTGCTGTCATCGTATATGCCGGATACATCGGAAAAAATAGCGGAGCAGATAGGGCAAACCGAGCTGTCGCACGAAAGCGTAAAGACGTTCGGCGCGACTGCCGCCGGTTCGAAGGTCGGAACGCCGACGCCGCTGTTCGCGCGTATCGACGCGGAGAAGAAGCTCGCGGAGCTCGAGGCGGAAATGGCGGCGGAGGATAAGATAGAAATCGCTCCGTTCAAGGATCATATCGAGTTTGACGAGTGGGAAAAGCTCGATATACGCGTCGGCAAGGTAATAGAATGCGAGAAGGTCAAAAAATCGGATAAGCTGCTGCGGTTCACTATTGAAACGGGTCCCGAAACGCGTCAGATCTTATCGGGTATCGCGAAATACCACACGCCGGAGGAATTGATAGGCAAAAACGTGCTGTTCATCGCGAATTTAAAGCCGCGCAAAATGATGGGCTTAGAATCCCGCGGTATGATTTTGTCCGCGGAATTTGAGGATAGACTGACTGTCTTGACCGTACCTGACGGTATACAAAGCGGTTCCGAGGTCGTCTGATGTAATTAAAATTTTATATAAGCAGTGTACGGTAACAGCGTCAAACCGCGCAAAATGGCGGTTTGACGCTGTTTATTTATTCATATTGTTCAAAATCAGGCAAAAATATTCATAAAATTTTTACAATTATATTGACAATATGCATAAAAAGTGCTATGATTAAATATAGTAAATAATCAAAAAACACCAAAAGGAGGGTTTTGATGAAAACACAAACTTCAAAAGCTGATCTTTCAGCTAAACCAAAAAACGGCTTTGGATTTTATCTGAAGCGTGACTGGGAGCTGTATGTACTTATTGCGATTCCGCTCGCATTTATAGTTATATTCAAGCTCCTTCCTCTTTTGGGATTGGCGATCGCGTTTATGGATTACAATCCCATTCTCGGCTTTTCGGGATCTACGTTCGTAGGTTTAAATGTGTTCAAGGAGATGTTCTCGTCCGCCGAATTTTACACGGCTTTAAGGAACACGCTCGTACTTAACATTTTCGACCTTATATGCGGATTCCCGATGCCGATCATCTTAGCGGTTATGCTTAATGAAATAACCTGCACATGGTACAAGAAGCTCACGCAGACATTATTGTATCTGCCGCACTTCCTGTCGTGGGTTATCATTTCGGCTATCGCGTATCAGTTATTTTCACCGTCAACCGGTATTGTAAACATCATTATCGGAACGCTGAGCGGCAAGGACGGGTCAGCGATGATTCCGTTCCTGACGGAAAAATGGCACTGGGCAGTAATGTACATATTGCTTGCCGTATGGCAAAGTATGGGATGGGGAACCATTATATACCTTGCCGCGATCACGGGTATCAACAACGACCTCTACGAGGCTGCCGACATCGACGGCGCCGGACGCTGGGGCAAGATCTGGCATGTTACGCTTCCCGGGATCAAGCCGACCATCATCGTTATGCTTATCATGGCGCTGGGCCGACTGATGGGTTCAAACTTCGAACGTGTACAGGCGTTGTCAAATACCAACGTAACCGATTTCTCCGAGGTTATCGCCACTTATGTATACCGTGTAGGTTTAGGCTCCAACCGATTCAATATTTCAACGGCGGTCGGTCTGTTCCAGGGTATCGTAGGTCTTATCCTCGTCCTTCTTTCGGACAAAGCTTCGAAAGCTATGGGCGAAGGCGGATTAGTATAAGGAGGTGCCGCAGAATATGAATCAGCATGTAAAAAGAGGATTTGTTTATAACGCGGTAAAGGTGGGAATATATATTTTCATCGCACTGTTATCGCTTTTGTGTATCATACCGTTCTTCCATGTTATCTCTGTTTCGATCAGCGGTAACGAAGCGGTGTTGAGTAACCAGGTATGGTTCCTTCCCAAGGACATTACCTTTGACGCCTATAAAACAGTATTGGGCGACCCGACGATGATGCATTCGTTCGGATTTACGGTTATAATAACCATTCTGTTCACAGCCTTAGGTCTTGCGCTTACAATATGCGCGGCATATGTTCTGTCAAGACAGAGGATGATGGGCAAGGGCGTAATAAATACGATTTTCGTATTTACTATGTACTTCGGTGCGGGTCTTATCCCCGACTACTTGCTCATGGACAGCTTAAACCTGTTGGATACCGCCGCGGTACTTATTCTTCCGCTTGCGATATCCGCGTATAATATGATTATTTTAAGAACGGCGATGCAGGCCATACCGGCGTCGCTGGAGGAAGCGGCGCAGCTTGACGGCTGCGATGACTTCCGTATTCTCGTTCAGATTATGGTTCCCCTCGTAATACCGACGCTGGCGACATTGGCGCTGTTCTACGCGGTAGGACGCTGGAACTCATATTCGGACGCTTTGTACTACATTCAGTCGAGCAACCTTCAGCCGCTTCAGTTAAAGCTTTATAACCTTGTAGCGGCGGCGGCGGACTCCAGCGCTCTTGAGGGCGACGGCGGTCAGCCATCGCAGGCCGAGGAGGTCGTTAAGTCGGCTACGGTTATGTTTGCGACAGTACCGATTATTATCGTATATCCGTTCCTTCAGAAGTACTTTGTTTCGGGTACCATGGTCGGCGCGGTTAAGGAATAATTGAAGGAGGACAAAGCATATGAAAATGAGAAATATTATATCGCTGATTTTAGCGGGCTCCGCCATTGCCGCGTCGGCCGTGGGCATCGCGGGCTGTGCTAACCGCGCTCCGGCGGTTATAGACACCGAAGCGATAATGTCCATTGACGACCCCGAGAATTACGTATATCCCGAACAGATCACGTTGCGTATACCGGTATACGACAGAGGCCAGACAGGACAAGCGCCCGTAACGGATAACTACTGGACGCATTATGTTCAAAAGGAATTTGGAGACAAGCATAATATCAAGGTTGAGTACATAGCCATCCCGCGTCAGGGCGAGGTTACAAAATTTAACCAGCTTATGGCGGGTAAGGTTTCAAGACAGCCGGATATACTGTTCCATTACGACTATCCGCAGTGTATCACATACGCTAAATCCGGCGCGTTCCAGGAAATCGACGAGGAAATGCTTAAAAAGTTTGCTCCCGATTATTATGAGTCAACAAAGGATCTGGGAGAATACACATATGTAAACGGCGAGAAGGTATTTTTGCCGGGTACGCGTCCCAGAGCCTACAACTTCATTTCCGTAATTCGTAAGGACTGGGTCGAGCAGTGTGGCTTCAGCGTTCCGGACAGCTCTGTTGACTGGCAGCTTTCGCAGGAAGAGTATGACAATATCTTAAAAACCATTTCGGCCAAAAAACCCGGCGGCCCGAATACCATCGCACTGGGATTCTCTCTTCCCAACGCGAACTTCGGAAACCACGGCTACAGAAATTATCCCATATCGGCTCACGACTGGGCGCTTTACGCGGATTTGTCGGTATGCTCGCTTCCGTGGGAGCCGACATATGAGCAGATCAAGTACAACAATAACCTTGTAAACATGGGAGTTGTAAGCAACGAGTGGTATCTTGACAAGGACGGTTCAACTGCCCGCGAGAACTTCTCGGCAGGCATTCAGGGCGTTCACGGCTTCTATCTTACGAAGGAATCCGCTGAGATAAGCGCGCTTCTGCAGAACCAGCCAAACGCTACGCTGTCGCTTACGCCGACGATTCTTAATCCCGATGAAAACGGTAATCAGATCATCAAGGGTTCAAGAGCGGATAACCCGTTCGGCCTTATGAGCGGCATTAACGTTCACTGCACGCATCCGGAGGCTGTGTATATGTACTTCGAGTGGATGTACGACAACCTTCTTACCATGCAGAACGGCATAGAGGGCGTTACATATAACATGCAGCAGGTTGAAGGCGGAGAAATTCCTGTACTTATCGACGGCTATACCGGCGATGAGAGACTCAACTACAACGCCAACAAGGATATGTGGTGCGTCGTAACGGAGGGCCGCGATTACGGTTCGGATCAGCTCAATATCCAGGCTCAGGTATATACCTACGCTCCGGCGGGATTTGAGTATCTGATTGAGGAAAACTATGAGAGGATCAAGGATAACGACCACTATAACTACATCGACTTCCTGTTCGACCGTTCGATTGATTCCCTGACGACATACGGCGCTACGCTGTTAAATGACTGGCAGATCATGGCTACCGATATGTTCAACTGCGCTCCGGCTGAGCTGGACGCTAAATACCAGAAATACTGTCAGCAGTATTTGAAGGATGGTTATCAGGCGATTCTTGACGAGAAGGAAGCCGCGTACGCGGACATGAAGGCTAACGGCAACTTGCCCGATCCGCTTCCCGAGGGTGTAATATCCGATGAGGAGGCTGCTGCCGAATACGGCGGTGACGGCAATCAGCCGTGCATACGGCTTGAAGGCGCAGGGACGGAAGCATCTGCGCAGGACGCCGAGTCGGCCGCGGAATAAATCTGTTATCAATCAAAATACGGTAAGGCTTTCCGTCTTACCGTATTTTTGAAATAAGACATGAATTGGACGGGGTAAAATGAAGAAAATAACAGCAATAAGCCTTGCGCTGCTTATGTTTTTCGCCGCATCGGCCAATGCGCTGGCAAACGCGCGCGTAGTAACGCTGATGTATCATGAGGTAACTCATGACCCTCAGCGGCAGGGCGACTGGGGCATATCGCCGGAGCAGCTCGAGGCCGATATAAACTATTTTACCGAGCGCGGATATATCCCGATAACGGCGGGCGAGCTTGCGAATGAGAGCATGAATAATCTGGAGGGCAAAAAAATATTGCTGCTCACCTTTGACGACGGCTACGCCGACTGGTACACGGAAGTGTATCCGATATTGCGGCGCACGGGCGCTAAAGCGACTATGTTCATTGTAGGCTCATACATAAACCGTTACGGATATCTCAGCGAGTGGCAAATACATGAAATGGCAAATTGCGGCCTCATTGAAATAGGTTCGCATACCGATATGATTCATCAAATGCCGAAGGATTCCCTTACAAACCTATACAATTCCGACGGCGCTGATGATGTTATCGCGGATATACGCAAAAACACCGAACGCCTGTCCACGATTACGGGAAAGGATATTGTGAGCATATCATGGCCGTACGGCTACTATACGGATACGCTCGATTGGCGCGTAAAAAACGAGCTTGGATATAAAATGTCATTTTCCACGGCTACGGGCGTTAATGATTACTCCGGTGACACATCTGTTGTGTTTGACCGCATTACCCGTGACGCGGTAAGAACAACGGAAGAAATTTTCGCTGACGCGGAAAAAAGATTTCAATAAAAAGGAGAGATAAATATGGATTTGAATATGTTACATCCCGCCGACCAGCTGGTTATGTTCATGGAGCGAATTTACGGCTACGGCATGACAACCACATCCGGCGGAAACCTGTCGATTCTCGACGACAACGGCGACATCTGGATTACTCCCGGCAGCGTCGATAAGGGCAGCCTCACGCGAAACGACATGATTTGCATTAAGCCCGACGGTACTATTGTCGGCAATCATAAGCCGTCGTCGGAATACCCGTTCCATCAGCATATTTATAAGATGCGCCCCGACTTGAAAGCGGTGCTTCACGCGCATCCGCCGGCTTTGGTGGCGTTCAGTATAGTAAGAAAGCTGCCGGACACGAACATTATCCCGAACGTTAAGTTCTCCTGCGGCAATATCGGTATCGCGAAATACGGCCTGCCGGGCAGCGATGATTTGGGAGAAAAGATTGCGTCAGAGTTTAAGAAGGGCTTTAATACGGTAATTCTTGAAAATCACGGCGTAGTTGTAGGCTCATCCTCAATGTTTGAAGCGTTCAAAGCGTTTGAAACGCTCGATTTCTGCGCGAGACTGCAAATTGACGCGAAGCAGATGGGCGCGTCGGTTATCTCGCTTACCGACGAGCAGATCGACTGGTATAAGGCAAAGCAGGTCAGCGCAATGAACGAGGTCGTTATAAATCATTATGACAGCACAGAAAAAATCGCGCGCCGCGATATGTGCAATCTTGTAAAGCGCGCGTATAATCAGCAGCTTTTCACGAGCACACAGGGAACATTCTCACAGCGTCTTGATGATAACTCGTTTATTATAACGCCGCACGCGAAGGATAGAAAGTACATAGAGCCGGAGGATATCGTAAAGATAAGCGGCGAATACCGAGAGATGGGTAAAATACCGTCGAAGAGCGTAGAACTGCACCGTGAGATATACAAGCAGCATCCGCATATCAACTCAATCGTTATCGCGCACCCGCCGTGCATAATGTCGTTCGCGGTATCCGATCAGGAGCTTGATTCGCGCACGATTCCCGAAAGCTATATTCTCATGCGCAATATCCCCAAGCTCGATTTCGGCTCAATTTATACGCATGAGGCGGAAACGGCCAAGGTATTCCAGGAAAATACACCCATCGCGATCGTAAAGAATGACTGCGTTATCGTTACCGGAGACAGCCTTTTGAACGCGTTTGACCGTCTTGAGGTCGCCGAATACAGCGCGAAGGCTATTATCGCGTCGCGCCAGCTCGGCGATGTTGTGGCGATAAATGATGAAGAAATCGGAGAAATTGAGGAAGCGTTCCACCTCGCGAAATAATTATGGCGAAAAGTGAAAATCAAAAGCTCAAGCTGCTGTATCTGCGCAAAATCTTCGAGGAGCAAACTGATGAAAAGCATCCGATAACGATTGCGCAAATAATAGATGAGCTTAGCAAATACGGGATCGAGGCTGAACGAAAATCGCTTTACCGCGATATCAGGCTTTTACAGGATTTCGGTATGGACATACTTCCTATGCGCGGCAAAAGCTACGGCTATTATTTAGGAAGCCGTGAGTTTGAGCTGCCGGAGCTGAAGCTGCTCGTGGATGCGGTCCAGTCGTCGCGGTTCATTACGCATAAAAAAAGCGGCGAGCTTATAAAAAAGCTCGAGGCGCTCGCAAGCAAACACGACGCCGCGCAGCTCCAGAGAACCGTGTATGTGATAAACCGCATAAAAACCGCAAACGAGAGCATTTACTACAACGTTGACAGTATTTGCGCGGCAATCGCGGAAAATTCGCGGGTGAGCTTCAAATACTTTGACTGGACAGCCGAAAAAACGCGCGCGTACCGCCGCGGCGGCGAACGGTACGTCGTAAGTCCATGGTCGCTTACATGGGACGATGAAATGTATTACCTTGTCGCGTATGACAGCGAGGAATTGAAAATAAAGCATTTCAGAGTCGATAAAATGACAAATATCGAAACTGTAGCTCGGGAACGCGACGGGAAGCAGGCCTTTAAAGAGCTTGATATGGCGCTGTATGCAAAAAAATTTTTCGGAATGTTCAGCGGCAGCGAGGAAACAGTCACGCTTCGGTGCAAAAAATCGCTTGCCGGTGTGATCATTGACCGATTCGGCAAGGACACCACGCTGTTCCCTGACGATGACGACCATTTTAAGGTCAATATAAATGTGGCCATAAGTCCGGTATTTTTGGCGTGGGTGTTCACATTCGGTGATGAAATGACCATCGTTTCACCGCGCGGAGTAATAAACCGATTTAAAAGCATGGCGCAAAGCGCCGCGGCCATGTATGAATAATAAGCCAAAACTCATAAAGATATAGACAATTATTTTAAAGAATGACGCGGGATGTACCCGCGTCATTCTCTTTTCCCCTCCCCCGCTTTTCACCTGCTAATTGTATCAATCCATCGCAATCTCGGACGGAATCAGCTTATCGACCGCGCGGTGAGCGGTTTCATATTGCCGTCCCATATGAAAGCCTTGCCGCTCTCTATATCTTCCCAATCTATATCGCTGATTTCGCCGCTGTAGGAAGCATACGCGCGTTTAAGCGCGCCGTTATCATATACGGCAAAGTAAAGCTCTTTGCCGTCCGCATTTTCCAAACGCAGCCTGTGCAGGGAAAAGGAATCTCTTACTATTGTAAGCTCCTCACTTCCGCCGTCAAGCGTCGGCACGCTCATTCGCGCCTCATACTGCGGACAATTTAAATTCGCGTAAGCGTGGGCGTATGTGCCGGCGCTGCAGTAAACGGTTGTCGGCGAATACCCGTCGGGGAGCGTACACATATCAATCCCGATTTTTATAACGCTGTCCGGCAGTACGAGTTTTTTCAGATCCAAGCACACGTTAAACGCGCCGTCGCCTATTTCCTCCGCGCCCTCGGGTATAATTACCTCCGTGATAATTCCGCAGCTGAAAAACGCGTAATCGCCTATTCTTTTCACAGAGGAGGGGATTGCAATATCCGTCAAACCGTCGCAGTATATGAATGCGCGGTCGCCGATTTCCTCCACGCTGTCGGGAATCGTATACGCGCCGGATTTTGCCTCCGGATAGCGAATAAGCGTTTTCATCGTCTTATCGAACAAAACTCCGTCCTCCGACGCAAAAGACGTGTTGTCGGGGTGAACGTCGATTCGTTCCAGCGACTCGCATGAGCCGAACGGGTCAACGACTTCATTAATACCGCTGCCTATGAACACCGTTTTCAGTGAGCTGCACTGTGAAAATGCGCCTGTTTCAATTTTCACAACGCTGTCGGGAATTGTTATATTTTCAAGCGCCTCACAGGCGTAAAACGCATGACATCCGATTTCCGCAATCGTATCGGGTATCGTCACATTTGTGAGCGTTTCGCAATTCTCGAACGCGTAATTTCCTATTTTCGTAACGATATAGCCGCCCATCGTTTCGGGAATTTTCACATCGCCGCCGCTGCCGATATATCGTTTTATCTCCGCTTCGCCGTCCTTGACCGCGTATTGGAAATCGTTTTCATAATACAGCGGCTCGCCTGCGTCAACGATATACCCGTATCCGCGTCCGACCTCGCCGTATGACAGCATATCGTACGAAATCCAGCCGTATCCGTCAAGTCCCCAGCTTGTGCCCCATGAGTTGATAAACTTAAACGCGCCTTTAACTCCGCCGTAGCATTGCTTGTTATCGTCGTATCCGACAAGACATACGGCGTGATAACCCTTGACGCTGCCGTACAGAATATCATATACAGGGTCGGTTTCGCTTATATTATAAAAATCGGGATATAAATCAATAGCGATTATAACGCCGTCTCCCTCGGAAAGCCGC
>CANQYQ010000085.1 GCA_947628155.1 uncultured Clostridia bacterium
TGGAGCTGGTAATGGGACTCGAACCCGCGACCTGCTCATTACGAATGAGCTGCTCTACCAACTGAGCTATACCAGCGTATACGGGGCATTTTGTGCCCCGATATTTTTTAATTAAGCATTGAACGCACGATTGCGTTAATTTCCTTACCATCCGCTCTGCCCTTAGTTTTGGGCATAACGTATGCCATAACCTTTCCTATATCCTTTATCGTCTTTGCTTCCGTCGTCAGGACTGCCTCCTTAACGATTTCTTCAAGCTCCTCATGAGTGAGCTGCTCAGGCAGATAACTCATAAGAACCTCAATTTCATTTTTTAACTGCGATATCAAATCATCGCGGCCGCTCTTTTCATACTCGGGCAGGGAATCTCTGCGCTGCTTCAATTGCTTCGCGATCACGTCCATAACGCCTTCGTCGTCAAGAGTAATTCTTTTATCGACCTCAATCTGTTTAACGCCCGCTCTTATGAGCTGTACGACGTTTTTCCTGATCGTGTCTTTCTCCTTCATGGCCGACTTCAAATCATCGTTGAGCCTTTCCTTGAGTGACATTTGCGCCGTCTCCTTTATTTTAAGAAGTTAATACTTTCTTTTTCTTGCCGCTTCGGACTTCTTCTTGCGTCTTACGCTCGGCTTTTCGTAGTGCTCGCGCTTTCTGATTTCCGACATAACGCCCGATTTGGCACACTGGCGCTTAAATCTGCGGAGCGCGCTGTCAAGCGATTCATTTTCCTTTACCCGTACTTCAGACATTCTTATCCCTCCCTCCGGCAAGTCAATTAGAAAAAGGACTTGATGGAAAGCTGTATGTTTTTTTTCATACAACATTAAATATTATACATATATTACGGACAAATGTCAAGTCTTTTTTTAGGATTTTTCAAATATTGTTACAAATATATTACTTAACCCGCGGGCCAGCCGAATTCTCGGCCGCCCATCAGATGGAAATGCAGATGATTAACCGTCTGTCCGCCGTCAGAGCCGCAGTTATTGACAACGCGATACCCGCCGCCGTCAATGCCCAGCTCCTTCGCAATCTTCGGCACAGCCTTCCATATCGCGGTCACATAATTAATATTATCATCCGTGATATCATTCGCCGACGCTATATGCTTCTTCGGAACGATTACAACATGCTCCGGCGCGGTCGGCGCTATATCGCGGAACGCGTATACCATGTCATCCTCGTACACCTTAGTTGACGGGACCTCACCCGCGATTATTTTACAAAATAAGCAATCCATTATTTTACCACCTCGTATTTTTTCATAACGTCAAGAATGAACATTCTCGCCGCCTTAAAATCCGCCTCGTCGGGCTTGCCCTTGTTCGTGCCTCCGATAAGCCTCAGTACGAAAAACTTATCGAGTCCCTTGCATGCGAAGCTGCCCAAGACGATCTTATTTTTGCTCTCAAGCTGCTTTATAAGCGTATTGTTGTACTTTTCTTTGCCCGTACCGGACGTGGAAAACACGAACGAATACTTTTCCTCATCGCAAACATTTTTCAGAAGGTTCGTTATCTTCCTGTCCGGCTTGCCCGCGTAAATTCCGCTGCCGAATCCGACAATATCGAAATCGTCAAAATCGTAATCCTTCGCGCCCGCGATATCGGTTATCGTTATCGGCGCTACCTCCGCCATCGCTTCGGCGATTTTCCGTGTGTTGCCTTGATGGGATGATTCCACTACCGCAAGAATTTTCATCTGTCTCTCTCCTTATCTTTACCATTTATCCTATCTGCTTCATTATTATATCGTCAACCGCCGCGAGCGCGTCGTCGATCTTGTTCACTTCAGCGCCGCCGCCCTGCGCCATATCCGGCTTTCCGCCGCCGCGCCCGCCGGCTATCGCGGTTATTTCGCGGATAATATTGCCGCAGTGAACGCCCTTTTCTACCGCGTCCTTCGTAGCCATCGCGACAAAGGTGATCTTGCCCTCGAATACCGTGGCAAGCACAACGACCGACATCGGGTTCCTCGCCTTTATATTGTCCGCCATAGACTTCATCTCGTCAACGCTGCGGTTGATCTGCGCTGTCGCGAGGTTAACGCCGTTTATATGCTTTATGCCCATCATGACGTTCTTCGCCGCGGCGGCCGCCATCTGCTCCTTAAACGAGCTTATTGTACGTTCAAGCTCCTTATTTTCGCTTACAACGCTTTCCGCCTTCTTGTCCACCTCGTTTATCAGATTCGTCTTTAACGCCGCCGCCGTGCGCTCCACAAGCGCGTCCTTTTCCGCTATATAATCGAGCACGCCTTTACCGGTTATCGCCTCTATACGACGCACTCCCGCGGCGACTCCGCCCTCGGAAATAATCTTAAACAATCCGCACTGCGCGGTGTTTGTAAGATGCGTACCGCCGCAGAACTCAACGCTGTAATCGCCCGCGGACACAACGCGGACCACGTCGCCGTATTTTTCGCCAAACAGCGCGATCGCGCCGAGCTTTTTCGCCTCGTCTATCGGCAGCTCCCGAGTTTTTACATCAATGCATTCGAGAATTTTCTCGTTTACTATCCTCTCCGTTTCCTTGATCTGCTCCGTCGTCATCGCCTCAAAATGCGAGAAATCGAAACGCAGACGGTCGTCGCTTACAAGCGAACCGGCCTGCGCGACATGGGTCCCGAGAACATCGCGGAGCGCTTTGTCAAGCAAATGCGTCGCGGTGTGGTTGCGGCAGATGGACATCCTGCGCACCTTATCAATTTCCAGCGTCACCGTATCGTCCATCGCAAACGAACCCTTTGTCACCTTTACCTCGTGCATGTAAATATCCTCGGCGTTTTTGCGGGTCGTAACGACCTGTGCTTCCGCCTTATCGGAATATATAACGCCGGTATCACCGACCTGACCGCCCATCTCCGCGTAGAACGGTGTTTTAGCGGTAACGATCATGCCCGTTTCGCCCTCGGAGATAACCGAGCTTACCTCGCCCTCCGATACTATCCCAACGATTTCACTTTGAGCCTCGAGCTCGCTGTAGCCGACAAATTCCGTCTTATCCGCGTTCTCAAACGTATAAACCTCATCGCTGTCCCAAGACGAGCCGTCCTTGCGTGATTGTCTGGCGATTTCCTTCTGCTCGTTCATCGCCGCGTCAAAGCCGTCTATATCGACCGTCAGGCCCTGCTCCGCCGCCATTTCGACCGTTAAATCAAGCGGGAATCCGTATGTGTCGTGAAGGCGGAACGCCTCGTCTCCGGTAAGCTCTGTTCTGCCGTCCGTTTTCGCCGTGTCAATATACTCGTTTAATACCACGAGTCCGTTGTCGATAGTCGCGTCGAAACGCTCCTCCTCCTTCTTGATGATCTTCGTGATATAATCCTTCTTTTCCTCCAGCTCCGGATACGCCGTTTCCGAGCATTTTATAACAGTTTGAGCGACCTCGTAAAGGAACGGGCGGTCGATATTGAGCAGCTTTCCGTGACGCGCCGCGCGGCGTAAAAGCCGCCTTAAAACGTAGCCTCTGCCCTCATTCGACGGGATAACGCCGTCAGACACCATCATAACCGTGCTTCTTATATGGTCGGCAATTACACGCAGAGATATATCGGTTTTCTCGTCTGTTTTGTATTCCGCGCCCGCGATTTTCGACGTATGCTTTATAACGTCCTGGACCGTGTCGACCTCAAACAGGTTATCGACGCCCTGCATAACTACCGCCAAACGCTCCAGTCCCATACCCGTGTCGATATTCGGGTTGGGGAGGGGATTGTAATTCCCGTCGTCGTCCTTATCAAACTGCGTAAATACGAGGTTCCACACCTCCATGTACCTGTCGCAGTCGCAGCCGACGGCGCATGTCGGCTTTCCGCAGCCGTATTCCTCGCCGCGGTCATAATATATTTCCGAGCACGGGCCGCACGGGCCTGTGCCGTGCTCCCAGAAATTGTCCTCCTTGCCGAGCTTTACTATTCTGTCCGGCGCTACGCCGACGTGATTTATCCAGATCTCCTTAGCCTCGTCGTCGTTCTCATATATTGACACCCAAAGCTTTTCGACGGGGATCTCCATAACCTTAGTGAAAAATTCCCACGCCCAAGACGTCGCCTCCTTCTTGAAATAATCGCCGAAGGAGAAGTTCCCGAGCATTTCAAAGAACGTTCCGTGACGCGCGGTTTTGCCGACGTTTTCGATATCGCCGGTGCGTATGCATTTCTGACACGTTGTAACGCGCCGCCGCGGCGCTGTTTCCGGATTCTGGAACCACGCCTTCATCGGCGCCATGCCCGAATTGATAAGCAGCAGACTCGCGTCGTTTTTCGGCACGAGCGGGAAGCTCGGCAGACGCAGGCAGTCCTTTGTTTCAAAAAAGCTTAAGAATTTCTCGCGTATTTCATTTACGCCCATGTACTTCATTTTCTGTATTACTCCTTTTATATTATATATTTTCGCCGTGCCGCCGCCGTCCGCCGAAAAAGCGTGTACCGCGCCGCGCGGAGCTATTATTGCTGTTCCTGTTTAATGCACATATCCGCCTCGTGGATATTGCCGTACATATCCTCCGCTATATATCGGTACGCGGCGCCGCCGTCAATCTTTGCCGGCTTTGCCTCCGCTCCGGTTATACCTATTCTGAACGGCTTGCCTTCCTTTTCGTCTATACCGCCGTACAGCTCAAACAACGGAGTTATTTTATCGCCGGTTTTAAGAAGCCGGAAGTCGCGGTTGTCAAGTCCCGTGCCGGAATCGACTCCCGACCACGCGCCTATGATCTTGTATGAATCAAGGCCGTCGCCGTATTTATGAGTTATTCTGATATTCGACCGTTTTCCGTTAAGCAGCACCGGCGCGGAATACATATCGAATCCAAAACCCTTCTCTATACGCTTCGCGTATACCGCGCGGCCGTTTATGCCCAACGTTTCCCACGGCATCTCCGCTGTGAAGATCGTGCCGTTAAGATCGCCGTCTATATCATATTTTGTTCCGACCTTATAGCTCTCGCCGGTTTCCGGGTCGTGCGAATACACATCCATATAAATATCCCGTATAAGCAGCGGTTCGCCGCTTGTGTCAAGCTCCAGACATCCGTCCGGCGTTTCTTGCGTGTACAGCGTAAACTGCGGCATCCATTCGTTATATACGTAGTATGTCGAGGTTGATGTATAATCGTCGCCGCCGGAGGATCCCGCGTTTATCGACGCTCTTCCCGCGTATGAAAGGTAATTGATACTCGGCGAAACCGCCGCGTAACGTTCAAGACTGCGCGTCGTGCCGGAAATCGGGAAATACACTCCCAGTCCCTTGACATACGGCCTTGCCTTGCCGCTTATATTATACGCGACGACCTCATCTGTCAGCGGGATCAATAAATCGGCGGTAGCGCCCATATCATTATGTATTGTTTCCGCCATATTCTTTAAGTCCGCCATATCGGTAAAGCCTTCGCCCCACGACTGAGCCCCCGCGTGCTCGGCATATGTAAGAGCGCGCTGCATACGGGCGGCGTTGCCGAAATTGTCCATCGCGTATGACATCATGCCCGCCATACCGTCAAACGCCTGAAGCAGCTCGCTTGCGCGGCTCAAATCCGTGACCGCGATCGTTGCGATATCCGCCATGCCGTATTTATCGCACTTTTCGTAATAGCTGTCGCAGATATCGCGGCATATATCGAGCGTATCGGCTCCGGGATCGCTTACAAGGCGGCTGCCGAGAGCTTCATAATTGAGTCCGTACGGGCACATCATGTCCTCCGACGCGACGAGGTATTTCGCGTACGGCGCAAGCTGAGCCGCCGTTTCAATGCTCGACATAAACGAGGAATCAAACGCCGCTATATCAAACTGCACTCCCGCCGCACCGAGCGCGACAGCCGCGTCCTCGACCGTGAGGATATCTCCGGAAATATCGTCAAACGCCGCGCCGTTATGCGCGCCGCCGCCCTGCCCGTTCACTATAAGCGCGTAATGCTTCGCGGGGAATTTTTCCACGCCCCATTTGAGAAAATCGCCAAATACGTTCGAGGACGCCATGTTATCCGCCGCCGTCTGCGCGGCAAGGAACATGGAATTTTTCTGCATAAGAAACCGCTGATTGAAATCGGGGTCGATCCCATCTATACCCCACTCGCTTTTTCCGCCCGTTTCAACCACGAAATTTATGTTTTCGCTGTAATCGACGTTCATCATTTCTTCAAATGTTTTATTTATTATATCGTCGTCTGTCGTGCCGCCGCACATATATACAAACACCGTCCAGGCGTCGCCCGTTGAAGGCTTTGCCCCGCCCTTTTCCAGTACTACCGTCGGCTTGCCGCACGACGTCATAAGACATGCCGCCGCGACGACCGCCGATATGGTATATATCAGTTTTTTTATCATATTATCGTTTATCCTCCCGTAATCTCTGTATAGCCGATGATTAAATAAAGTCCGTCCGCTGCCGGGCGTTATTTAATCACCGGGTACCCGCGGAGAAAAATAAGAAAAATGCCGTAAAACGCTTATGAAAACAAAGCATAATACGGCATCCTCATCAATTAGTCCTGAGCCGGAGCTCCTACCGGACATACGCCCGCGCAAGCGCCGCACTCAATACAGGTATCTGCGTCAATAACGTATGCCGCGTCACCCTCGCTTATAGCGCTTACCGGACATTCACCCGCGCAAGCACCGCAGCTTATGCACTCGTCAGCGTTAATTTTATAAGCCATTTAACACACCTCCTTATTTGTTATACACCTCGTAACGGTGTCCCTAAAATTTATTCTACCACAAAGTTCTTCGTTATTCAAGTGTTTTTTAAGCTTAACCGAGGTTTTTGTCTATCTCAGCCATTTCCTTATCGCTGAGCTCATCCGCGCCCTTCTTCCCCACGCTTAAAACCTTGAGCTTTTTGACGTCATATTCCCTTATAACGTCCTCTCCGCCGTCTGGCATACGCACTCTCACAAGTCCCTTTAACAGACTGACGCTCTCAACCGTACCCCTGCCGTCCGGGGTACGAACCGCCGCGCCGCGTCTCGGGCTGTTTTTGCTAAGCTCCTCGTATGTGTCCTGCTCATATTTCAAGCAGCACATCAATCTGCCGCAGGCGCCCGAGATCTTGCCGGGATTAAGAGACAATCCCTGTTCCTTTGCCATTTTTATCGAAACGGGTACAAATTCGTCCAGGAACTGTGAGCAGCAAAGGCTTCTTCCGCATACTCCGTAGCTGCCAAGCGCCTTCGATTCGTCGCGCACGCCTATCTGACGCAGCTCTATACGTGTTCTGAACACCATAGCCAGATCCTTGACGAGCTGCCTGAAATCCACTCTGCCGTCGGCAGTGAAATAAAACAGCAGCTTGCTGCGGTCAAACGTGTATTCCACATCGATAAGCTTCATTTCAAGCTTGTTGTCCTTTATCTTTTCAAGGCAGATCCCGAACGCTTCCTTTTCGCGCGCCTTATTCTCATCATGACGCGCCCGGTCTTCAGCGGTTGCCAGACGTATCACGCTCTTCAGCGGCTTTGTTATCCTGTTGTCCCTGAGTTCACGGCGGCCGATAACAACAGTTCCGTATTCGATGCCCCGGCTTGTTTCAACTATGACGCTGTCCCCGATTTTGATAGGCAGCTCGCCGGGATTGAAATAGTACGATTTACCGTTTGTCTTAAAACGCACTCCGATTATTTCCGCCATTTATGTTAACCTTCCTTCATTCTTGATAAAACGCTTTCCGCAAACTCCTTCGACGGCTCAAATACGGCCGTCTCATGCGCGGATCTATTTTTATACACCATATAATATATGTTTTTATCCGAAAATACTGTTTTTCTCATTTTATACACAGGCTTTGGCATATTGCCGGGGCGTTTTTTCGACAGAGAAATAATATCACGGTACCGTATTTCGATACTCTTTTCCCTATGTCCGATTTTGCGTGTAAGACGCAGCGATTTGTTCCCCGCCTCATAAGTAAACGACGCCGCGTATCGCGTCAGCGCAAAATATACGACCACGCATCCGGCCAATACCGCGCCTATTGTCAGAAGCATATTCATCTCGGCGCCGCGGCTCGTATAAAGCCGCAAAGCCGTATCCGCAAAATCATATACAATAATTATCACAAACGCCCACAGCGCCGCGAATGCCGCTTCCTTTATCCCGGCCTTGTTTGTCTCGGTCATCGACGCACTCCCCCGTATACAGCTTTCCGCTTCATATTATACCGCTTTTTCGCGCGGTTGTCAACTGTTCCGCGTGACGGCAGATTTAATTAACGCGTGTTCCGCGCCTTAAAGAGCGTTCCGCAGATGTTGCCGTCAAGAATATCGTAAAGTCCCTCGATATGGCTGCCGTTTGCTATGACCATATCAATACCGTTTTCGGTCGCCATTTTCGCGGCCTCGAGCTTTGTGATCATACCGCCCGTGCCGCGCGAGGTCACCGACCCCGACGCCATATTCTTGACACTGTCGATATCATCCACCACGTCCAGCAGACGCGCGTCGGGATTTTTGTGCGGGTCGTCGCTGTAAAGCCCGTCAATATCCGACAGCAGTACAAGCAGATCCGCGCCGACTATTGTCGCCACAACGGCCGATAACGTATCGTTATCGCCTATTTCTATCTCCTCTACCGAAACGGTATCGTTTTCATTTACGATTGGTATGATCCCCATTTCAAGCAGACGGTTCATCGTATTTTTCGTATTTTCCGCGCGGTGCGGAACATCTATGTCGCCGCGCGTCAAAAGGATCTGAGACACTGTTCGGCTGTATTCCCCGAAAAACTTATCATAAAGCATCATAAGCTCGCACTGCCCCACAGATGCCAGCGCTTGTTTTGTTATTGTATCCGACGGCTTCTCGCTCATATTGAGCTTCCCTACCGCCACACCTATCGCGCCGGATGACACAAGGATAATTTCCCTGCCCTGATTCGCGAGATCGCACAATGTGCGCGCAAGCTTATCGATCCTTTGCAGATTTGTCCGTCCGTTTGCGTATGTAAGCGTCGATGTGCCTACCTTAACCACGATCCTGCGCGCCTTCGCCGCGCCGCCGCTTATATGTGTCATTTTTATATTCCCCGTTCCCGTATCGATGTTTTTCGCTCCAATCCGCTCATGCCGCGGAATTTATAACCACTCCGCGCCGCGGTACTGTTAAGTTATTATAATATACCGCGCCGTATTTGTAAAGAAAAAACTTCCGTAAAATTACAATTTCCGTTAAATTTATTTGACAATACCCGTATATTTATGCTAAACTACTTCAAAAGGCATGGAGGGTTTAAGTATGACGCTCACATTTTTAATACCGCCGCTTATCGGTGGATTTATAGGCTATATAACGAACGCTGTGGCAATTAAAATGCTGTTCCGGCCGTGGAAAGCCGTTTACCTATTCGGACGCCGGCTGCCGTTCACGCCAGGTCTTATACCGAAGGAGCAAGCGCGCGTGGCGAGGTCGCTGGGAAATGTAATCAGTACCCAGCTTTTAAATACCGAAACACTTTCCGAGGTACTGACATCGGAGGATATGACGGAGAAGATCCGCGCCGGTATAGAAAAGCTGATAGAGAAAAACAGAAGCAACACAATGACGCTTGAGGAAGCGGCGCTGTGGTTCGCGCCGCGCGCGGAAGCGGAAAACGCGGCGGAGAACGTAAAGAAAGAAGCCTCGCGCATGATTTATGACCGGCTTACCGCCGAAAAGACGCGTGAAGCGATAACCGGCGCGGTAGCGTCACGGATACGCGGTAAGCTTTCGTCTATGGGACTTAGTATGCTCGATAAGATCGCGGAGCCCGTAGCACGCGGTGTGGGCGAGTCGATCAATAACACCATCGCGGAAAACGGCGAGGAGATCATCGGCGGGATACTTGACCGCGAGCATGACAAGCTTAAGGCAATGAAGGTCTGCGACGTGATCGAGCGGTACAGCGATAAGCTCGATGAGGCGGTCGGCTTCGTTATGAGCATTTATCTGCGCGTGGTTCGCGAACGGCTCGGACAGATTCTCGCGGATATAAATATCGCAAAGGTGGTCGAGGACAAGGTGTCCGCGTTTGATGTATCGCAGCTTGAGGCGATGATTTTCGGACTGATGAAGAAGGAGCTTAACGCTATAGTCTATCTCGGCGCGTTTTTAGGCTTTATCATGGGTTGGCTGAACTTGTTAATTTTTTAACAAATTTACGGCTTCCGTCATGCCGCTGTCCGGAGTTTTGTATAAATTTATCGATCTAAAGTAAAATTTGACATTTTATTATTGCAGTCGCGGCAAATTTATGCTATAATTAAAATAATGGACGGCAAGGCGCGTGGAACGGCCGCGCCGCGAATAATGAAAGGAGTATCTTTATGAAATATTCAGCAGAAGTAGAAAAGATGTGTCCTTTGGCGAAA
>CANQYQ010000086.1 GCA_947628155.1 uncultured Clostridia bacterium
CCGGAGCGACAGGCGCGACTGGCCCGACGGGTCCGATTGGCCCGATTGGCCCTGCTGGTGCGGCCGGAGCGACAGGTGCAACGGGTGCGACAGGTGCGACTGGTGCCACTGGTCCGACGGGGGCGACTGGCCCGACGGGTCCGATTGGCCCGATTGGTCTTACCGGCGCGGCCGGGGCAGCAGGTGCGACTGGTGCGACTGGTGCGACTGGCGCGACTGGCCCGACGGGCCCGATTGGCCCGATCGGTCTTACCGGCGCGGCCGGGGCAGCAGGTGCGACTGGTGCGACTGGTGCGACGGGCGCTACAGGCCCGACTGGTCCGATTGGCCCGATCGGTCTTACCGGCGCTACAGGCGCTACAGGCCCGACAGGCGCTACAGGTCCGACAGGCCCGGCAGGGGCTGACGCTCCGACTCCGCTGGCGGCATCCTTTTATACTGCCGCGCCCGGAACAACCACTACCGTAAACCAAAATGAGGAAATATCATTTGCGACAATAGGGCCCGGCGTAGGAACGGGCATTACGTCTACCGACAACGGTACAGACTTTGTCTTCACCGAAGCCGGCACGTATCTCGTATCCTTCAGCGCAAACGCCACCGCGGCGAACAGCGAGCTTTCGCTGAGAATAAACGATGAGGATCTCGACTACACTTCCTCTGTAAACTCGGCGGCAAACGGCCCGATCTCCGGGACATCGATTATCACTGTCAGCGCGAACGATATTTTATCGGTAGCGAATACAGGCAACGCAACGATCACCATCCCGGCGTCGTCCACAAATGCTTCTCCCTCTCAGCTGACAATTGTAAGAATTTCATAAGATAACAAGGAACCGCGGTAAAACCGCGGTTCCTTCAGACCGTCGGCAAATTGGCCGGACCGCGCGTGAAGTATAGAATATTGTTTGATTCAATATTTTTCTCTTTGGCAAAATAACAGCGCCGTTATGTTCACATACGACGCTGTTATGCGCTTCCCACGAAAACGAGCCTTAACGTACCCTCGTACGCCTACAGACTCGTTTTCGTGAAATCCTGCCTAATTTGCCGCAGTCTCCACAGCGTGCAGACAAACGTCTGCACGCTGTATAACCGCGGTAAAACCGCGGTTTCTTATACATAATAATCCGTTTTGAAATGAGGTGTTTATATGGGTAAATATAAGGTGGCGGTTTACGCCATTTGCAAGAACGAAGAAAAATTTGTACAGCGGTGGATGGACTCCATGCGAGAGGCGGATGAAATCTACGTTGCCGACACCGGTTCATCCGACGGCACCATGCGGGAGCTGCGCAAGGCGGGAGCATATGTAAATAAAATCAGCGTTCGCCCGTGGCGGTTCGACACGGCGCGCAATATGTCGCTGAGCTTCGTGCCGGACGACGTTGATATATGTGTATGCACAGACCTTGACGAGGTCCTCGAGCCCGGCTGGCGCGCTCTTCTTGAGGACGCGTGGACGCCGCGCACAACACAGCTGTGTTATACATATACATGGAGCTTTAACAAGGACGGTTCGCCCGGAGTTACATTTCTGTACGAAAAGATCCACGCGCGGCACGGATTTAAATGGGTGCACCCGGTTCATGAGATCCTTGAATATTCCGGCGTCATGCCGGAGCGCAAGACGGTAGAAAAGCGCATACATTTAAACCACTACCCCGATCCCGAAAAATCCCGGGGGCAATATCTCCCGCTGCTGGAATTATCCGTTGAGGAAGCGCCCGACGACGACAGAAACATGCATTATCTCGGGCGTGAGTATATGTTCTACCATGAGTGGGACAAATGCATAACCACATTAAAAAAACATCTTGAAATGCCGAACGCGAAATGGGCCGACGAGAGGTGCGCGTCAATGCGGTTTATCGCGCGCGCATATGCAGCAAAGGGCAGCATTAACGAGGCACAGCGGTGGCTATACCGCGCGATCGCCGAAGCTCCGCACCTAAGAGAGCCTTATGTTGAGATGGCAAACCTCGCGTATGCGCAGCGCGACTGGGCGGCCGTGCTGCATATGACGGACGCGGCGCTTAAGATCACCGAACGTCCGCTAAGTTACATCAACGAAGCGTTCAGCTGGGATTCTACGATATATGACCTTGGCGCGATCGCCTGCTACAATATCGGACTTTATGACCGCGCCGAAGCGTTTGCGAAAATCGCCGCGGAAATGTCGCCCGACAACGAGCGGCTGCAAAAAAATCTTTCTATTATTTCCGCGGCGGCAAGCGCTTCGAAACAACCCCGGACCGCTCAAGGGCCCGCCGCCGAATGAGGCCCGAGGATCCCGCCGCTTATACCGCAAACGGGCAGAAGTGTCTGTACTTCTGCCCGTTATATTAATACTGCGCCATTTGATCAAGACAATCATAGATTATACTGTATCCGTAATACAAGTCCGGACACCATCGTCCGCCGAGCGCTTCGACGTTTTTTATGCTCCCCGCCCAGTCTATACTCTTTACAACATAATAGCGGTCATGCACATCGCCGATGGGTTCGATACCCACATACGCGCTCATGTGGTTATAGTGCGCCCTTACCCCGTCCTCGGGGCTTGCGAAGGTTTCATGATCCTCTGTCCTGTCGCCTATGGGAGATTTGATTTTTATCCCGGCCCAGTTGTTCATGTCGGGCCTTACGGCTCCGCCGTAATGTCCGTAACCCGTTTCCTTAGCCGCCTGAGCGTACATAACCTCCGGGCGTATGCCAAACTGCTTCCCATACTCCCAATACACCGGAGCAATATCAATAAACCGCTGAGCCGCGCCGCGCGACACGGCCCAGCTCTGAGCCTGCTCCACCGTTATCTGCGCGTCTCCCATGATCGGCGTATATGTTTGCTCAATTCCCAAGTCCTCCCATGTCAGGGGTCTTTCTCCCGTATTGTCCGCCGCGGCACGGTATACAAGCGCCGCGACCTCCGCTCGGGTCAATAAATCCTTCGGCCGTATGCGCCCTTCCGAACCCTTCATATACGCGCGCTCAACCGCAATGGTAAGCAGCGTTTTGTATATTCCGGAAACCTCGCCCGCGTCGGAAAAATGGCGTTCCAATATCCCCGGATTGCGCACACTGCCCGTATTAAGTCCGGCCGCCCTCACAAGCGTCGCCGCAAATTCCTCACGGGTAACCTTTTCATCGCCGTTAAACACGCTCGATTTAGACGGCATATATTCCGATATCGCGCGTGCGTACGGATACGACCAATGCCATTCGGAAACATCGTCAAACCCTGACCCGCCCGATAAACCAAACGCCTCGGTAAGCATCTTCGCCATCTGCGCGCGCGTGATATTATCGCCGAGCTTCAAATCGCCGTGTTCATCGCCTGTCATTATCCCGCGAGAGGTACAATAATTTACACCCTCCTCGGCCCACGGGAAGCTGTCCGCCGATGGATCCGCGGCCATTGGTTCAGCCTGCGTCGGTGAGCAGTATATGACGCCCGATACTACGATTATCATAACCAGAACCATAGCCGATATCTTCTTTGCCATTTTCTTGCCTCCTTGTATTCCCCTGCTTCTGTTTGTAAGCGGCCTGCGTTCAAATACGTCATACCGCCATTGAAAAACGCGCGCTTAAATTTTTAAACGTCATTTAATCTGCGCCGGCGTCATTTCCCGGAAAAATCCGCGCGCCGCTTATAATATTCCGCCCAATATACTTACGAAAAACTGCTTGAGTATCATTCCGATACCCTTTCTGCCCACATCCGCGTCGGCTATAAGGTCGCATTCCCCTACCGTCTTACCGTCCGATACAAACCGCACAACGCCTATCTTTTCGCCTTTCGCCACGGGCGCGGACAGATTTTCCTCTATCTCCGTTTCGCGTGTTATATCCTTACCCTCGCCTCTCGCGAACAGCGCTGTTTTGCGGCCGGCCGTTACCGCGCCGACGTCCTCGGCGGTACCCTTATCGACCGGTATACGCTCTACCTCCTCGCCCTCCTCGCAAAGCGGCGTAATCGAATAATTGGCAAATCCGTAGTCAAGCAGGCTGCGTGCCGCGTCAAAGCGCTTATCCGACGTCGGCGCGCCCAATACCACTGCCGTAAGCTGCATATCGTTTCGCTTTGCCGCCGCGCTTATACAGCACTGCGCCTTTGAGGTCGAACCCGTTTTAAGGCCGTTAGCCCCATCGTAATAGCGTATTAATTTATTCGTATTCGCAAGCTCAAATTTGCCGTTGCGCAGCGAATCCGTCCAGATAGTTGTATAGTCGAAAATCTTTTCATGCGTCATTAATTCACGCGACATTATCGCAACGTCGCGCGCGGATGAATAGTGATCATCATCGTCAAGGCCGTTGGTATTTGCAAAATGCGTATTTGTCATACCCAGCTCCTCCGCCTTGTCGTTCATCATCTCCACGAACGCCGCCTCCGAACCGGCTATATGCTCCGCCATGGCAACGCAGCCGTCATTTGCAGAGGCCACCGCTATACCCTTTAACATATCATTAACGGTAAGCTGCTCGCCCGCTTCGAGAAACATAGTCGAGCCGCCGTAGCTCATCGCGTTTTCACTCACCGATACCATGTCGTCAAGCGTCATATTCCCGTTGTCTATTTCCTCCATTATAAGCAGCATGGTCATTATCTTTGTAACCGACGCAATCGGGAGCTTTTCATCCGCGTTCATTTCATATAGTACGTCGCCGGTAGAATTTTCAATAAGAATCAGCGACTTCGCGTCCGCCTCCACGCCCTCGGCCGCCGCGGCCGGTACGCAGGCGCACAATAAAAACGCGGATAATAGAAAGCATATTATTTTCCTCATAATTTATCCCTCCAAAAAGTAATTTGTACAAGGTTATAATATGCTTTTTTTCTATTTTTTATTAGCGGAAAAAATTATTCCTTCTTGACTCTGTCTCCAAACGCCTTAAGCGTTTCATCCGTCTCGTCAAGCCAGTACGGACGAGACACGACCGTTTCCTTGGGATAGTTCGGGTCCCAGTCGGCGCTGTTGAACCAGAACGCCATTTTTATATTCTGATATTTCGGCAGCACATCGAACATATTATTAATCCACTGCACCTTATCGCCGCCTATCGATGACGAGGCAAATTCCGTGATGATCCACGGGAAGCCGCCGAACTCAATCGCGAACAGCTCATACGCTTCGTCATACAATTCCTCAAACTCACGCCATTTCTCGCCGAATGTTTCGGCGTAATATGTCCCGGTATTGTATCCCGTCACGCCGAATACGTGAACATATCCGTTCCCGGGATAGTATGCCTTGGGATCGTTAAAACCGCACGGCGGAAACGTGTTATCGTTGGGATTAAATACCCATATCGCGTTATCTACGCCCTCCTCCTCGAATATGCGGTAATATCGGTGCCATAGATCACGGTAGAGCGACGGGTCGAGCATCATTACCGACGAGCTATAGCTTACCCAGTCGGAATTCATTTCGTTGTTGAGCCGGAACAAAAACGGGTGCCCAAATTCCTTCGCGGCACGCGCGAACCTGCGTATATCGTCGTCGAGCACGCCGTCAACCAAATCAAACGCCGGGCTCCAGCCGTCAAGCTCCTCATTCATTACCGTAGCGCACTGAACCGTTACCTCTACGATTTTATTCCGCTCGTACGCCGCCTCCATACCCTCGGCCGGGAAATCCTCCCAATAGTAAAGGTACTCGATCATGCCGTCAAATGTATAATCGATCTTACGCTCCATGTCCTCCACCTCGTCAAAGTGAAGGTCGCGCACTCCCTGCGGTACGTATACGCCCCACTTAAGCTTATCCGTATTCACAAGCTCGTCGTAGAACGCGCGCGTCTCCTCGTTCCAGTTCGGGTCGGGAACGCTCTTATAACCGGTGAAATTTTGCATCTGTCCCTTTATCGGCACATTTAAATCAAACGAATAGAGCATTTTATAAACCGTGTCGATAAAGTCCTGATCATACTCGCGCGACTTTGCCATAAGCCGATAATACCGCTGATCCTTATCATAAATATAACAGTACGCGTATGTGTTCTGTTCAATATCGCTTGTCGGCGCGGGAGTACGTGTCGCAAATACTACCTCCATCCATAAATCGCCTATCTTCTCGACAGAATCCTTATGGACTTCTATCTTATTCTGTTCCCGGAAACGGTCGTTTAAAAGAAACTTATGCAGATACTCGTGAATATATTGACGCGTTTTCTCGTACGGCGAATATTCCTTGGATATCACAAAGGAATAATCCTCGTTATGCGCCTCGATAAATTCATTTGACGCCGAAAAATCAAATTCCGTGTCTTTGGGAAATCCTATTTCATAACCACGCGGATGATTTATCATATGAATGAGTCCGTCGTCTTCTTCCACTATTTCCTTGACGTCGCACTCTTCAAACTCCGCGTCGCTGACAACGTAGCGTTTATCGTTATTGACATAGTAATACCGCGACGCCGAGCCGTTTTCGAGATTTGCCTTCCACTGTTCCAAACCGAAATTCTCGTCTATGTAATACAGCCGCCACGAAACGAGCGCTGCAAACGCAAGAACGAGTACCGCCAAAACGGCAATAACGGCTATTATGACTTTTTTCTTCATTCTTTTCTCCTTATATCCTTTAACTGTCCCGGACTTGTCCGCCGAAATTTACGCCCTCGGGTGCGCCTTTAAATATACGTCCTTGATCCTCTTGTTCACGAGATTTGAATAAACCTGCGTAGAGGAAATGTCGGCATGTCCCATCATCTCCTGTATCGAATGCAAATCAGCGCCGTTTTCGAGCAGATGCGCGGCGAACGAATGCCTGAGCGTATGCGGCGTTATCTCCGTTTCGATACCCGCCTTCTGCCTGTAATATTTCACTATCTTCCAGAAACCCTGCCTTGACAGTCTCGCGCCCGAGCAATTGACAAACAGCGCGCGTTCATCGGGTCTGCGTATCATATACGGACGCGCCTTCTCAATATATTTCCCCAGCGCGTCTATCGCCTTGTTGCCTATCGGGATGATGCGTTCCTTCTTCTCCCCCGCGCAGCGGATAAAACCCATGAACAGGTTAACATCCCCGACATTAAGATTTATAAGCTCCGATACGCGTATTCCCGCGGCGTATAAAACCTCGAGCATCGCGCGGTCACGTATTCCCTTATGGTCAGCGTCCGAGGGCTGCTCCATTAAAAGCTCAACCTGCTCTCCCGTCAAGATCCGCGGCAGCTTTTTCTCTACCCTCGGCGCTTCAAGATTAGTTGTAGGATTCTCCTCCATAACGCCGTTCTGTACAAGAAACATATAAAATGACCTCAGCGACGCGAGAGTACGCGATATCGTAGACGTCGCTTTCCCCATATCCTTTAGCTCCAGAAGATACATAAGCACATTCGATTTCACGCTTCCGGAAATATCAGTCACCCCGCATCTGTTCAGATATGTAATATATTGATTTATATCACGCTTGTACGATTCAACCGTATTAAGCGATTTGCGTCTTACATTTTTTAAATAGCTCGCATATTCCTCTATATACGCATACATTACCCGATTTCCCCTCCTTGCAGTTTTGTTACATTGTTTTGTCCGTATCATTTCTGTGTGATGTCATATATTTCATTGCAATTAAATTTTTGCTACAACAGTATTATTATAACATATTTTTTCGATTTGTATAGCTTTTTTTTTGATCGTTATTTCCTTTATAGAACATTTTTACCATTTTATTACTTTTTTAGTTTATTATTGTCTGAACCGATTTCATAAATGTTGTGGCAAAAAAACCGTGTAAAAGCGAAAGCACACAAAATATTGAAATGGCAAAAACCGCAAAAAAAATTAAAAATTTTTTTGAGATTTTTTCGCGGGCAATCGAATATGAAACCGAAACTGAGGAAAAAAATACCAGAATTGCCGTTCCGATCACAAGCTCCGCCGCGAATCCGCACATTATAAGAGAGCCCCGCGCTCCGTACGCGCCGACCGCGGACGCGACGGTAAACCCCATGATAAATCCCCGGCGCACGGTAACCGCGGCGGTCGTCAGTACGCCAAGCCTAAAAAATGCCGAAATAAATATTATTGCCGCCGAAACGGCCCATCCCGCAAAAACGTCTTTCGCCGATCCAAGCGGATTTTCTGTTTGAGCCGCCATACGAAAAATGTCTTTAAAATGCTCATCGACCGCTGTGCGCGCGTCACCGGTTTTTGTGTAGAATATACTGCCGGTTACTATCCCTATCACCATTAGGAAAAAAATTAATATTGACAAAATCTGCAATTTTTGTCCATTACTGTCTAAATATCTTCTCACATGGACCACCTCCTTAAAAAACTTATTCAAAAAACAGTTTATTATGTTTGTTTTTCAGTAAAAAAGACAGTTTACATATTTACTGCCGGGCAATTTTGGGGTATAATTATATTAGTATTATTACGCTATTGATAAGGGAGGGTATTTTATGAAAGGAAAACTCAAAAAACTGCTGTGCGGTGCTCTGAGCGCGGCGGTTATTTTATCATCGCTTCCGGCGCTTGTTTTCGCGGACGAGGGCGCGCCGTACGACGTTACGGACGGACTGCTGTTTAACGCGACATTTGACGAAGCGGGCACGGGCACAGGCTCGTTCACGGCGACAACGGGCGGCACGGTAAAGGAAAACGGCGCTGTTTCGTATACCGACAGCTGGGACGGCAAGAGCAAGGCGCTTAATATCGCGTCAAAGGCTGCCGGGAACTATCTGGAGCTCGCGGACGGACTTTTGCAGGGCAAGGAGGCGGCGACATTCGCGTTCTGGCTTAAAGCCGATTCTCCGAGCGCGCCCAACTGGCCGTTTATGAACACATGCGAAGCATCGCATACGGTAAACACGGAAAAATATATCGGTATGCTCGCGACCACGGAAAGCTTTACCGTTGAGCGCTATAACAACACCAACAGCCGTTTAAGCTCCGTAACCGCGCCGTCCACCGCAGACTGGCAGTATGTTGTCGCGGCATTTGCTCAAGACGGAACAAGGCTTTACAGCAACGGCAAGCTTATTGCTTCCGATCACGTAAACGTTAATGTTCCCGCGCTGTTCACCGCCGATTCCAAAACGTGGATAGGCCACGCGAACTGGGGCGACGGCGAGGGTTTCCAAGGCTCTATAGATGATTTCCGCATTTACGGAAGAAGTCTGAGCTATGAGGAAATAAGGACGCTTTCGGCCGACGGCGCGAAATATGCGGCGGACAAATTAATTAACGAATACAACTGCTATCTCGCGGACACGCATTTCTATATGGACAATACGGAAATATATTCGTTCATGTCCCAAAACGCGCCTACGCCGACCACTGATCCGCAGCCGGATGAAATATACGTATCCTCGCCGAAATACAGCGGCAGCGGCGCGTCATTCACGCTTTACAACGCACATTCAAACGACGCGTCAAAGCTTGCGGCATATATCGCGGAATACGATTCCGAAGGCAGACTTGTGAAGGTCGCCATGGACAATCTCGCGGATAACGCGACTTCCGATGAGGTTGAGGTGACCGTTCCGTTTGAGGCGGCAAACGCGGCGGATGACGTATCGGTATTTGTGTGGAACGACATGAAGCCCGTTCCCGGCTCATATTACGCCGGAGAATCGGTTGAACTTACGGATGAGCCGCCTGCTGAGGATGGCGTTCTCAGTGTATCAACCGATATTTCAAATTACACCGCCGGCAGATGTGATGTTTATACCGAGCTTTATTACATAGACAGCGACAATTCGGAAAATCTCATCGCAGGGACCTCAAGTATTAATATTCCCCAGGCGGAAACAAAGAATTTCGGCATTACTGTTAAAAATCCGTCCGATAAAATTCCGGCGACAGCGAAAAAGCTTGTCGTAAAGGTAGTTGTTGCGGATGAAAACAACGTGGATTTGACTAAATCCACAGACGCGGGAGAGATCTACTGCGGAGTTAAATCGCCCGTAACCGCTCCGGCGGACAGCGACGCGACCACAAACGGCGCGCACGACCCGTCTATCGTGAAATTCCCCGGCGACGACACGTATTATGTATACTCGTCACACCATCTTATCTTCACGTCAACGGATTTGATAAACTGGAAAAAATATGATTTCACAAATATAAACGCGTCCGCGATTTCACCGAAAACCAACGCGTTTATAAGCAGCAATTACACAAACACGACCATGAACGGCACATACTGGGCGCCGGACGTAATTTACAGAGAAGGCGACGACCATCCGTATTGGATGTACATTTCGCTCTCGTGCGGCTTGGGCGGCAGAAACTCGGCAATCGCGCTT
>CANQYQ010000087.1 GCA_947628155.1 uncultured Clostridia bacterium
TTACATATAACGCATTTTATTGTATAATATATACAAACGAATTTATGGGGAGGAATACGCATGAAAAGGATTATATCGGCTCTGCTCGCGGCGGCGATGGCGTTATCGGGCGCGGTCACGGTCACGGCGGAGGGCGGCGCGCTTGATTTACAGATCGAGACGAAATTTTACGATAACGGCAGCGATTACGTGCTCAGCATCCCGACCGACAGGACAAGGACCGTTCGAATTATATCTGCGCAATACGATCAGGGTACACTGTGCGGTTCACATATGAGCGATATGGATGTTACGCTGAATAACAGCGAATATTCCTATTCACTGTACAGCGCGGATCCGTATGATCACGTTAAATTCTACATGGTTGACGAGGGTTCATTTACGCCGGTTACCGCGTACCGCGACGGGCGTATATACGAATATTCCGATACAGCCGTAACGGCACAGGTGGGCGTTTTAAACCAATCAAGCGATACAGCGTACACAAAGCTTAAGATTACCGCCGATGACGGAAGCGACACACCTTTTACACAGTCAACGCTGTATTATCCCGGCGCGCCGGCAGATGAGAATAATGCCGCCGCGATTTCCCCGTCGATGGAAAAGGTTTATTCCGTTACCTTCATCCCGTCTGCCGGGGCGTCATATTATCATGTGACAGTAGAAGAATACGACGGTGCAAATAATTTGATCAACACGTACGACGGCGGGTATATTTATAAATCGGACGTTACGTTCCCGGAATCCGCGCCGTTTGAGGCGGAATACGACGCCACTCCCACCTTCGGCGCGCACGACCCGACGATATTCCACAATCCCGTCGACGGGAAATATTACGCGTATTCCTCACATAATCTGATTTTCGTCTCCGACGATTTAATCAACTGGGAAAAGCATAATTTCACGACCAATCCCGAGAATAACACGGGTATTCAGGTCACTGTTCCCAAAAGCAGCGCGGACTTTATCGCGGAAAATTATCCCGGTACGGCGGTCAACGGCACGTATTGGGCGCCGGACGTGCTGTATATGGCAAACAACGAGTATCCGTACTGGTTCTACACGTCCGTTTCATGCGGTCTGGGCGGCAGAAATTCCGTGATCGATCTCGTCAAGGCAAAGTCGCCCTTAATATGGGACGGCGAATACATAGACTGCGGCGTTGTTCTCGCGTCAAAGGAAAACAACGACTATTTCACAAACGCCATTGACGAGCATATTTATACCGATACCGACGGCAAGCGGTACTTTATCTGGGGCTCGTTCTGGCAGGGCATTCACGCCGCGCCGCTGAACGACAACGGCACAGTAGCAGGTATCGACGGCGCGTCGTCTGGCGATAAGAAGGATAAGACAATTAAGACGATCTCCGGCGAAAATATGCTTGAAAAGTCCAAAAGCTTCGGCACGCGCATTTTCAGCGCGCCGTCCGGCGTATTCGGTCCGGAAGGCCCATGGATGGTCTACAATGAGGACACGGGGTACCGGTACCTGTTCACGTCGTACGGCTGGCTCGGCACGAATTACAATATCCGCGTTGCGAGGACGGATAAGACAATGGCGCAAATTTTATCCGGCGCGAATCCGTCCGAGGATTTCAGGGATTATCGCGATAATCACGTAGGCATAGCCTATGATAAGCAGGAGGACAAGTCGCGGTTATGGGGGTATAAAATGCTCGGCTCGTACCGGCTTGGCGACGGCATAACATATTACGGCAACGGTCATTGCTCGGTATTTAAGGACGATGACGGCGAGTGGTACCTCGTCGAGCACTGCAGAAAAATCGCCGACGCGACGGCGTATTTGCAGGTGCGCAAAATCCTGTGGACGTCGGACGGCTGGCCGGTCGTCTCCCCCGTCGTTTACTCGGGCGAGAAGCAGCAGGCAATACCGCAGGAAATGCTTTACGGCACGTATGACTTATCCTCCGTCGGGCAGACGATTTTTGCCGAGGAAGTGACCGATGTTTCGACATGCTCGTCCAGCTCGGCGGATCTGCCGGTGGTATCGTCGAAAATCGTATTAATGCCCGACGGCAAAATCGGAGATAATTTAGGTACATGGTCGTTTGACGGCGAGTACACTGTCACGCTTAAATTTACTGTTGACGGCGACGATGAGGATTATGAGTTTTACAAAAACGGCGATACGATGACGATGTTTGTCACAGCCGCATATGACCGCGATAAGCGCGAAAAGGCGCTCGTTATGAGCGGCGTTGACGAAAACGGTATAACACAGCTTATGAAAAAGGCGGACGAGAGCCTTGACGGCACAAACAATTATGTGCCATCGGTCTCAACAGCTCCGCGCGCCGCTGTAGAAGGCACATTCGCGATAATGAACGGCAATAGCCGCTATATCATTCATTCGCCGTTTAACACGGTTGAAAATACGAGCCGATTCCCGACCGAAAAATCCGTATTCGCCGGTACGGAATATATCGACCCGCGGGACGCGGCGTGGATAATAAGCAAACCGCTTTATTTGCCGGAGGGTGAAAACGCAGAGAATTATGTTTCGATACAGTCGGCGAACAAGCCGGGAATGTATTTAAAAGCGTCAAACGACGGCGTCGCACTCGTTGAGGCGAAAAAGGACGATTATACGAGCGTAAAGAAAAGAATGACGTTTAAAACCGCCGCCGGACTCGATGGTAATTATTACTCATATTCCCTTGAAAGCGCGGCGAAGCCGGGAATGTTCGTAACCGTATCTGACGGCGCGCTCACGCTTACGGACGGTTCCGACACGGGCGCGTGCAGTTTTACCTTCACCGATGTTCCGGCGGAGGAGGAGAGCGTGGATATTGAAGGGTATACGTCCAAATTCGAGTTCGAGGATAATCTGACGGATTCCGTGACCGGCGAATCCGGCACGACCACCGGCGCGTTATCGACTGTTCCCGCGAAATCGGAAAAAGCAAGCTACAGCGAGGGGTATCACGGGAAAGCGGTATCGTTTACAGGCGCGGGCTCGGACGGCGTGAATTTAGGGCATATCATAACAGAAAAGGCGTACACCGTGTCGTTTATGTTTAAGGCAAACGAGATAACAAAATTCAGCGCGGGAATGTTTATTTCCACTCCCGGCGGCGGTCAGAAATGGATAAGCGCTCCGTTCGGAAACCGCGGCAGCGGAATTTTGAATGTCTGGTCGTACGGCGCGTCGGGGTATCTTAATTACGCGTCCGAGGTCACGGCGAAGCCCGGCGAATGGCACAATGTGACAATGGTCGTTATCGGCTCGGGACTGTATCTCTACATCGACGGCGAGAGCGCGGGACTTGGCGAGATCGCCGAGATTACGAACGGCGATACAAATACGTTCCTCGCGGTCAATGAGTGGGATACGCCGTTTAACGGATATATTGACGACGTGTACGTATGGAACGGCAGGGCGCTAAGCGATAGCGAGGTCAAGGCGTTCTATGACGGGATAAAGTAAAAAAACGGAGTAAACAGTCAAAAAAGGGAGCCGTACGGCTCCCTTTTTTATTGTTTACCGTTATCAAGCCTTTCGGCAATCGCGCGTATTAATGCAAGATTTTCCGGATTTAGGGATTTAAGGGAATTATAGACCTCGTTCAAGTCTAACCTCAAATAACAGCTATTCTCCAAAATTAAAAATTTTAATATCGCTTCTTCGTTTGGCATATTCCAAGATTTAAACCGCGCCGCCAAATGAACGATTCACATAGGCTATAAGATATTTTGATTTGTCTGCCATATACTGACCGCACTTTAAAATTTGATATTTTTTCGGAGTTCCAGCCGGAATTTGAGCCATAAGGATATTGTCGTAACTCTTATAATATTGCTCCTTATGTGTATTTATGTATTTTGTTAAATACGGGATTATAAGATTAAGCTCTATATTGGAATATTGTTTTTTTTAAAGCTCTTACAACATCAGCCGCCAATCTGTCAAAATTACCGTAATTACCTACCCAAAACTCATTTACACAGGAATTTATAATTAATTCGCGGCACTTATCATATATTTGTTCTTTTATATTATCATCATAAACTGTTTTTCCATGACCGGCAAAACAACATATGTTTTTCATATTTTTCCTCCTAAAAAGTTTTGCCTTGTCATTATAATATATAAATCACTATTTGTAAAGACTAAATAATCATTCATAATGATTATTTAGTCATATATATGATATTTTTAAAACTGTTTGTTTATTATATACTTAGATATATAAAAATAATGGGGTGTTTTGGTATGACTTACGGGGAAAAATTAATAGCATTAGGCTTGAATATTGCGTATTACAGAAAATTGAGATTGCTTACGCAGGAAAAGTTAGCCGAAAAAGCCGATGTCAGCATTTCAACAATACGAAAGCTTGAAAACCCCAATATGTTTACCGGCATTACCTTTGAAAAAATATGCCGTCTCGCAGCCGCGCTTGACGTTACGGAGAGCGACTTGCTTGATTTTCGGAATCCAAAATAAAAAATATCCTCCGGATTTACCGGGGGATATTTTTTCGTCTTTGTTTAAAATACCGCACGTGCGCTCGCATATTTTCGTCCGGACCGCGCTCGGCGTATACGCCGATCACCGTGCCGGTGAAGCATTTTCCGGCAATTTCGCATGAAAGGAATTTAGCCGAAGCGGAGCATGCATATTTAAAATTTTTGCCGAGGGAATAATAAAAGCTGTATTTATCGCGATCCACCGTTATTTTAAGCTTCAATGCGCGAACGGATATTTTTTCGCGGTAAGCTGTCTGCTCAAAATCCTTCGCCGTTTTCCTGACTTCGATATAATCGCCGTCAGCTTCGCGGCGCACACATATACGATATATAAATTCGGGCGTAAGATATACGGCAATTCCCGCTTCATCGCCGGTACTGCGCATGTCAAGCTCGATTTCCGTTTCCGCTTCGCAGCATAGATCTATCCGGCGCAGCGCGGCAAACGCCGGCGGAGGATACGTATCCGAAAGCTTTGCGGTTGACGGCTTCAATATCAGACTGCCGTTCGATACCTCGTAATTTTCGGGATTCGCCTCGCGAAGAAACAGTCCGCTTTTATATAAATTGTTAAAATCAAGTGAAATTTCGGTTTGAAGCCGCTGCTCGGCTTTAATAGGCGCATCGACCGATATTTTCGCCATGCCGCCGCTGACCTTTAGCCGCCCGTTTTCCATGAATGCGGGCGTAAGAAATGTCTCTCTGCCAAGGCATGACAAATTCTCATGCGGGCGCGTGCCCAAATGAACGAGCCACAAGTTCCCGTCCTCGTCGTCCGTCAGGTCGCAGTGGCCGCTGCAGGCAATTTGCTTGCTCGTGTCATTGCGGTTCGTAAGCAGCGTGTGCGCGCCGCCGTATTCGCCGAATAAGTCGGAGCTGTACGCGGCGACCGCCATATGGTTAAAGCTTGTGCCGCCCTCCGCCGCGATGAGGCAGTATTTATCACCGATACGATATATGTGCGGCGCTTCGAGATAGCCGCCGCCGGTTCCGCCCCATATACGTGTGATCCCGCCGATCACGGCGCCGGTATCGACATTTATACGCGCGAGGGATATTCCCTCGCCGCGGCCGCTTCTGCTGCCGCAGTCATTGGCGCAGTAATACGCATTGCCGTTCTCAAAATATATTGACGGGTCTATTCCGTCCATTTCGGTAAATATCGGATCGCTCCATTCAGACGCCGGGTCGGGCGTGCTTATTATAAAATTGCCGAGTCCGTCAAATGTCGCGGTTATGTAAAATATACCGTCGTTATAACGGATGGTCGGCGCCCAAATTCCGCCCGACGGCTTTGCGCCCGTAAGCGGCAGCTGCCCCGGCCGGCTGACGCCGTTTCCTATATGTGTCCAGTTTACAAGGTCAGTGCTGTGGTATATCGGCAGTCCCGGGAAGTATTCGAAGCTGCTGGTCGCCAGATAATAATCCTTTCCTACGCGGCAAATGCTCGGGTCGGGATTGAAGCCGCGTATTATTGGGTTCGTGTAGTGCATTGATCTGTCCTCCATATTGCTAAACGGCAGCGCGCGGTATTGACTCGGACTACTCCTCCGTTTGTTCAACCTGTGTCTCGCGCTGTTTCTTTTTCGCCGCGTCAACCTGCTCACGGACTTCCTTCCATTTTGTGTCATTCTCCACACTGTCGGGGAGATCGTATTGCTCCTTGAATTTTTCAAGGCTGTCCTTGCCTACGTACATATCAATATACGCACCCACCGGAGCTTCGCCTATCGCAATGCCCCATGGCGAATTTTCGTCAATGCCGTCAGGGATATCAAACATCTGCTTAAACGATTCGAAGCTCATGCCGTACATATCGAGCATACGATGAACGGGAATGGTATAATTTGCCTCGGTTTCACTTACAAGTCCCGGCATATCAGGAGGTAAATCATATTCACTCAGATATTCCTCAAGCGTTAGGCCGCGTTCCTTTGCGACCTCCGCGACGGTACGCCCCGTAACATCAATATACCCGCCCTTCGGCTGATTCTTTCTGCCCTTCTCATAATTTATATATGCCTTTATTTCCGCATCGCTCTCGCCGCGCTTACGTAAATCCTTGACATACGCCGTGTCGCCGCCCGAGCACGACGCAAGCAGCAGCACGGCCGCTATGAGCGCGGTTATTTTTTTCATATTGATCACTTTCAAATCACTTCCCACTTGATATTGTACCCGAAAAAACGCGTTTTGTCAATCGTTCACGAAATTCATGTATTTTACAAACAATCTCTCAAAATCCTCGTTTTCGGACAGCGATACGGTTTCGGCAGATGAAATGATTTTTTGCGTTTTACCGCGCAAATCCGCGTTTTGCAGTAACTGTACCGCGCCGCGAAGAGATGTGTTTTCCGCAAATTCCACATGTCCGTAAAATTTTTCGGGCAGGATCCCGATATCAATAAGATTATTCTCACCCGTATTCTGTCCGAGCGCGCCCGCGATTATCACGCGCTCCGCATCCGGCGCCGCCATCTCGACTGCGGCGCGGATCGCACCCTTGGCGAGCTGAACCGCGCGTACGTCGGACTGCGTAATGTATACTCCGCCGCAGACCTTGAACGCGGCTTCGCCGTTATATTCGCAAAGGCGGCCGCGTATGGGCGACGTTATAAGACGTTTATCCGCAAATGCTCCGTCGGAGGTAATTATGCCGTTTTTCACAAGCTCCGCGATTATTTCCAAAAGCCCGCTGCCGCAAATACCGGCCGCCGGGGCTTTGTCAATCGTTTCAACCATGACCGTATTTCGGCTCGCGATCTTAAAACGCGAAATGGCCCCCGCTTCGGCACGCATTCCGAACGTCACGCCCATGCCCTCAAACGCCGGGCCGGCGGCGGCGGACGCGACGGTAAGCCGTCGTCCGTTCACATACGCGATTTCCCCGTTCGTCCCCACGTCAAGAAGCAGCGTTCTATCCCGTTCCCACAACCGTGTATACGCAATGCCGCACGTAATATCTCCTCCGACAAACGCGGATATGACCGGCGGAAAATATATTCCGCAGCTGAGATTAATACCGAGCTGCGAAGCGTCGATTTCGCGCCCGAATGTATCCGGGATCCGGTACGGATATTGCCCGAGGCTTTGCGGATTTTCCCCGGCAATGATCGTCTGCATAACGGTGTTCCCCGAAAATATGCACGCGGTGATTTTATCACGCTCGATGCCAGCCGCGCGCGTAATTTGCGAGATCATATCATTTAAAGCGTCGATTATAAGCGCCGTCATCGCGCCGTTCTTTGACGCGATCGCAATGCGGCCTATAACATCCGCGGCATAGTATGCCTGTGGATTTCGCATGTTTGCGCGCGCCACAATTTTAGTGTCCCCGATAAGCTCGGCCTCGATCGTTGTGGTGCCTATATCCACGGCAAGGGAATATCGCCCGCAATGGACGCGGTCGAGCACGTCGATTTTAGTGTCCCCATTTTTAGTGTCCCCGTTTTTCGTATACACGTACGCGTTGCCGTATAGGCGCTCGGTGCAAAGCTTCGCTATTTTAGTGTCCCCGTTTACCGTAACAATACCTGTGCATTTACCGCATATTCCCATGCCTCCGCATGGCGTATCAACGGCAATTCCGGCCGTGCGGGCAGCCTGTGCGGCTGTCGTTCCCGGCGAAACGGCCGCTGTTTTATTCTCGTTTACAAAGGTGATTTTTATCGTGTGGTTCTTACAGTATTCGCATGATGTGTCTCCCGTGCAGTTCATACAGTCACGCGCGGGCAGCGCGGTTTCGTCGTCGGTCACAAGGAAAAATCCGATGCTGCTCTTTATCGGAAAAAGCAGACCGTTATTAAGAGTAATGCCGGCGTCTTCACAATCGAGCGCGGCAAAAATCGTGCCTACCTCGCTTGTGTTTATGCCGTAAAATCCCGGTCCGAACGGATGTGAAACATGTTTACCCGGATTTTTTGCCGCGATTTTTTCGTGCAGCAATACAAGGCCGGCATCCGTAAAGGCCGTACCCCACATATCCGCAAGCGTATCGGAAAGCGTGCCGCCGGTAAATCTAAATTCGCCCGCTGTGAGCACGTATGCGCAGACCGTGCCCCGTATGGATCTCAGCGGCGGGCATTCGATTACCGCGCTGCCGAGGTTTACAGCGCCGTCGGCAGCCGCGTCGTCAAATACGCGCACTGACGCGCGTATCTGCACGTCTTCGCGTATGCGGGCGTACGATGCCGCGGCTTCGCTTTCATCATCAGCCATGCCCGACATTTCACAAAAGCGCGCCGCCGCATACGGATATGCCTCATCTGTGCGAAAATCAATCCTCACACCCATCACCTCACTATATTTCATGAGGTTATTATATCATCTTTTGCCCCGAATTTCCATAATTTTATTTTTATTTATAGAAAAAGAACACGCAAAGGGTGGTCCGAGGTAAAACAGTAACATTTAATTTCTGGGGAATGGCGCAGTTTAGGCTGCGTCATTCCTCGTTTCTGTTTGGAATAGCGACAATGGCAGATAACCTACCAAGTCGTAGTAAATATCAATTTGCTGTGTACGCTTGCCGCTTGATTTGTCTGGCGCATGGACTTCTACGCGTTTTACCATATCATTTAGCACGTCAGGCGTTAATTTTTGTAAATCAAAATATTTATGTACCTTATCTATGAAATGTTCCAGATTTTCGGATTGTTCTTCCTGCTGTTCAAGTTCGGCGGTCAGTGCGGCAACTTTTTCAGTCAACTCCGCTTGCTCGCGCTCGTAATCATCGGCGAGGATTTTGAAACGTGTTTCGCTCAGCGTTTCGTTTGCCTTATCTTCATAAATCAGCCGGAACAGCCTATCCAACTCTTTAATGCGTTTCTCAGATTTCGCTATGACTTTACGCTTTGCGTCAAGTTCCTTTTTGACTTCGGCTTTTCGTTTCGCTCCCATAATTGTTCTGAATTTATCCTCAAACTGCGCTATATAACTGATAACATATTGCATATGCGTCAGCATGCCTTGTTCGAGCACGACTGCTCTGATGAAGTGCGTCGAACATTCGCCCTTGCGGGAATTTGAGCAAACGAAATGGTCTTGGCGGCTTTCAAAGTATTTTGTAGTGCAATAATATAGCTTTGCGCCGCAGTCCGCGCAATATACAAGACCGGAAAACATATTTGTTTTACCCGTTCTTGTAGGTCTGCGCCTGTTTTTGCGCAGCTCCTGTACGCGTTCCCATATGTCAAAGTCAATAATGGCTTCGTGAGTATTCTCAAATACCATTTGCTCGCTTTCGGGGTTGTCAATCTTTTTCTTTATTTTGTATGACTTACGGTGAGTTTTAAAATTTACCGTATGCCCGATGTATTCTTTCTTTTTCAGGATTTCCGAAATCGTATCGGGCGATCACTTGTACGGATTATCTGGCATATCGTAACCTCTGATGAGTTCGTTTTTTACCCAGTGGGTCCGAGGCGTTAAGATTTTTTCTTTCTGCAGGATTTTTGCAATCTGCGAAGTACCGTAGCCGTTCAAGCAAAGATTAAAAATTTTTTTTGACAACTCCCGCGGCTTCTTCGTCGATAATCCATTGATTGGAATTATCGGGATTTTTCATATACCCATACGGCGGTATCGTCGCAAGAGGCTTGCCCGACTCGCCTTTCGCCTTGAACACGGCTTTGATTTTCTTTGATGT
>CANQYQ010000088.1 GCA_947628155.1 uncultured Clostridia bacterium
GCCTATAAACGGTCCGGTAAACTCAAGCTCCGCATTTTCAAAGCCCCGCACGCTTTCTTTAAGAAGCTCGTAAACCTCCCACGCCTGCTTCCTGCCCTCGATTTCGGCTCGTGTCAAATCCTCCGGCTTCGTTGGGTCCGCGTTGATTACTCTTGTTGTATTTACGATAAATTCACCCTTTGTGTTTGTCTCAAAAAACAATATATCCTCTCGATCAAACGAAATTCTGCCGCTTGAACGCGCTGATTCAAGAGTCTTTACATAACCCCCGATTGAAAGCCTGCACGCGCGCGTAACTTTTCCCAAATCTCCCTTAAGGCGAGGAAACTCGTCATTATTTGCCATGATGTATTGCTTTATTGTTTCCGTATCTACGTTTATAAGCTTAAAATTCATTGTCATCGGCTGGCATTTCCCGTCGCTCTCTCTTCCCTTCGCATACGGCAATCCCGCGAGTACGCTTAAATCACAGTCTCCGCTTGCGTCAACAAATACTGCCGCTTCAATATTATGCTTCCCGTTCTTTCCGTAAACCTCTACAGATTTTATTCTTCCATCGTTAAACGTTACGCCGCATACCACGCTGTGATACAGCAAGGCTACTTTCGCCTCGATCATCATTTCCTCTATCTCGCGCTTCATTCCCTCAGCGGAAAAAGGCGTTACGGAATAGGTGTATCCGGTCGTGTCGAAAATATGTCCGGGCGACAATCCCTTGTCCTTTAGCCGCATAATCAATTCATCTGTTATGCCGCGCACCGCCTGAATATCCCCGGCGTGAAACGTCATCATCGGGCCTGTCCCGCACGCTGTCAGCGTACCGCCCAAAAAACCGTACTTTTCTATCAATATAACCGCCGCGCCGCATCGCGCCGCGCCCAGCGCCGCCATGCAGCCGGCGATCCCACCGCCTATAACAGCAACATCATACACGCTGAATCCCCTCCAGCCTTATCCTGAGCTCTTTTCCCGCCGCGTTATCCACATCTATCTCCAGCGCGACATACGGCATAAGCTGAACTGCTCTTATTCGCTTGTCACAGTACGAAACAGCTTCCGCGCTGTAATCAAGCTCAATATTGATTTTCTTTTTCTTATGCGTAGGATCAACTATGACAAAATCCAGTCCATCGTTTTTTTCTTCCGTCATTACAATGCAGCGGCTGTCGCTCATAACTCTGCCTGCAATACGCGTCCTGTCTTTTAGAAATATAATCCCGGTAACATTTTTCTTCTGAACACACTGGATCCACTCTGAATTTTCAATAATTTTAACGTCATTGCGATTGCAGTAAGCATTTAACCAATTCTCGTCACATCGAGGAATTACGATATATTCATATGATGCGTTTTTGGGATTTTTGCCGTGATCAATCCACATAGTTACATACATATTCTCATAATCCCTGCCATCGTTATTCCGATTCATAGTGTACCAGCCGCCGCGCCTGATTTCTCTGAGGATATTTACGTGCTGCAGCTCCGGGAAGCAATATCCGGTATCGTGCCTGCCGTCAAGATACGCGCCCTTTATATCGTATCCCTCTCCCGCCTCGTTGCCATGAACGGTAAAACGCGAATCATCCGCCACGAGACGGTTTTCTATTATTGTCTCTACGTTTATCCCGTCTCGGCTTTTTATACCGCTTCCGAGACACACAATTTCCTCGTCAAAAAAGAACCACGCTTTATTCGCTCTGAGGTCATAGCCGACCGGGTTAAGCTCCATAGCGGAAACCCCATGCTCTCCAATGCCGCAGCTGCCAACAAAGTCACACGATGAAACTGAATTTTCACGCACCGTAGTATTTCTGAGAACCGTCGTTCCCGGAAGTCTCTGCATGTCAATAGTTTGCCAAAAGAAATCCGCCCACGGTTCATTTGGCTTGTATGTGTAGAGCATCCCGTCCGCCGTATGAAAGGCATTCATGTTTTCATCGTTGATCGACTCAAAATTCGCCGTGCGTTCTGAATGCATCGCAAGCCCTATGCTGTAGTTTTTTCCGTGCTTTACGGCTCTGTCCATACTGTTGAACGCTTTGAAATACGGCTTCGTCTCATACGGCACAACCGCCGCGTCCTCAATAAGCCCGCGAGCAATATCGGCCGCAAACGGCAACGCATAGTCAAAGAAATCCCCCGTAAGCTGCGCCTTTATCCGCGCCTTTAGATCCGCAGACTCCCGTCTTGGCAGCTCGCTTATTATAAGCATGGCTTCAAGCAATTTTGCCCCGGCGAAGCCGCATTGCTCATAGCCGCGTGAAATATCTCTGCCGCGCACCATATCCATAAGCTTTCCGTTTATGAGAAACGGAAAATATGAATTGTATATCCATTTATATATAATACTTATATCGTCAAAATCAAAATCCGTACCGCTCACAAGATACATAAGCGGCGCAAGCTCCTGCAATAAAGAGCGTCCGTACCCGCCGTTATACGGGAACCTTCCGTGCTGGATAAACGAACCGTCTGCATAAAACCCATCGCCCCTGCTGACCGTGACCATTACATCCTTTACGCCGTTGACCGCATCGCGGACAGATTGAGCGTCATCGGTCAAAATTCCGCGTACCGCATATATAACGGAATTCCACACACGATTGGCTCCGGTAAGCTTTATCTCATTGTTAAAGTGTCTTTCCGCATCCATATAGCGCATCATTAAATTTTTATCGGCATAATCATATATAAGCGTAAAAATCTTATTAATGCTCAACGGACAGCCGATTTCCCAATGCCACCAGTTTCCATAGGCTTGTGTGCTGTCATTATATATATCAGTCATTTTTTCAAGAGAATCAAATATCAGCTCCATAAGCTTCGAATCGTGATAGTATTGCGACGCGCTCTGAGAAAACGAAACAGTCATTTCGTAAATCCGGTTAAAAACCGCGTTTATAGCGGCGCTGTAGCTCATACCCTCAATCGCTTCCTTTTCCGCCGGAGTATTTTTGTTATGAGCAGCTATTACATATCCATGTATAGAACCAATATTTTCCTTTGTCCGCTCATCCATACGCGCTGTGTATTCATCTGCGCCGCTGCCGGTCAAAAGCCTTGCGTATCTTTTACGGAGTTCGCTTAAATCTGTCATCTTAACCCCCTAATTTTAAATCACGTGTCCCAATTTTACATTATATATTATACCTCATTTATCAAAAATGTTGACGGGATATTCATTGTTATTATGCTGTCAACTTTTGATTTTTCAAAGGAATAAGGACAAATCCGCAGATTCGTCCTTATCAGAATAGCTTAATTCGCAATATTAAAGCTGTATTTTACGGACTGTACCGTCCTTGTCCCGAGTGACAACTGTCCCGCCAATTTGCCGAAGGTCTGAAATAATCGCGTTTGCGCTTCTTTTTCTCCGTACTGTTTATCACTTATCCCACGATACGAGAATCATCGCCACATCGCGCGAATCGATCACACCGTCGCGGTTCAAATCATAGCGGATAAAGCTGCTGTTTTCCGTCGGATTCTCCGTTAACTTTTCCTTGCCGAAGTACGAAACTCCCGCCGACAAATCGTAAAGATTGATCTTTCCGTCCTCGATTATATCGCCCGCGAGGAATGTGAGATTCCTCGGATCGCCGTCGGTCAGATCCACCGTAATCATCGGCTTATCCATGTAGTTGTTCCAAATGTTCACCGTCACTGCTTCGCTTTCGCTGTTTACAACGATATCTTTTCTGTACGTTCTGTAGCCCTCGCCAGATATCGATATCGTGTAACGCGCCGCGCCGCCGTCGGGAACTTCTACCTTCGTATTTACAAGATAGCCCCCGATATTGCCCTCATCAGCTTTAGTGATGCCATCCTCATAAGTATACGTGAACTTGGCGGGTTTTACTTCAGGTGCATATGATGGGACACCACCTGTTTCATTTGTTTTGCCAAGCCTAATCTCCTTTGCCGAATCAGGCATGGTTGAATTGATATTTATCGTCATATCCATATAATCCTGCACCTGATCACTTACCTTGTTCGGGAAGATCACATTGATGTTCAAATCTACCTGCTTCGGTGATTTTGTACCGCCTGCGGGCGGGTTAATATCCGCATCGCCATCTTCCTTATTGCCGTTTGGAACATTCAACGTCTCTGCTCCTTCGCCCGTATCGGCCGAATTATACGTATGAACGATATTATTATCATTTTCCGCCGTCCGTACGATACCCTTGGTAATCGACAACGTATAATCGCCGTACGCCATGATTTTCGCGCGGCCTATGATAATTCCGCCGGTGCTGCTCACATCGGGGTATGGCTCACCGTTCATATTAAATCCGAATTTTCCGCCTTCCAGCTTTGTCACGCTGCTTTCGCCGTACGCCATGATTTCGTAATCGGCCGGATCTGCCTTTTTGCCGTCGAGCGTCATATCAAACGTCAGTTCCGCGGACATATAGCGCCGTATATATGTTTCCTCGCCATCCGCCGTTTTGTCCGGGTAAAGCACGATATCCCAGATATGGTCATTGTCATAGTCTTCAAGCTTGATGGTCGCCGTTTCCGCGATTAGCTTATCTTTCGGTATATCCTCATCAATTAACGCTGCGTAAGTCGAGAATTTCTTTGCGTGGATATGGATATATTTATCCGTCTGCTCATACCATTCGTCGGGCTCGGGTCCTTCGGAGTGAAGCGACATTTCCTCCGCCTTGTTATCATGGTAACGATATACCGCTTTTACATTCCCGTTAAACGGGATATAGATATCCAATGCATTGCCAAGTGTAGAAATTTCTTCATCATCGCCGCTCATAAGCGTTATATCTATGAAGTCCATTATACCGTTCATCGTATTCGCAAGTTCCTTGATCGCGCTCTTCGCCACATCGTTATTGCTGTCGGAAACTTTCATAACGATTGACTTGTTATCCTGCTCATCCGCGGCAGTATCAAGTCCGTCGACTACGACATTCTTTAAATCTTCATTCTCGCTGTTGACTTCAACCTTGCTGTCTGCTGTTCCTTCCGAAGAAATATCAATGTCCTTATCTGTAATGTCTCCATTTACTTCAACAAATACCGTTTTTGTCTTGCCGTTATCGTATGTCACAACGATATTGTACATACCGGGCGCAACACCGGTAAACTCATATTTGCCGTCGGTAATTTCAGCAGTCTTATCACCCGGCACAAGCTTAACGCTTGTTGCCGTGCCGCCGGTTATCGTACCCGAAACGGTGTATGTTGTTTCCGGCTCCGGCGCGTCTGTCGGCTCGGGAGCTTCCGTTGCGGGCGCTTCCGTCGGCTCCTGTGTCGGTTCTATTGTCGGCTCAGTTGTCGGTTCTAATGTAGGTGCTGCCGTTGGCTCCGGCGTTGGCTCTGTTGTCGGTTCTAATGTGGGTGCTGCCGTTGGCTCCGGCATTGGTGTCTCGGTTGCTTCCGGTGTTGGCTCCGGTGTGATTTCATCTTCTATATACGATACCTCCGTCACCTTGATATTGTCTATATAAGTCGCATTTTCATCTGCATTTGACGCTTGATGATAAAAACGCAGAGCGGTTATACCTTCTTTAAGGGTATCAAACGCTTCTTTATACGTTTCAAAATAATTTCCTTCTTTTACAAAGCTCACATTATCCTGCAGCATCGTCCCGTCCAGCCATGCCGAAAAAGTGCCCGTGTTGGGATGAAGCTCAAGCTTTATATGATGCCATTGATGATTTACTATGAGTGTTGCCTGTTCATAACACCAGTTGCCTCCGGTATTTGTAACGGCTACCCTCAATGATGAAGCTGTGAAATATGTAAGCCATAGCTCTTTCCCGGCTTTTGTTTTGGCATACATGCCTCTTGCGGCAGCCGGCTTGTCTCCGCCGCTTTCAAACATTGTATCATATTCTATTGTAAGAGTTTTTTGCGCGTTTTGTGCCTCGCTGATCGGAACGGTCACGCTGGCAGTCGTTTTGCTTCCTGCAGCCGCTAATCTCAGCGATTTTGTTGTCTCGCCAACCGGGATTTCCGATGTTGCTTTTTTTGTCGTACCGTCGGCATCAACAGTTGCTTTTGAAAGTATTTCGTCTCCGTTATTATATTCGACCGATGAATACTGCTTTTCGGTATATCCCTTCACATAATCATATCTTGCCTGTCTTGTTATATCATAATTTGGATAATCCACACATGTAGTATTAACAATATTATCGTTGTCGGTCGCAACGGCATACACACTGTGAACACCGGCCGCGACGTCAGGCGTGAATACCCATTTGCCGTCATCCCGTAATGCGGCGTCGCCTGCTTTAGCTTCGTCAATATATACCTCAACCTTGCTTACAATGCCGTCCGTATCATAAGCGCTTATTACAATATCATCGCCGACCTGTTCTACCTTTGATATATACGGCGCCGTGTTGTAGCATTCACTTGCAGATAAGGCACCGTCAACAACCTTATAATTATATTTTTCCGTAGAGTCGGTCATAAATGGCGCTATCGGTCTGCCCGCCGCGTTAAATGTATTAATTACCGCCGCGGTCTCTGTCTGCGCATCGACTATATCCTTCGCAATACCCGGAGCGTCCGACCAAGCATATCTAACCTGCGGATCGGTTATTCCACTTACGTCAATTTTTATTGTGTCTCCGTCAATTGTCGGAGTAACATAATTATATGCGCCATCCTCGCCTTTAAGTTCAAAACCGAGCGGCGCCCCCTCATCATCGGTTGAAAGAGAACCGTATGTATTCTTGAAATGGAGAATAAGCGTATCACCGTCACGTTCCATATGATCGAAAGACGGGCTTTCAATCTGTGAATTTGTTTCGTTTATATAATCTCTTATAAAAGCAACTGCTCTGTCGGCGATTAACTGTTTATCCTGCGGATGGACATTATTTGTGCTTCCCGTATCATTGCTGACAACCGTTTTGACATTATCCATCCTCTGTGAAACATTCCACTGTCCTGCTCTCACGCCCGTTCCAATACGCGTCGCTCCATAAATTTTAGCAAAATTAGCGGTGGGCAGCTGAATTATTACAAACGGCAAATCTTCGTCATTAAGCGTTTTTCTCCAGTTGTTAATAAGTGATGTCAATGCTTGTTCATATACTGTGCCGCTTTCAAATGTTGTATTTGCTTCGCCTTGATACCATACAACCGCTGCAGCCTTTAAATTCTTTATCGGGAGAAACCTTTGTGTATACAGTCCGCCTTTTGAGCTTGCTCCCGCCATCATTCTCTTTGCCTGCGAATCCCAATTGACAGAATATGCCGGGATCCACTGCATAATTGATGAGCCTCCCAGGCTTGAGCTGATCAGTCCTACGGGGACATCCGGATTCGCCGCGAGCAATCGCTTGCCCATAAGATATCCGAGCGCTGAAAAGCTTACCGAATTATTCTGTGTCGCCACCTGCCATTCTGATACCGTTTCAAACGATGTCATAAATCGTATATCGTCATAGTCTCGGTCTATTTCATTTTTAAGACGCTGGAAGGAATTGAAATTAAGAAACATGTTCGATTGTCCTGTACAGAATATAACATCGCCGACAGCCACATTATCCAACGTAATTGTATGTTTATCGCTTACCACTGTCATTGTTTCCGATTTGACAGCGTCCATAGCGGGAAGGGTTATTTCCCATAAACCGTGTTCTATAGTTGTTTGCTCTTCGGCGCCGTTAAATTTTACTTCAACCGTATTACCGGACTTTCCCGTGCCTGTGATAGTAATGGGTTTTCCTCTCTGGAGTACCATATTTGAGGAGTACACCGCATCAAGCGTCAGCTCTTGCTCCGGAACAGATGTGGGTGTTGAAGCCGGCGCGGGCGTCGCGGTTGAATCCGGTGTCGGGGTTGGCGTCACATCCGGCTTGGGCTCATCGCCTCCGTCACCGTTTATCGTCACGTCAAATGAGTCTATAGACCACTGCGTTTTCCTTGTTACTTTAGTCTTATCCTCATTAAGATCTCCGCAGCCTATGTATAAGTATACATACCCATCCTTTGAAGCTGTAATTCCCTCAGGCAGGGAATAACTCACAGGGGAACGACTCGATTTATCTATCAGCCAGCTTTTTATATGATTCGCATCACCCGCATCAATATGTGCTATTACATCATCCTGGGAATGCGAATCGAGTGCTATTTCGCTGTCAGAAACAAAAAGGCAATAGTCCATTGTTGTTCCTTGCTCAAGATATGTAAAATTAATAGCGGCACTAACCTTGTCGCCCGTATTTACTTGCGCCAGCTTAAACATTGTCGCTCTTGGTATGTTATCCTTTTGTATGTAATAAGTGACGCTCGCGTGATCGCTTACGTTATTTTTTATTATTTTGCTATTATTGTTACTATCCGACTCCGGCAGTGTATACGCCGATACCTCTTCCGCTTCTACTGTAGTTTTATCAGCCGCGAACACCGTCAATCCAAAGGATGTGCACATCATCGCCGCAGCTAACATCAACGAAATAAATTTTTTCATATAAAACTCTCCTTTCGTGAAAATACATTCAATAATATTATGATTATACCCAACTCCGGCATGAAAAGTAAACGGGGTAAACTTGTTTTAAAGTTTACCTTACATGATTTTTTTAATTCAAAAACAAAACCGCACTACGAAAAAAAATGCAGCATTGCTTTAGGCACTTCAATCCAATATAATCCGCTTTAAAGGGACGAGATTTATAGAATTATTGCAAACTAATACGAAGAGGAGAATGTATAATGCAGAAGGAAATAATATTTCTTAATCCCATATTCAAAGAAACTATATGGGGCGGCGACAAATTAAAGAGATTCGGGTATGATATACCGTCCGATAAAACAGGCGAATGTTGGGGTATCAGCGCGCACAAAAACGGCGACTGCACCGTGCGCGGCGGCAGCTTTGACGGCATGCATTTAAGCGAATTGTGGGATACGCACAGAGAGCTTTTCGGTAATTGTGAAGGCGACCGATTCCCTCTTCTGATTAAAATAATTGACGCGAGAGATGATTTGAGTATCCAGGTTCATCCCGACGACCGATACGCGTCAAGAAACGAGAACGGTTCCTTGGGTAAAACAGAATGTTGGTACATTCTTGACTGCCCGGAAGACGCCGCCATCATAATCGGTCACAATGCCGCAAACAAAAAGGAAGTTAATGATATGATTATGAATAAGCGCTGGAGGGAGTTTGTTCGTGAAATTCCCGTTCACAAGGGCGATTTTTTTCAAATCGAGCCGGGCTGCGTTCATGCGATAAAGGGCGGCACAATGCTTCTCGAAACGCAGCAAAGCAGTGATATTACATACAGGGTATACGATTATGACCGCCTGTCAGACGGCAAGCCCCGCGAGCTTCACATCGAAAAAAGCATTGATGTTATAACCGCGCCCTTTGAGGAAAACAGCTATGACGTAACGATTTCCTTCGGACTTAATTATACGTCCGAAAAGCTGATCGAGTGCCCGTATTATTCCGTTGAGAAATTCAAGATAAACGGAAGAGCTCAAATCGCGCAGCAGTATAGGTTTATGAATATAAGCGTTATAGACGGACAGGGAACAATTGATAATACCCCGATTAAAAAAGGCGATAACTTTATACTTCCCGGAGGCTACGGTATTGCCGAATTTGATGGCAGTATGCAGCTAATTACATCTTATATTAAATAAATACGGGAGCGGAACAATGCTTTACGACAAAAAATATTTTATAAAGCTTCTCAAAGATATAATCGAACCGACGCGAAGGTATTATTCATCTGAAGGAGCGCGGCTGAATATCGGGCATACCGGCGCCGCCTACGAAGATGATACGATCCCGATGGAAGGCTTTTCGCGTATATTGTGGGGACTTGCCCCATTATGGGCGGGCGGAGAAGCTTGCCGCGACTTTCAAGAAATATATTTAAAAGGCCTTGACTCCGGCACCGATCCTGAGTCTTGTGAATACTGGGGGAATTTTCGTGACTACGATCAGAAATTCGTTGAGTTCGCGGCAATTGCGCTCGGTCTTTTAATTGCGCCCGATAAACTCTGGCGCCCTTTGGGTGATGATGTAAAAAAACGAGTTGAATTATACCTCGGACAAATAAACAGCTATACGGTGTCAGACAATAATTGGCACTTTTTTCCGCTGCTCGTAAACCTTGCTCTAAAAAATCTCGG
>CANQYQ010000089.1 GCA_947628155.1 uncultured Clostridia bacterium
ATGAAATACCGAAAATATGCTTAAATTTTCTTAGTCCCAATGAGGTCTTGGAAAAGTATATGTGTGTGATGTAGGATGATTACAGAAAGGCTAATACCCTTTCTGTAAAAACATTATATCACGAGATGGTTGTCAAGGTAGACGGCGGAATTTTCTCCGAAAATTCCCACCGCTCCACCTTGACAAGGGAACATAATCTTATTTTTTAAGAAAAGTGTTTCACATCATTGATTTCTATACAAAACGATTTCGGGTATTTTTTAAATTTCTCTTTTTTTACGGCGCGGATTGTGGTACAATATGATTGATGGTTTATACTCAGGGCAAATTCGGTTTGTAGATTTATTTTCGGAGGTGTCGTCTATGGCTGTTAATATAATACGCGGCGAAATCGGTTCGGGTAAAAGCACGCTGTGCATAGAGATGATCAAGCGGGTGCGGGAAAAATATCCGGACGACAGGTGTATAATGCTCGTTCCGAACCACTATTCATACGAAACGGAGCGGAGATTTGTCAAGGGATTCGGCGGTACGGGACTAAATAATGTCGAGGTCATGACGCTCAGGCGGCTCGCGATAAATATGCTCGACCGAGCTTCGCTCAATTACATCACCGCCGCCGGGCGGCATATGCTCATTCATAAGGCGGTTTCTGATTTCTGCGCCGGGGCGGGCCGCGATACGGACGCGCTTTTGCTCGCGTCTATGAAGAAGGCGGGGTTTACGGATGTGATGTCGTCTCTGATAAGCGAATTTAAGCGATACCTCGCGGATTTTTCGGAGCTGAATGAGATCTCACAAAAGGTCGAAAATGAACAGCTCGGGACAAAGCTTCGCGCGGCGGCGCAAATATATAAAAGCTATACGGAATATATCAACAAGTCCGGGTATACCGACAGCGAGGATGACAATATACGGCTTGCCGAGCGTATTTTGTCGGGAACGGAATTTGGTCCGCATACGCATGTGTGGGTGGACAGCTTCGATGAAATATCCCCGCAGCAGCGGCGCGTGATCGAAGCTATGGCGGCAAAGGGCGCGCCGCTTACGATAAGCGTGTGCCGTTCGGAAACAAAACGAATTTACGAGCGCGCCGCCGATACGGAGAGCGCCGCGTTTGATATCGCCGAGCGTTACGGCCTCGGCGAAATAATTGATACCGGCTCCGGATTTAAAGGAAAAAAGCGTTCCGATATACGCTTTCTGCTTGAGAACTGGGGCGGTTTAGGAAAAAAATACAGTGAAACGCCGGAAAATATCACATTATTTGCCGCGCGCGACATATACAGCGAGGTCGAAAAAACGGCGTGCAAGATCAGCGACCTGGTCCGCGAGGAGGGATTGCGGTACCGAGATATCGCGATCCTGTGCGGAAGCACCGAGGACTACAACCACATAATCGAAACGGTGTTTGATGAATACAGGATCCCGTATTTTACCGACAGCAAAATCGCGCTCGCCGACCATCCGATAGCGATGCAGCTCCTATCGGTGTTCGATATATTTGAAAACGACTGGACGTATGAATCGATGTTCCGGTATTTGAAGTCGGGCTTTATTTACGCGCCGCGTTATATAAACGGGCGTCGGATGTTAATTCCGCTCAATCCCGCGGATATAGACGAGCTTGAAAATTACGTTTTAAAATACGGCATAATCGGCGCGTCGCGCTGGACGCGCGAGAACGAATGGCCGTCCGACGGTGAAATGACGCTGTCTGAAATGCTCGGAAGCGTAAGGGAAACAGAGGAAGATCCCGACTCAGGCGAAAAGCGCGTTAATAAAATTGACGAGCTGCGCCGCCGCGCCGCCGCGCCGCTTAAAACGCTCTACGACAAAACGCGCGGAAATCAGAAGGCGGAGGATTTCGGAAGGGCGCTGTTTGGATTTTTATGCGATATAAACCTGAACTCGGGCCTTAAAACCGAGGTTCGCAGACTTCGGAGCGAGGGCCGAGTAAATGAAGCGGAGCAATTTACGAAGCTGTGGAACCTGCTGCTCGACGCGCTTAATCAGACTACGGTCGCGCTCAGGGACGAGGAGATCGATTTTACAAAATTCGGCGAGTACATGCGCGTAGGTCTGTCGCGGTGCGAGATTCGCACAATTCCGTCCGGACTTGACCAGGTTTACGTCGGAACTGTCCAAAAAAGCTCGGCCGCGGAGGTTCGCGCCATGTTCATTATCGGCGCGAACGACGGCGCGTTCCCGGACAGGATCGCATCGGAGGGGTTCTTTTCTAATGCGGACAGGAGCTTGTTAAGCGGCGGTTACGGTATCACGCTCGCCCCGGATACGAAAAAAACGCAGGAACGGCAGTATTTTAAGGTTTACCGCGCGCTGTGCGCCGTGTCGGAGCAGCTGTTCGTATCGCGTCCGGTACAAAGCGCGGACGGCCGCGCTTTGCTCCCGTCACAGCTCGTGGGCGATATAGAACGCGCAATGCCCAATGTGCCGCACAGCGACGATACTGTTTGGGACAGTGAGCGCGAATATATGTATATATCCACGCCCGAGGCGACGATACACCGCATGCTGATAAACAAATCCGCGCGCCGCAGCGCGCCTCGGAACCCCGTGTGGGACGCGGCGTACGAGTGGTACGCGCAGCGCGGGGAATGGAGCGACATTGTATCGCTTATTGACCGCGCGAAATGGTATATGAAGCCCGAGGTGACGCTCGACAAGGAGCTTGCGCAAAAGCTTTACGAGGCAAAAACCGTATACAGCGCAAGCCGCTTAAACGCATTCGCGCTGTGCCCGTTCGGATATTTTATGCAGTACGGGATACGTGCGAGGGAACGCGAGATATGGGATATTACTCCCGCCGACGTCGGCAGTTACGCGCACGAGGTGATCCGGCGCTTTTGCGAAACGGTCGAGGCCGGGGCGCAAAGCGGCGCGGATAAGATAGAGCGATGGCGGTCGCTCGGCGATAATGAGCGCGAAAGGATCCTTGACGATATAATCGCTGACGCGAGGGATAAGGTTTTGCGGCATGAAAGCCGTGACAAGGAAAAAAGCGCGAACATCCTAACGCGCACCGGACGGAATATAAAAAACGCGGCGAAAACCGTACACCGTTCGCTCTCACGCGGCAGATACGCGAGTCAAAAGACTGAGATGGAGTTTAATATTCCAATCAACGATTCAATCGGAATAAAAGGCTTTATCGACCGTCTCGACGCCGTTTCGGATGAAACGGAAACAAGACTGAGGATTATTGATTACAAAACCGGACGCACGGCGTTTGACATTACGGATATCGCAAACGGCGTAAATATGCAAATGGTGATATACGCGATCGCGGCGGCGGCTCAAGCGGGCGAAAACGCGCGTATTACGGGGATATACTACAATAAAATGCACAGCAAAATGGCGGCGCTGCCTACCGGCGCGACAAAGGAGGACGCGGCCGCGAAAAACGAGGCGGAGCTGCGGCTTGACGGTGTGACCTTCGTCCGTTCCGAGGACGATATACGCGAGATCGACGAAAACGTTTCCACCGCGCGCGAGAGCGGCTTTATAGACATAGAATATGACGAAAACGGAATGTTAAAGACAAGCAAAACGGTGCGCGGCGAGGAGGAAATACGCGGACTGATGGATTTTGTCAGGGAGAAAATAACGGAAACAGACGAGCGGATAAAATCCGGCTGTATAGAATGCGCGCCGTATACGCCAAAAAAAGGGTATGCCGCGTGCGTGTACTGCGCATATTCGGATGTATGCCGGTTCAAAAACTTACCGGCGGAACGCAAATGCGATTTATCGGAGGAGCAAATCTGGGCCGCAATGAAGGAACGCGGGAAGAAAACGGGAGGCGATGACAATGGCGATAAACTGGACTGACGAACAGCGCGAGGCGATTGAAACGCGGCATAACGGCGGTTCGATACTCGTGAGCGCGGCGGCGGGTTCGGGTAAAACGGCCGTGCTTGTCGAGCGTGTGATAAGCCGTATGCTAAACGACCGTCAAAGCATAGACCGCGCGCTTATTGTGACGTTTACGGAGGCCGCCGCGTCGGAGATGCGCGATAAAATAATCCGCCGCATGTACGCGGAGCTTAGCGCGGCAAAGGACGCAGAAACGGCGGAATATATACGCGGGCAGATACAATTGAGCGCCGACGCGGACATTTTGACGATCGATTCGTTTTGCCTACGCGTATTGAAGAATAATTTTTACGCGCTCGGTATTGACCCGGATTTCCGCATCGCCGACAGCGCGGAGGCTGAGCTTCTCGCCGACGACGCGGCGGACGCGCTTTTCGACCGTCTCTACCGCGCGGACTCCGATTCGGATGAAAGCAAAAAATTCAACCGTCTCTTAAACATTTACGCGACGAACCGCAGCGACGACGGTTTGAAAAATCTGGTGCTGACAATTCACAAGTTTATACAATCGTTTCCGCGCCCGTCAGAGTGGCTTGACGAAAAGGCGGCGATGTATGATGATGATATGGAAAACAGCGTCTGGATGCGCGAAATAGTGCCGGAGCTGTGCATACGACGCGTCGGACGCGGATATTACCGCGATTTTTCGGAGCTGCTGCGCCGCATGGGCGAGGATCGTCTGCCCGCCTACGGCGGGGAACCTCCATCGGACGCGGAAAAAAGGACGCTTATAGAGGCATACGGCGAAATAGTAAACGGCTTATGCATACTTCAAGCGGCAGCGAAGGAGCTTGCGCAGGCCGGAACATGGTCAGACGCGAACGCGGTATTTGAAAAATATGTGCGCACCGGCGGCGGCATAGATTCGCTGACGCTTCGGAACAAACCAAAGGGCATCGGCGCGGATATAGGCGACTGGAAGCGGTTTTGCAAAGCGCGCAATGATTTAAAAAAAGCGTTTTTCGCAGATTGCGCCGTATTTTCCGACACGTCGCTGCCCGCGGCGCACAGCGGCGCCGACGGCTTAAAGCGCCAGGTCGACGAGCTTGTATGGCTGATCAAGGAGTTTGACGCGGAATTTACGCGCCGCAAGGATCTGAGAAACACGCGCGAATTTTCTGATATTGAGCATCTGGTATATAAGCTGTTTTCGGAAAATGAAGAAGTCCGCGAGCGTTACCGCGATAAATACGACGAGATTTTAATAGATGAATATCAGGATACAAACGGATTGCAGGATTCCATTTTTGGGCTGATTTCGCGCGGCGGCGCAAATTTGTTTATGGTGGGTGATTTAAAGCAGAGCATATACCGATTCCGAGGAGGGGACCCTACAATTTTTAAGGGCAAAAGCGCGAGCTGCCGTTCGGAGGACAATGATGATTTGCGAATCGACCTGTCGCAGAATTTCAGGAGCCGTCAGGAGATCCTGCGTTCGGTAAACGATGTGTTTGAAAGTGTGATGTCAGAGGAGCTGGGCGACGTAAATTACGCAGGCAAGGAGCGCATTGTCAGGCTTTCCGATGATGGGGTGAGCAGCGGCGCGTATAAATCCGAAGCGCATTTCGTGGTTTACAATAAAAGCGGGGATGATGATTTGACCGCGCTTGAGGCGGAAGCGGAATTTATCGCGGACAGAATCGCGGAAATGATAAACGGCGGATTCATGATAGAGGACGCGGATAAATCGCGGCCGATCAAAAGCCGTGACATATGCATATTAAGCCGTTCGGTAAGAAGCGGCGCGGGCGCGGCCTTATCGGCGGCGCTTGAGGAGCGCGGCATAAATTCATATGTGGAAATAGAGGACTATTTTGAAAAGCGCGAGGTGCGGCTTATGATGTCGCTCATATCGGTTATCGACAACAATTTACAGGATATCCCGCTCACGGCCGTAATGCGTTCGCCCATCGGCGGCTTTTCCGACAATGATTTGGCAAGGATACGCATTTACACACCGCGGGGAAGTCTGTTCGGCGCGGTAAAAAATTACCGTGCCGACGAGACGGGCATAACGCGGGAGGAAACAGCGGTTAAGATAAAATGCCGCCGCCTTACCGAAAATCTCAGGAAATGGCGCGGCTATGTAAAATACAAGTCTGTCGCGAATCTCATCTGGGCAATCTACGAAGAGACCGGCCTTTACGATTTCATGGGCGCGCTTGACGGCGGAGAGGAATCACAGGCGAATCTTCGTCTGCTTTATGAGCGCGCGAAGCATTATGAGAAATCGGGATTTAAGGGACTGTTTAACTTTATTAGATATATAGAGAAGCTCGAGGGCAGACAGGGAGACTTAAGCAGCGCGAACCTGACGGGCGAAAGCCGCGATGTGGTGCGGATCATGACGATCCACAAGAGCAAGGGTCTTGAATTCCCGGTGGTATTCCTCGCCGGTATGGGCAAGGGCATCGGAATGCGCGCGGGACTTGAAACGGTCGCCATGCATAAGGATCTGGGACTGGGCATACGTTACGCAGACGGCGACGCGCGCTATTTCGAGGATTCCCTTCCGGCGCAGATCGTGCGGGAGCAGAACCGCCGCGAGGATATTTCCGAGGCGATGCGGCTGCTGTACGTGGGAATGACGCGGCCGAAATATAAGCTTATCACAGTCGCATCGCGCCGCTTTTTTGACAGCGCGAAAAAATCATTTAAGGAAAAGGCCGATGAACAGGCGGAGAAATGGCAAAACGGCGTGCTTCCGCGCGACGCGAAATCATATGCCGATTGGATCTATCCCGCCGCGATGCGCAACCCAGATGACTGGGAATTTCATATGCATTATTACAAGCCGAGGGAACGCGAAGAAGCGGAAGCGGCGCGGGCAAAGGAAATAAAGGTTAGCGATGAGCTTCGCGAGGTCGTGCGCCGCAGCTTTGAGTATGAATACGAATATCCCGAAAGCGGATATATTCCGGCAAAAACCTCCGTTACCGCGCTGAAACGCAAAAACGGCGAGGATGATTTTGACGCCGAAAACTCGGACAGGCGGTATGAATACGACCCTGTATATATGGAAGAAATGCCCGAATTCATGCGCGATAAAAAGCGCGGCACCGAAATAGGTACGGCGCATCATCAGGTAATGGCGTATATAGACGTTACGGCCATGCGCGGTATGAGCCGGGCGGAATACGGAGAGTTTGCCGAACGCGAGATGGAACGTCTCGTCCGGGAGGGGCAGCTTGACCGGTTCTATTATGAGGATAGATCCATGCGCGCGTCGATCTCGGAGCATACGGCGCGATTCTTCGCCGGCGAGCTGGGGCAGCGCGTGATTTACGCGGATAAGCTGTACCGCGAACAACCGTTCCAGATAGAGATAGGCGCGAATATTTACGATGACTCTCTCGGCGATAAATACGCGGACGAAAAGGTTATTTTGCAGGGTGTTATCGACTGCTTCTTTGAAAACGAGGACGGAACGGTTACGCTGCTCGATTATAAAACCGACCGGTGCGCCGACGATGAACAGGCGGCCGAAATTGTAAAAAAATACGCCGTTCAGCTCAGACTTTATGCCGACGCGATCGAACGGATAACGGGGAAGCGTGTTACGGAAAAATATCTGTATCTGTTCGCGCGCGGCATGAAGGCCGCGGTAAACTAAACCGCGGAGGTTATTCACGATTTCCTTCGCCGCGCAAAGCGGAACGGTATTCGCGCCCATGTAAAGCTCGTTTGATACGCAAAAAGACAACCGCGGGACAAATGTCCCGCGGTTGTTTTTCTATCTTCACAGAAGACGATAGAAAATGAAGATCAAGAAATTTATAATTACCCTCTCGGGATAATTATTTACCCCACGATACGAGTACCATCGCGATATCCTTTGAATCGATCGAACCGTCACGGTTCAAGTCGTACTGCACGTATGCGCTGTCGTATTCGCCGCCGTCCACCGGCTTATTCGACTTACCGAAATACGCTACGGCGGCCGACAAATCATAAAGGTCAATCATTTGGCTGTTGTCGATATCACCCGCGAGGAAGGTAACCTCACGCTCCACATCATCAAAGCCGTCGCTCTGAGTTACCACATGTTTATCATCCATCGCGTTGTTCCATACGTTTATTACATGCGTATCGTCGCCACCCGCGATTACCGCGTCAACGGTGTATGTGCGATATCCCTCGCCGATAAATTTGAATGTGTAGCGAGAGCCTACTCCTTCGGGAACGGGAACTTGCATATTTATTTGATAACCGTTTGCAACTGCATTCGCAGGTACGGGCGAACCTGAGGATAAATATTTTCCGCTACCTTTATAATCAGTATAATAATACGGAAGAACATATCCTTCTTCAAACCCTTCAGGCTTTTCCGAATCGCGATATGATATTTCTTTAAGCGGTATTTCACTACGGAAGGTTCCCGCTGAGTTTTCAACTATCACCTTCATAGCGGTATATTCCGCTCCGTTAGTAATAGTATCATCGGGAAACTCTATCATATTCGGGAACATAACGTTTATCTCAATCTCCTTTTCCTCGGGATAGATCTGACCTTCTATAGTTCCCAAATACGAATCTACATATTCAAGCGGAGTATTTACAACAAGGTCGCCTAAGCCCTGCTCTTTTCCGCCGCTAATAAACGTGTCAACTATATTGTCATTCTGTTTCGTAGTCTGCACAGCGTTTGAATCGGTCGAAGCAACCCTAAAGTCAACCTTACCGTAGCCTGAGAATGTCACCGTGCCTATCTTAATATCGGGCGCGGTATCGCTATTACCGATTTCAGTCTCGGTCTTTGTATCAAAATTGAATAAATATCTGTCCGGTTCCTCCGCAACGGGATTTGATACGGATATATGTTCATTCGCGGGCGAAATCGTGTACCCCATATCCGAGCCTTCATTATCAAATGTGATGTCAACCGCATTAAGACGGTTTATTGCACCGCTTTTCGCATGAAGAACAATATCGTATGTCCTTGACTCCAAAGCGTCTTCATTGTCCGAATCAATACTGTCGTTTACTATAAAATATACTCCTATCTCGGACGCATAGAAGCTGTAGCCGTCATCCCTTGTTCGAAGATTGTCTTTGAGATCGGGTACGCCGCCTTCGTCGTCAAATATCCAAACGCCCTCACTGTTGTCAAGCATATCCTGCAATTCGCTCAGTCCACCGATTTTTTTGGCCTGCGTGTCTATATCCTCGTCCGTTGTTCCGAGTCCTACCTGTGCCGTGCCCTCCAGATAATATGTTCCGCTCAGCTTATTGCCTTTGCCTGCAACTCCTCCAACCTTTGCTATTGACGTTCCTCTTACCGCGCCAAGATTAAAGCAGTCTTCTATAGTAGTGCTATCAAAAATATTGCCTCCGTCTCCCACGATACCTCCGACTCCTCCGCCGTCACCGGGTGTTTCATTAGGCTTTTCTGAGCCGCCGACTACCGTTCCGAGGTTATAACAATGCTTTATCGAAGACATATACGAGATATATCCGACGATACCTCCCGCATTTTGTCCGTCAGCTGAAACAGTACCCTCATTATAGCAGCCTTCTATTTCACTTTCATATCCTTGTCCTACAATACCGCCGACCATACCGCTGCCGACTACTGTGCATTTGTTATAGCAGTTTTTTATTTTTGTTTCATCAGCATCACCTGCAATGCCGCCTGCTATAGTCTCTGACGTGACAACTTTTCCGCTCACGCCTACGTTTTTTATTTCGGCATAAGTAGTACCTGTGCGACTTTGTTCGCCTGAAACGTATCCGAATAAGCCGCAATACTTCTCATCTGTGTTAACGTTAATTTTTACCTCGTGACCATCACCGTCAAAAATTCCACCAAAAGCTAATAATAAACTTCTTCCGATGGGCGTCCACAGATAATCACTTGTGTCAATATCTGCGGTTAAAACTACCTTTTTACCCGTGTATTTATTACCTTCTTCATTGACCTGCTTTGCAAACCACGCCAATCCCTCTTCGGAACTTATTTCCACGTCATGGTCTGTACCTGAAACCTCTTTATAGCCTTCCGGCGCTACTGTCATTTCAACATCCGCCCATGAATCTGGCGGCGTCGTGCTCGGTTCATCCGCCAGCACCGGCACGGCGGCTGATGTAATTACCATGGCCGCTGAAAGAAAAGCGGCCAAAAACTTTTTGATTTTCATATCATTATCCTCCTTGTATTATATAATCATAGTTTAAATATCCATTTTTATGGATATATGCTATACTGTTATAGACGCTG
>CANQYQ010000090.1 GCA_947628155.1 uncultured Clostridia bacterium
GGTCGCAAATGCCACCTCCCTTTGACAAGGGAGGCTAACGCACACCATATGCGATTTTCGCTCACGGGAACGCTCTGCTTGCGCCCGCCGTATACGAAATCAATCACGGGGACGCGATCTTGTAAGGCGCGATGCCCACATCGCGCCGTGTTCCATAACGCCGCAGGCAAAAGTGCGATAAATTAAGATTTACAAAACAAATTTGAAAGGGAAATACCAATGTACGAGGTAAAAAAACGGCTGGAAATATCGGCGGCGCATTATTTAACGCTCGATTACGAATCAAAATGCGCGAATTTACACGGCCACAACTGGATAATCGACATATATCTGCGTTCGGAGACGCTTGACAAAAACGGCATGGTAATGGATTTCACGCATATAAAGCGCAAAATCGAGGACAAATTTGACCACAAAGTAATAAACGACGTGGCGGATTTCAATCCCACGGCGGAAAATATAGCAAAATACATATGTGACGAATTACAACCCTGCTGTTACCGCGTCGACGTACAGGAGAGCGCGGACAATATAGCAAGCTATTACAAAACGGAGTAACACCATGAGAGTAGTTGAAATATTTGACAGTATAGACGGCGAGGGGAAGCGCGCGGGTATACCCGCGTCGTTCATACGGCTCGCGGGTTGCAATCTGCGCTGCACCTACTGCGATACCGCCTACGCGCTTTACGGCGAAAAGGAGCCGTGCCGATACACGGAAATGACTCCGGAGGAAATCGCGGATAAAATCACGCTGCCGCGCGTCACGCTCACGGGAGGCGAACCGCTTATCCACGAGAATGCGAAAACGCTTATTGATTTACTTCTCGCGCGCGGCCTTGAGATCAATATAGAAACTAACGGCGCGGCCGACATATCGGAATTTGTGACGGATAATGAAAATCTGTTTTTCACGATCGATTACAAGCTTCCGTCAAGCGGCGAATGTGAGAAAATGCTGTGGAGCAATTTTCTTAAATTAAAGTCGCGCGACGTTGTGAAATTCGTTATCGGAACGGATAACGATTTTGAAAAAATGCGTGAAATAACCGCGCGGCTCAAATCGGAGCTGCCGCAAATGCCGCATATATTCGCGGGCGCGGTATTCGGGGAATACGACCCGGCGCGGCTTGTCGATAAAATAATCGCGGACGATATGTTATGGGACGCGCGCGTGCAGCTTCAAATGCATAAATTTATCTGGGATCCGGATAAGAGAGGTGTATAACGATGAAAAAGGAATTTGATCAGGAAAAAATCGCGGACGCTGTCCGCGTTATCATAGAAGAGCTTGGCGGCGATATAAACAGCGAGGGCTTACGGGAAACGCCGGAGCGCGTCGCGCGCATGTACACGGAAATTTTCGAGGGTATGCGCTATTCAAACGACGAGATAGCCGAAATGTTCAATAAATGCTTCAAGGTCGATAACCGCGATTTGGTGTTCGTGAAGGATATCGAGGTATTCTCGTACTGTGAGCACCACATGGCGCTTATGTACAACATGAAATGCCATGTGGGATATATCCCCAGCGGCAAGGTCATAGGGCTGTCAAAAATCGCACGCATATGCGATATGGTATCAAAGCGCTTACAGCTTCAGGAGCGCATATGCTCGGATATCGCGGAAATCATGCAAAAGGTATGTGAGACCGAGGACGTTATAGTAATCGTTGAGGGTGAGCACAGCTGCATGACCGCGCGGGGAATTAAAAAAGCGGGCGCGAAAACGCGCACCGCGGCGGTGCGCGGTCTGTTCGACACCGACCACGAGCTTAGGAACGAGGTTTATAATCTTTTGAAATAGCTGCGGGCAATAACATATACGGGAGAAAATAATGTTCAAGGATATAATCATAGGTCAATACGTACCGGGAAACAGCATCTTACACAGGCTCGACCCGAAAATTAAAATCGTGCTTACGATTTTATATATCGTAATGCTGTTTTTATTAAAATCGCCGCTGTCTTACGCGGCGTTCGCGGCAATGACGGCAGCGCTTATGGCAATAAGCAGAATAAATCCGCGGTTTTTCTTAAAGGGGCTGCGGCCTATGCTGTTTATAATAGTGTTTACCGCGTTGATAAATCTGTTTTTCACGCCCGGCGAAGCGCTGATTGCAGTACGTGTGTTCCGCCTGACGCTGTCGATTACCGGCGAGGGCGTAAGGCTGGCGGCGATAATGTTTTACCGGCTTATAATGCTTGTGACCGGCACGTCGCTCCTCACGCTTACAACATCGCCGTTAATGCTTACCGACGGCATTGAAAAGCTGCTTTCCCCGCTTACAATTATAAAAGTACCGGCGCATGAAATCGCGATGATGATGACAATAGCGATTCGTTTTATTCCGACGCTGGCGGAGGAAACGGATAAAATACAAAAGGCACAGACGGCGCGCGGCGCGGATTTCTCGTCAAAAAATCTGATAAAGCGCGTACACGCGATGATCCCCCTGCTAATACCGCTGTTCGTATCGGCGTTCCGCCGCGCGGACGAGCTCGCGACCGCAATGGATTCGCGCTGCTATAACAGCGCGGCAAAGCGCACAAAGCTTCACGAATCAAAAATCGGACGCGCCGACGTTTGCTGCGCCGCGATATACGCGGCAATGTGCGCGGCGGTGCTGGCGGTCGGGGCGATCGCGTAAATATTAAACATTGAAATCCGGTGGGAGAAATGGTATAATGAACATACGGCTTGATTTACAGTACGACGGAACGAACTATCACGGCTGGCAGATACAGCCGCGCGATATCACTGTGCAGTCCGTGCTTATGCGCGCTGTCGCGGAGGTAACGTCGCGGCGCGCGAACATCATAGGCTGCGGGCGCACCGACGCGAAGGTCCATGCCTTGCATTACGTATGCAATTTTGATATTGACACAACCGTGCCGATCGAGCGTATGCCTCACGCACTGAACGCGCATCTGCCGGACGATATCGTGATAAGATCCGCGTCGATCGTGCCGGATGATTTCCGCGCTAATCAAAGCGCGGTAAAGAAAACATACTTATACAGGATTTTGAATACAGAAATGCCGGACGCGTTTCTGCGCAATTACGCGTGGCATTTTAAATATCCGCTTGATTTCGAGAAAATGAGAGCCGGCGCAAAGGCCTTTTTGGGCGAGCATGATTTTATCGGGTTCGCGGCGGCGGGGTTTACGGTAAAAACAACAGTACGGACTATATATTCCCTCGACTTGCGCAAAAACGGGAATATGATCGAAATGGAAATCTGCGGGAACGGGTTTCTGTATAATATGGTCCGCATTATCGCGGGCACACTCGCGTACATGGGAAACGGGCGCATTGACTATCGTGACGCGGATGCGGTGGTCGCGTCGCGCGACCGTAACCGAGCCGGGATCACCGCGCCGCCGCAGGGATTATTTTTAAAGGAGGTGTTCTACTGATGGATAAATCGGAAAAGGATGAAATACAAAATCTAATCGATTTCGGCGATGAACCCGAAAAACCGTCAGAGACGCCTTTTGCGGCAGATCCCGAGCCTGAGGAAAATATAGAGGAAACAAAGAAAATCGTTCTTAACGCCGATGACGGCGGCAAAAAGCCGCGTTCGGAGGATACGGAGCAGGCCGGCGCTCTCAATCCGGATACCGCCGAGGACGCGCGGAACGGCCTATCGGACAGCATGGAGGAGACGCAGGTCATAAAGCCGCTGAAGGACGCCGGCGAAGAGCCTGATGCCGAGTCCGGCATTGACAGCGCAAATGAGCCCGATGAAGCGGACGGCGCTGAAGAAAGCGGCGTTCGGCTTACCGGCAAGGACATAGAATACGAATATGACGGCGTATATTCAGAGGATGACGAAACGGAAAAGCGGCCGCTTCCAAAAGCGCTTAAAATAATAAAATGGGGCGTTATCGCGGCGGCGGTAATTACGGCAATTGTCATGTTTATCATAACGGATACGGGATTTATCGGCGCGTATAAGCGGAATTTCAACCGAAATTTCCATAAGCTTTTTAATATCCCCGAAAAGCCGGCAATAACCCAAACAAATACGTCCGCGGACGAAACGGCGGCGGATCCGGATCCCGGATCCGAATCGGAGGGTAACCAGGCTGATTCGGCGGCCGATAATACCTCGTCCGAAGGCATTATAGAAGAATCGGTATATACAGACGCGCAAAACGACGAGCAGCGTTCGGAATTTGTCAACATGGAGATCAAAAGCTCCGTAATCATTCCGTACGAGCTTGCCTCCGAATCGGATTACGGCGTATGGAAGGACGGCGTTATCTGCGCGTCAACAAACTATCTGTGCTATATAAACGATAAAGGCGAGACGGAATGGGAATGCACGACGAGCGTTATCGACCCGATACTTGACACGGCGGGAAATTATATATTAATAGCCCAGGAGGGCGGCACTAAGCTGTGCCTGTATGAAGGCGGCAAGCTGATTTATGACACGGACTGCGAGGATACGATCCTTGCCGCGGACTTGTCCGAAAGCGGAGACTGTGTGCTGGTAACAAACAAGGATCTATACAAGGGCGCGATCGCCGCGTACAACAAAAGCGGAAACCTTATTTTCGCTCATGCCTCGGGCAGCGGAAGCATAATCGACGCTTCGATAAGTCCAACGTCGCGCAATATCGCCGCCGCGCTGCTGGACACAGAAGATACGGTGCGCTCCACGGTTGAAATCTTCGATATCACAAAAGACGAACCGATCGCTTCGGCCGAATTTGACGATATAATACTTTTCGATACGGAGTATTTCGGCAATACCGTTAACGTATTCGGCGACAACGGCATGATCGGCATAAAACCGGACGGCGAGACGGCATACGACCGGCGCTTTGAAAACGCGGATCTGAGCCATTACGCCTACGATACGGACGGGAATAAGCTGCTTATGCTTAACGCTTCAAATATTCCGACTCTCGCGGTCTATAACCTCAAGGGTCGCGAAAAAAGCTTGCTAACCGTTCCCGAAGAGGCGGATTATCTGTGTGTGGATAAGAACAGTATAATGTATAATAACGACCGCGAAATTATCTCAGGCAAAGCGGACGGCAAAATATTTGAACGATATACCGCAAGCATGGATATACGCGATTTGATAATGGTCGATAGAAACACCTTTTTTATCGTTTATTCCAACAGCCTGGAGCTGATAAAAAAGTAATTCTCCGGCAGCCGAGGTATGTCAAAAGCATATGTTCCGCTTGTCCGCACATGCCGCGTCATGAAAGGGTGATATAAACAATGGAAAACATTTCAGCGGCGGCGATACTTGACGCCGCGCTTATAACGGGCATTATCGTATCGGTTATTATCGGCGCGCGGCGCGGCCTTGTAAAAACCGTTTGGAAAATGGGCGCGTGGTTGATCATGATTATATTCATTATCACGCTTAAAACCCCGTTTACGAGTATGCTCGCGCAGACGGACGCCGCTGAGGAGCTGTACGCGTCGATAAGCGAAAAGGTGACCCCCGTATTCACGGACAGCCTGTATTCGGGCGAAGCGACGCGGGACGAGAAAAAAGAGATCGCCGACGTCCTCCGCCTGCCGCGCGGCGTTGTGTCGCAGGTGCTTAATGATTACGATACCGAAGCGGTAACAGCGGGTACGCAAACGGCAATAACCCGTGCCGCGGATAATATTGCCCGTTCAATTACAATGACGATAATCGGATTCGCGGCGGCGGTGATTTTATTTATACTCGTGAAAATCGCTATGTTTATCACGTACCGCATACTGGACGCGTTTTCTAAACTGCCGGTGATCCACACGGCAAATCGTACCCTCGGCGCGCTGTGGGGCTTTTTAAGCGCGATCCTGATTATATATATCATCTGCGCGGCTATCGGGTTCGCGGCGGCGGATAATTCCGATATTTACCGCATGATGACGGAAAATTACATTGTTAAATATTTTTATAATTATAATATACTGCTACAACTATTTATGAAAGCATAGGAGGTAAAAAGAAATGTACAGTGACATTGTTAAAAAGGGTCTGGAAAAAACTCCGCACCGTTCGCTTTTTAAAGCGTCCGGGTTCACGGACGAGGAGATCGCGCGCCCGCTTATAGGTGTTGTCTCGGCGAAAAACGAGATAATCCCCGGGCATATCCACCTCGACAAAATTGCCGAGGCGGTAAAGGCGGGTGTGAGAATGGCAGGCGGAACGCCGATCGAGTTCCCCGCGATAGGCGTGTGCGACGGTATCGCGATGGGGCATATCGGCATGAAATATTCATTGGCGTCGCGTGAACTGATCGCGGACTCAATTGAGTCAATGGCGCTCGCGCACGGCTTTGACGCGCTTGTACTTATCCCCAACTGCGATAAGATCGTACCGGGAATGTTGATCGCGGCGGCAAGACTTAATATTCCCGCGATCGTAGTATCGGGCGGCCCGATGCTGTCAATGGATTTCAAAGGCAAATACCGCGACCTTAATACCGCGTTCGAAGCGGTGGGCGCGTTCAAGGCGGGGCAAATCGATGAAAACGGGCTTTTGGAGCTTGAAAACGCGGCGTGCCCGTCGTGCGGTTCGTGCTCGGGTATGTTCACGGCAAATTCCATGAACTGTCTTTGTGAGGTTCTGGGTATGGCTCTCCCCGGAAACGGCACCATTCCGGCCGTTTATTCGGAGAGGATCCGTCTCGCCAAGCATGCCGGAATGAAAATTATGGAGCTTCTGGAAAAGAATATACGTCCGCGTGATATTATAACGCCCGACTCCATTTATAACGCGCTGCGCGTAGATATGGCGCTGGGCTGCTCGACAAATTCCATGCTTCATCTTCCCGCGATAGCGTACGAGGCGAAAGCTCCGATATCGCTTGATTACGCGAACGATATCAGTAAGGTTACGCCTAATTTGTGCCATCTCGCTCCGGCGGGCGAGCACCATGTACAGGATCTGTACGCGGCGGGCGGCGTGACGGCGGTAATGAACGAGCTTGCAAAGCATGATTTATTAAAGCTTGATACAATTACCGTTACCGGCAGGACGCAGGGCGAAAATATAGAAGGGCATCCGGTTACGGATTACGAGGTAATTCGCCCGATAGACAATCCGTATTCACAAACCGGCGGCATCGCCGTATTAAAGGGCAATCTCGCGACGGACGGCTCGGTTGTAAAACGCAGCGCGGTCGCACCGGAAATGCTAAAGCACGAAGGCCCGGCGAAGGTATTTGAGAGCGAAGAGGACGCTATCGCGGCAATTTACGCCGGGAAGATTGTAAAGGGCGACGTCGTTGTTATCCGCTACGAAGGCCCCAAGGGCGGCCCCGGTATGCGCGAAATGCTCTCCCCCACATCCGCGATATGCGGCATGGGGCTTGACAAGGACGTAGCGCTTATCACCGACGGGCGTTTCTCCGGCGCAACGCGCGGCGCGGCAATCGGCCACGTTTCACCCGAAGCGATGGACGGCGGCCCGATAGCGTTTATAAAGGACGGCGACATAATTGAAATTGACATTGATAACTGCATATTGAACGTCAAAATCTCCGACGAGGAAATGGCGAAGCGCCGCGAAGGCTGGACGCCGAACGAGCCGAAGGTCAAGACGGGATACTTAAAGCGCTATTCACAGCATGTCGCGTCAGGCATGCAGGGCGCGGTAATGCTTGACGATTAATGCGAGGGCAAAATGTACGACGAATTAACGCAGCAGGATATTGATAAAATCAACAAAGAAATCGAATACCGCAAGGCGGTGAAGCGGCACGAGCTTCTGGAAGAGGTCAAGCGCACGCGCGCGTTCGGGGATCTGAGCGAGAACTTTGAGTACAAGGAAGCAAAGCGCATGAAAAACCGGAACGAGAGCCGCATACGCTATCTCGAGCGCGTCGTTAAAACAGCGAAAATTGTAGCGGACAAATCCGACTCGGATACGGTAGGACTGTATGACTCGGTTGAATGCGAACTGCCGGGCGGAAAAACGATGACGCTAAAAATCGTTACGACCATACGCACCGACGCGCTGAAGGGTTTGTTCGGCAAAGATACGCCGTTTGGGAAAGCGATTCTTGGACGGCGGGTCGGCGATGTATGCCGCGTGGATGCGCCGAACGGCGGGTATGATGTTAAAATCCTCGCCATTACCAAGGGCGAGGACGACGGCAGCGCGCCGATCATGTCATATTGATTCCGTCTTGGCTGTCAAGGACTATCAAATATTATCAAATACCGATATTACCAAAAAGAACCGGGGTGGATCCCCCGGTTCTTTTAATATTTGCAAATACATCTATATTCCACGATGTTTTTCCATCAGCGGTCTCATGTCTTGATCCCACACATACGTTTCTATGTCGCACGCTTCCAAATCCTTCGGGATCGTAAATTCCGCGGTCATATCGTTAAGCTTTAGGATTTCCGCCTTCTTTAACATGCCGTTCTCCTTATACGCCACGCAAAACATTATATCCTCCGGCGCGGGAGGCGTTGTCTTTTCGAACACCAACCGTGCTGTGACCGTATTTTGGTTTCGCGTAAATTCTATCCTATCATGCCGCTCCGGCGCTGCCGTGGGTGCTAATGTCGGCGCTAACGTAGGCGTTGCAGTAGGTTCTAACGTAGGTGTCGCCGTGGGCGCTAACGTAGGCTCTAATGACGGTGTTGCCGTCGGCGCTAACGTAGGCGTTGCAGTAGGTTCTAACGTCGGTGTTGCCGTTGGTTCTGCTGTAGGCGTTGCTGTCGGCGTAGGTGTCGGTGTTGCCGTCGGCGCTAACGTTGGTGTTGCCGTTGGTGTTGCCGTCGGTTCTAACGTCGGCGTTGCCGTTGGTGCTATTGTCGGTGTTGCCGTGGGTGCTATTGTCGGTGTTGCTGTCGGCTCTGCCGTTGGCGTAGGTGTCGGCGTTGCCGTAGGCGCTAACGTCGGTGTCGCCGTGGGCGCTAATGTCGGCGTTGCCGTGGGTGTCGGTGTCGGTGTTGCCGTGGGTGTCGGTGTCGGCTCTAACGTTGGCGTCGGTGTCGGCGCTGCCTTTTCCGGGAGCTTAGCCTTACCGCCCTTGAACGGATAAGCAAATACATCTTTGGCTTTATCACCAACATCAGGATCGCCGAGCTGTCTGTAAAAATTAGTTCCGCAGCCGACAACGGTACCGTCGGTTTGCAGCGCCAGAGTATAGCCGTCGCCCGCGGTCACAGCCGCAACGTTGTCCATGACCTTCTTCGGCGGTATCACGGTCGATGTTCCCTGTTTATCAAAAAGCTGACCGTGCAGATCCTGACCCCAGCTCCAAAGGCTTCCGTCGTCCTTTACCGCGAACACGCTCCTGTACCCGATAGAAACGCTTTTTACACCTTCCTCCATAATCTCCTCGAATTCCATCTGGTTACCGTACATATCCAGTTTCTCTCCCGACGGATGTGCAATTTCCGCATCATGTCCGAGAGCGCCGTTGAAATGTGTTCCGCACATCCATAAGCTTCCGTCGGTTTTTATGATCGCCGTGTTATCCGCAAATGTATACGCGTCCGCAACGCCATCCGTAATCTGCTGCGGCGTCATTCTTTTATCGGTCGTGCCGTCGCCGTTTTGTCCGAACCTGTTGTTGCCCCATGTCCAGAGCGTTCCGTCGGTTTTTACAACGGCCGTAACATCCTCCGCAGTCGATACGTCGGCGACATTTTCCATAAGCAGCTTTGGTTCGGCAAGCGATATCGTGTCTCCCGTTCCGAGCTGTCCGTATGTGTTTTTGCCCCAAACCCACAGCTTGCCGTCCGATGTGATGGCCATAGTGATAGATCTTCCCAAATCCACGGCGACAACATCGTCGAGTGCATTAAACGGAGTCGTAACATTTAATATCGATCCGTTACCCGTTTGGCCGTTGCCTATCTCGCCGTACCAATTCGACCCCCAGAGCCACAGCTTGCCGTCCTCCGTAATAGCGGCGGTATGCGTTTCTCCCACCGCAACATAAATGACATTCTCAAGCCCCTTGACCTGTACCGGCTCAGCGATTTTGCCTACGACCTCTCCATTCCCGACCTGTCCGCACGAGTTATTTCCGAACGCCCAGAGCGTTCCGTCCTCCTTGATAACAGCGGAATGTCCATCATATGTGGCGATGGTTTCCGTATATCCGGC
>CANQYQ010000091.1 GCA_947628155.1 uncultured Clostridia bacterium
GCGCTTCTCTCGTCGACAACAGAATAGCAGTTGAAATAGCTGTCCGTTTCGACAGAATGGACGAACGGCACATTCCGACTTCCTGCAGACAAAACGCAGCGGCTTATCCCGTACTTTTTCAGCAGCGAGATGATTATTTGATACGATCTGAGTTCGGTATACATCCGTTTCTCCCCTATAATTACAGTCCTGTCGTTTCGCCTCTCAAGCACATATCCAGATACTCTTCTGTTCTGGCGCGCTCTGCTTCCAGTATTTTTTCAACGGCATCATAATCAATATCCGAAGCAAGCTGTGCCGCAAGCTTTTCGTGATCGGTAAGAATTCTGTCCTCGAGGGCAAGCCCCTTCAGCAGCGAAGACAGTTTCTGGCGATTTCCGAGGGCGCCGTCACGAATTACGGTGACGAACTTTTTATGGCACCTGACGGAAAAAATAGTCCCGTGGAAGGTATCCGTGATTATATAATCCGCGTTTACGAAATACCGCAGCAGTTCATGCGGATCGGCGTTAATGTTTTTATCTACCCAATTCTGATAGAAGCCTACCGAATATATCCTGTATCCGTTTTTCTTTGCAAAGGACTTGATTTCCCTTATATATTCCTTATCATTGAATCTGAAGTTATAGGCATAGATGACTATATACTTACATGCAACCTCCGCTCTGCTCGGAATCGGAAGATCGCCCACAAGAACCGGATCAAGATGCCTGTATATTTCTGCGCCGGGCAAAAGCTTTTTTGTGATATAGAATGAATTCTCATCGCGTACTGAAATATGTTCGAGATGGCTCATAGCCGAAACAAGCTCATCGCGGATACCGTATTTTTCAACATCATCATAGCTTGAAGCCCCAAATGACGCAGCGTATGAACTCACATGATCGTTATCAATTTGTCCATGCAGCTGAGGAGAAAACGCCCACGAGGTCTTCTGAGAAAAATTAAAAACTTCGTCGCTGCCAATTATTATCCTGTCATATCGGGTTGAATAATTGGGATAAGATGGACAATTAAGCTCACTTTCCACAAAATTATTGAACATCTTATATTTCGCCGAGCGAAAGCACAGATAATACTTTAATTTTGATATTTCAAATTTTCTGTGGGGATAATCATACAGTCTTCTGCCCGGAATTATATCTATAAATTCGGCTTTGCAGCCCTTGTCTTCGAGCATTTTCTTCAAGAGATACGCCTGCCAGAACGAACCGTGATTGGGTACTCTATGCATGGATAGTATGCCTACGCTCAATGCCTCAGGCGTCTCATTTTTTTCGTAAATTGTATTTCCAAGCTTCACGCCTTGCCTCCGCTGCAAAAGATAATGCAGTATTTTTTCGCCATGACTCTCAGGTTCTGGCAACTATGTGTCAAGCTGAATCCCTTGCCGAATCGACTTTACCGTCATATCCATGCTGAGTGATAATCGTTTGAGTAAAAAGTACCGCTATATCACAAGCAGTGTCAGCAACAGTTTGCGGCTTATTGGCATTTTCCATCTCATAAGCTCGGGATAAAAATCGCGCACCTTTTTCTTCAAGTCCTTATGAACCGATACATAGTGTTCGTTTTTTTTATCATATCCATCTATCTGCATTCTCGACAAAAGCGTGAAATATGCCCTCTTGACATTCATGGCACAGGCTTCACTGTATTCAGGCATTTCTTTTTCGACCATTTCAGCGACATATTCCCACATCTTAATAAAATCGAGCTTATTGTCGCTGAACGTGTTCAGCGTAATACCTTTTGGGTTCTGAAAATAATGATAGAACACCTCGTTTGTCACAGCGGCTTTTCTGCATCTTGACGAAAAAAAATATGCCGCATGAACGTCTTCGTTTACCATGCCCTCAACAAAGCGGTAATTCCCAAATGCTCTTTTGTCAAGAAGATAACGATATACGCCCGTATTGCTCTTTTCTCCGTTGATTCGGAAAAAGCAGTCGAGGCATTCCTTCCTGCCCCATATCTCAGCTTTTATATGTTTCGGTTGCCGTATGGGCCTCTCATATTTGTCGAGCTGAATATCGCATAGCGACATATCGGCGCCGCTGCCCGACAGAAGCGTGTAAAGCCTCTCGTACATTTCCGGCTCTATCCAGTCATCGCTATCGACAAAACCAATATAATCTCCGGAGGCAATATCCATACCTGCGTTTCTTGCAGAGCTTAGGCCACCATTCTCTTTATGTATCACACGAATACGGCTGTCACGAGCTGCCCACTCCTCACACATCTGAGGACAGTTGTCAGGCGAACCGTCATCGACAAGGATTATCTCGAGGTTCCTATACGTCTGTTTTATTACCGATGTGAGACATCTTTCCAAAAACGCTTCGACTTTATATACCGGAATTATAACACTAATTAGATCGCCCACGCTTCTTCTTCCTGTTCTATCAATCCCATATTGTTTTATATGGCATTATTCCATGCGCATTTCTTGAAACCAGCAGAAATTCATATATGGTAAATATAACGTAGAACCCGATTCTTGCCATTTGAGCCGTTCTTTTATTTTGAATACTCCCTATTACAGACGGCACAGTTATCATGAGCGATGGCGTAAAAAAATAAGGAAGCCTCGAAATAATGGTCATACCGGTCGACATGATATACAAAATCGTCCCGGTGCCTAACATATTCAAAAACAACGAGTCTGTCCGATCCGCATTTTTTCTTGACAGCAAGCAGATGATAAACATAATCCCTAAATAAAAGATAGGATTCAGCCAGCCTCCGGCCTCACTGTATGATTCTGACTCAAAATACCACAGATACTGCCTTGCAAAAACCGCAACAATATATCTCAAAAACAGCTTTTCCGCCGCCAGTCCCGCAAAACTCAGAACAGCAATTAATGAAAAATATTTCATATCCGCCTTTACGCGCAGTTTGACAAGCAAAAAAGCAATTACAAACGCTGCCGCAGAAGAATGAATTGAGGCGGCGACCGCAACTATCAATAAAAACCTTGGCCATTTTTTATTGATAGCCGAAGACAGGCTTTGAAGCGCGATTGCAATTGCAAGCGACTGACGCATAATATTGAACATCTGAAAATAAAGCATTACACTTGCAAATATAATAACAGACATATACACATCATCGGAATGATTGACAATAAATCTGTAAAAAAGGAAAAGTGTGATCACAGCATAGGCAGAAAAAAGAAAAGTATGGTCACTGCTGATCCGCGTCAGTAATCTCGTCGTGACGTTGAACCCCGGCTCAACAACATTCGTCCACTTTCCCTTCGCACTTAGGTCAAATATCCAAGCGTAAGAATGGGTATCAGCACCAACAGAGATATTTCTGAAGCAAAGCGGGAGGACAAGCTCTAAAAATGAAATAATCAAAAAGAGTTTTTCGCTTCTGTTTTTTTCTCTCCATGTATATATCGTCTCGCCGCTCCGAGGCTCAGAGGCGCTTTTTTTCGAAGATGCAAACCTTATGCGTTTGAACAGAAACGCTTCGAGTCCAATAAGCAGAAAATTAATATTATAAATCATATGTCTTCTATATCTTTTAAAAACAACCCTTCCGTTTATAATTTAAAAATCGCTTATTATATAAAATCAGCCGCACACCTTTAATTTTTGATTGCGCCTAAATCCGAATTAATCTCAAGAGCGTTATCTTCGATCAGCAGTCGTGCTTTTGCTTATTGTCCGTTTTTTCCTCTATTCGTCTGCTTATCAGCGTTGCCGGTCGGAAAAGAATATCAAACAGCTTTAGCTTTCTAATGACGGCGGAAAAAATGAGCGGCGCTCCTATGCCTAATAACAAATTTATGATCAGGCACAGATACTGCCCGTCAAGTCCTATTTTCCCCAAAATCGTTCTTCCTGCCGTTACGACAATGCTGTGCGTTACATATATTTCTAATGAATGTTTGCCGAGATACTGCAAAAGGCGGTTGCTTCCAAGCACATCTAAATGCTCAAATAGATACCAGAGCGCAAGAACGAGGCCGGCTGAGACAGCTATATTGACGTACTTTATGTCTTTTAACAGTTCATTGGCATCCCAAAAAACAATGCTTAGTATTGCCGCCGTAAATAGACCTGACAAGGCAGCAGGCAAACACGATAAAATCCGCACGCCACGGGCAGAAACAAATCCCGCAGCAAAGAAAAAAGCATAATACATAAGATTTGATAAGGCAAACGGAGCAGAAATATAGCAGCCGGCTATTGCAAATGCCAAGCATACAAGAAGCGTTAACCAAGCGGGCATCTTTGACGCTTTCGGGACAGCAAAGAGCAGATAAAGTTCAACCAAAACATATAAATACCAATAAACGCCGACCGGGTTGAGCCACATCCACAAAATATCGTCAAGTCCCGACTTCTCATTGGCAAACGAATTAAACGGTATTTTGATCAATGTGAAGCCTATGACGAAAACAATGTATATTGCAACAAGATTTAATACCTGAATAAAAAGCTTGCGATATTTTGTTTTTCCATCTGATTTGAAATATGCCTTATAATATACAAAACCGCTTATAGCAAAAAAAAGCGGCATATGAAAACTGTAAATTATATTTTCTATCGTATGCCAAAAGCTGAGATTCCCGGGATATGATGCAGCGCCTGTGTAGCCGAGCGCAATATGTCCCAACACAACGCATATTATTGCGAACCCTTTAAGTGAATCAATATATTTTATTCTACAAGATGTACCCCCCCCCGCTAACTTTTCGGGATTGGATGCAGCAATTCTTACTTTCTCAGTCATATTAATTTAAAACGATTCTCCATTTCATTTGAAGCTTGGATATAGCCTAAGATTTTTACATACTACTTGTATGAAAATTCCTCTGCCGAAGTCTTCAACGCAGCCTCGATCACCTTATCCATATCATAGTACTTGTATTCGCCGAGGCGACCGCCGAATATCACACCGCTTTCTTTATCCGCAAGCGACTTGTATACGGCATACAGCGATTCGTTTTTTTCATCATTGATAGGATAATACGGCTCGTCTCCATGCTGCCAAATTTTTGGATATTCTCTTGTAATTATCGTATGCGGCGTTCGCACGCCTCCCTGACAGCCAAGCTCAAAGTGCTTGTGTTCGATGATCCTCGTATACGGCACCGCAAACTCTGTATAGTTGACGACTGCGTTGCCTTGATAATTTTCGACCGGCAGATCCTCTGTCTCGAACCGCAAGCTTCTGAATTCAAGCTCGCCGCAGCAGTAGTCGAAATACGCGTCGACCGCGCCCGTATAGACGACTTTCTCTGCGAGTGCCGAAAGAGCCTTTTTATCCGACAGGAAGTCGGTATTCAGACGAACCTCCGCACCGTCAAGCATTTTCTCTATTATCTGCGTGTAGCCGCCGATCGGGATTCCCTGATATTTATCGTTGAAATAGTTGTTGTCGTATACAAATCTGACAGGCAGACGCTTGATTATAAATGCCGGAAGCTCGGTACAAGGTCTGCCCCATTGCTTTTCGGTATAACCCTTGACTAATTTTTCATATATGTCACGACCGACGAGCTTTATCGCCTGTTCTTCGAGATTTTTCGGCTCGCCGGTGATTTCCAACCGCTGCTTTTCTATGATCGCCTCAGCCTCCGCGGGAGTTTTTATCCCCCACATCTTACTGAAGGTGTTCATGTTGAACGGCATATTGTAGATCTCATCTTTGTATATTGCGATCGGACTGTTGGTGTAGCGGTTGAACTCGGCAAACTGATTCACATAATCCCAAACATCCTTGTTGTTTGTGTGAAATATGTGCGCCCCGTACTTGTGGACGTTGATGCCGCCGACATTTTCTGTGTAGATATTTCCGCCTATATGAGGGCGTTTTTCAACTACGAGAACAGATTTTCCTCGTGTTACAGCTTCATGTGCAAACACCGCGCCGTAAAGCCCGGAGCCGACTATCAGATAGTCATACATTTTCTTTTTCCGCCGCATCCTTTTTGCAGACTCTATCCACCATTTCAACAATCCTTCGGTAGCTTGTCCTTCTGTCGAATTCAGCCTCCGCAAGTGTCCTTGCGTTCTCCCCCATTTGTTTGCAGGTTTTTTCATCCGATTTTAGATATCGAATCGCATCTGATAATGTGGAAACGCTCTCGGGCTCTATGTTGATACCGATCCCGTTTTTATCGACCAGACGGCAGAATATCGGGTTTTCAAGCGTATTTATCATTGCTTTTCCGCTTGCGAGATAATCTCCCACCTTGTTTACGATACTTTGAGACGCACCCTTAACAAACGAATTTATTACGATATCGGATTTTGCGAGCACCGCCGCCATATTTGGATACGGTGTGAATCCCCAAAAGAAGACGTTCTTTATCTTCTCGGCATTTACCATTGCCTCAAGCTCATCTTTTGTGGATCCTGTGCCGAGAAGCTGAATTTTTACATCCGTGCAGCCGTCTTTATACAGCTTGTCCGCAGCCAAAATAAGCGTTTTTATATCATAGCTCGTGCTGATCGAACCGGCGTATGTAACCCAGAATTCGTCTTCACCCTTTTTTATCGTTTCGCTATATTTTTCAACTCCGTTGTCAAACTCCTCAAGATTGCAGCCTACATATACAGTGTCTTTCGGAATGTCTCTCTTCTGATACTTAAATGCTCGCTCGGTATAGTCCTCCGATGTGCCGATTATCCCGCTTGCACACCTATATGCCTTTTCCGCGTCGTTATAAAACGGTCTGAACAATAGCTTGCGCAGAATCTTATTTTTGACGACCATTTCCATCGCTTCAGGCCAGAGATCCTCTATGTCTAAAACGCAGGGGACATCATAATTGCGGCAAATTTGTGCAACTGACGCTGCAATGTTATTGGCAGGGATCGAGCAGTATACCGCCGAATACTCATTGATGTGATTTTCTAAATATTTTTTCACATTTTTTGCAACAGAGATATTGCTTAAAACACGGCGGATATCTATATTTTTCTTGTATTTCGGAGTGTGGATAAAAGTTATTTTAAAAGGGTAGTTTTGAGATAATATCTTTTGCGTATCACGCGGAGATTTATCAAAATGCTGAAAATCTGTTGTTATTACTTCAACATCAAATCCTGAATCAAAAAATGTATTTGCAATTTGGAAAAATCTCGTGGGGCCGGCTTCTACTGGGGCCCAGAAATATCCCAAAGATACCATTGCTATTTTTTTCATTTTCTTCTTTTGCTTTTTCCGGGCATGGCTCCTTCATTTATGTCTGCCTTTGTCAGAACCTTTTTAACCGTCATCCAAAAAATTTTGACGTCAATTTTCAAGCTCAGCTTTTCGATATATTGCAAATCAAAGGCAACCTTTTCTTTGTCCTCAACGAAATCTCTCCCGTTGACCTGCGCCCAGCCGGTCAGACCCGGACGGATCTGGTATACTCCGACCCGTTTTCTCATTTCATGTACTATGCTTTCCTCGGGTATCAACGGTCTCGGGCCTATAAGAGACATCTTTCCGAGAAAAACCTGAAGAAACTGCGGCAACTCGTCAATACTTGTAATTCTGAGGAATCTGCCAAATCCCGTTATATACTGCTCGCCGTCCTCAAAAGCTTTCGTAGGGCAGCTATGAGGTGCAGTACTTTTCATACTTCTGAATTTTATAAGTTTAAATGGGACTCCGTTTTTCCCGATCCTTGTCTGTACAAAAAAAACAGGTTCTTTGGGAGCCAATATTTTTTGAATTAAACTGATAATTGCAAGAGGAAGTATTAATACAATAAGTGCAGCAAAAGAAATAACAATATCACATACCCGTTTAAAAACCAAATAACGCCTTTGCTTTGCACTCAGCAGATAAGCTTCCGCAGGATCATTTTCATCCGCATTATTTATTTTTGCATATGCACGGCTCTGCCCGATCGATCGATCCGATTCTTCAAAATCGGCATTGATCGGTTCATTGATCATTGCTATACCGTTCGTTCTATTGTCCAAGCAATTCACCTACTTTGTGAGGTCTTATGTTGATGCACATATGAATAAAAACACATGGCATCGTTTATTCCCTATAATCTCAACGTCGGCGCATCATATCTGCGCGCCCGGCCGCTCACCGTCCGCGCGTCTGACGGGTGCTTTTCTGGCAGCCGTAAACCCTATCGACCGCAGCTTCGCGATCTGCTCGTCCGTAAGGCGCTTGCCGGCGCGCTTGCCGAGCATTATCTGCTTTTGCTCGTTCAGCCACTTGTTGAGCCACACGCCGTTTGCGGTGTAGTTTGTCGGTATCGCCAGATTGCCGTGCGTGCGGTAATATTCCCTCACGCTCTCAAAGCAGTCGTTCCAATCGTTCTTGCGCGATTTGCTCCAGACCATGTTGATCTTCTCGAGCACTGCAATCTTCTCCTTGTCGAGCGTACCTTTCGCGTATTTTTCGCGGCACTTTGTGAGCCACGAGCCGAGCTTGAAGCCGTCCGGCGCAACGTAAGCGTGCGGCGCGTCCGCCGCGCCGTGCTCCGCCGAGTACGCTTTCGCGTATGCGTAGCCCTTGTCCCATGCGATGTCGCATCGTGTTCTCCACCGCATTCCGAGCGCATCCATCTCTGCGATCTGCTCATCCGTGAGCGTCCCGCGGACGGCTTTGCCGCTGCGCTTTTTGCGCAGATCCGCGAGCCAGTTGTATAGCTTTACGCCGTTTTCGATGTGACCGTGCGGCACGTCGAGATTGCCGTGTTTGTCGTAGTATGATCTCGCCGCCTCGTAATTGCGCTGCCACAGATGATCGTTCGTGTCCCATATCATCCCGAGCTCGTCAAGCATACGCTCCCGATCTCGGGTGAAATAGTTCGATTTTATTCCGTATCTGCGATAGCTGCGAACAGACAGGATCCACTTGCCGAGCTTAACGCCGCTGTCAGTCACATAATCGCCGGGAACATTGAGGTCTCCGAACTCGTCGCGATACTGCCTGCATGCGGCATAATATCTTTCCCACGAAACGTCGTTGACGCTCTCCCACCTCATGCCAAGCGCGTCCAGCTTCGCAATCCTGTCCTCTCCGAGGACCCCGGCAATTTTGCCCGCTCTGATTTGGCGCTGAGTTCGCAGCCACGTCCCGAGCGAGTATCCGTCCGCCGTTTTATACTGTACCGGCACATCGAGATGCCCGTATTCCGCGCGGTATCTCTTTGCGCAGGCGTACATCGTATCCCACGAATTCGTCAGCGTTTCTTCAAGTTCATTGAAGAGCTTGCGGCAGTCGCGCACCTCGTCGATGACCTTGAATCTGTCCGCGACGATTCTTTCGCCGTCTCCGAAGTAGTTGTAATATGTGATCGCGGCGCGCATCTCTTCTTCTATCGAGCCGATGCTGTAAAGGCTCTCGAAATTGTTCACGATGTCGAAAATGACAGGCGTGTTCGTCTTGCCCGCCGCGAGCGCGCGGCCAATCTGCTGTTTATATATAATGGGGGAAACCGTCGGGCGGAACAGGATCACGCCGTCGATGTCGTCGACGTGGATGCCTTCGTTGAGCGCGTCGATGCAGAACAAAAGCCGCAGATGCGATGTGTCTGTGTCGGCCTTGAAGTCGTCGAACGATTTCAGCGTCTCGCGGTCGAGCGAATAGAGCGAATAGATGTGCGGGGCCGTGTCCACCTTGCCGAACCACTCCGAAACGTGGTCCATGCATTCGCGCATTGCGTCAATATTCGACGTAAACACGAGATATTTTCCCGTGCGCTTGTCCATGTGCTTGTCGAAAATCATGCCAAGCCCGTCGGCCTTTTCGAGCGCGCGGCGAAGAGCCTCGTAATATTTCTCCGCGGCATCGCGGACAGCCTTGTTCCGGTGAGAATTTATCCTCTTTTTCAGTCTGTCGAGCTCGTTCTGATACACGAACGCCGCCATGACGTACTTCGGTGCGGCGAGAATGCCGCGGACGATGGCCTCGCCGAGCGTCATCTCGGAGGCGACGTTGCCGTCG
>CANQYQ010000092.1 GCA_947628155.1 uncultured Clostridia bacterium
AATAACCTTCGGCGAACTGCTTAACACATACAAAAATACTGTTGATATAGCCGAGCTTGAAGCGGACGGCAGCGATAAAAAGCCGGATATCGCAATTTCACCGGAGGATCTGGCATATCTTATCTACACCTCCGGCTCTACCGGCAAGCCTAAGGGCGTAATGCTCCGCCATATCGGTATCGCAAGCTATGTTACCGACGACGAGCATAATATTCAGGTACGTTATGTAACGGAAAACTGCCGCTGCTACGGCTCGGTCACGACGGTATCGTTTGATATGTCGCTTAAGGAAACGGCTGTCGCGCTCTGCAACGGTCTTACTCTCGCCTTCGCGAGCGACGAACAGACGACTGATCCGCTTTTGCTTGCGGCCTTCTTTAAGGAAAATAACGTTGACGTATTTAACGCCACGCCGTCAAGACTTCTCGTATATATGGAGCTTGACGAATTTGCGGACGCTATGAAAAACTGCAAGGTAATATTATCGGGCGGCGAGCAATACTCGGATAAGCTTTTAAGCGTTCTGCGCGAAAAGACGAGCGCGCGTATTATAAACACGTACGGTCCGACGGAAATTACAGTATCGTCGAACGCGAAGGAGCTTACAAACGCGGATGAAATATCCATCGGCAGGCCGCTGTTAAATTACCGCGAATACATTGTCGATACGGACGACAACAAACTGCCCGCGGGCGTTGCCGGCGAGCTTTTAATAGGCGGTCTGGGCGTTGCCGCGGGATATAACAACCTTCCGGAGCAGACGGAAAAATCGTTTATCGAATACGAGGGCGAGCGCTTCTACCGCTCGGGCGACTACGCGCGCTGGACCGATAACGGAGACGTTATAATTTTAGGCAGAAAGGATAATCAGGTCAAGCTTCGCGGGCTGAGAATCGAGCTCGGCGAAATTGAAAAGTGCCTGACGAGCATAAACGGAATACGCTCGGCTGTCGTTGTTATCAAAAAGGTCGGTCACGAGGACGGAATATGCGCGTACTATACCGCCGATGGAGATCCCGACGTGGAGTATCTGAAATCGGAAATGAGAAAAACGCTTACGGATTATATGATCCCCGCGTCGTTTAACCGGCTTGACGAGCTGCCGACAACCATCAACGGCAAGGTAGACATCAAAGCGCTGGGCGATCCCGTGATTTCCGACGCTCCAAAGAACGGCAGATCGATGAAGCCCGAAACGGCGGCGGAAAGGGATTTCTGTGAGATATTCGCGGACATTCTGAACCTTGACGAGTTATCCGTGACCGACAGCTTCTTCGACCTTGGCGGCACGTCGCTCACGGTTACGCGCGTTGTTATCGCGGCGGGCAAGCTCAATTACAATATAACCTACGGCGACGTGTTCGCCAATCCCACGCCGCGCGCGCTCGCAAAGCTTGCGGGCGGTCAAGGTGACACAGACGACGGCATCATGCGGTTCGACGATTACGATTACGAAAATATCGACCGCTTATTGGAAAAGAACACTATCGGCGCGTTCATAAACGGCGAAAAGCAGGAGATAGGCGATGTGATCCTGACCGGCGCGACGGGATTTTTGGGAGCGCATATACTCCGCGAGCTGCTCGCAAATTTTGACGGCAATATATGCTGCCTGATGCGCGGTAAGGGCAAAATGACAGCGGATATGCGGTTAAAATCTATGTTCTTCTATTACTTTGAGGAGGATATCACAGAGCAATACGGCGATAGAATTACGGTAATAGACGGCGACATAACAAACAAAAACGACTTTGGAAAGCTCAAGGGCGTAAAAGCCGACACATTTATAAACTGCGCCGCGAACGTTAAGCATTTTTCAAAGGGTACGGACATTGAGGACGTAAACTATCACGGTGTGCAAAACATCATCGCGTTCTGCGAGGAAACGGGAACGCGGCTCGTGCACGTTTCCACAATGAGCATCGGCGGAGCGTTCCTCGACCGCCCGGGAGAGGTTTCAAGCCTTAAGGAAAATATGCTATACTACGGTCAGGTGCAAGGCTCCAAATACACCGGCGCGAAATTCATGGCAGAACGCGCGGTGCTGGAAAGCGCGGCGAACGGACTTAACGCGAAGATCATGCGCGTCGGAAATCTGTCCGCGCGCGAGAGCGACGGCGAGTACCAAATCAATTTCACGACCAACAGCTTTATGGGCCGGCTTAAATCCACATATCTCATCGGCTGCTATCCCTATGAAGCTATGGATATGCCGTTCGAGCTTTCGCCGATAGATTACGTGGCAAAGGCGATACTTCTTCTTGCGCGGTCGCCGAGAGAGTGCGCGGTATTCCACCCGTATAACAATCACGCGCTGCTTATGAACGATTTATACAGCGAAATGAGCAGGCAGGGGCTTACCGTAAAGCCCGCCGAAAGCAGCGAGTATGAAGCGGCGTTAAGGAACACCGAAAGCGATCCCGAGAAGGCGAAGGTGCTCTCCAGCATGATCGCGTATGAAAATATGTCGTACGGTAGAAAATCATACGAAGTAGGCAAGAGCAATGAAATGACTATGCAGGCTCTCTATCGCATGGACTTTAGATGGCCCGCCACCTCGTTTGAGTATATGAGAAAGTTCCTTGTAAATCTTAAAGGACTTGGGTATTTTGAGCTGTAATGAACGGGACGGCGCGCAAATAAACATAAATACAGCGCAATGGTTATGTGCGCCGTGAGCGAAGGACTCGGCGTATCTTAGCCGTGTATAGAAAGAAAGCGAGCAATAAAATATTTTAAAGGAGTGGACAAATATGAGAAGATGTATCAGGTGCGGGGAGGAAATGCAGGAGGGATTTTCCTTTACGGGCGGCGGCGGCAACGTGCTGCGCAAAAAGGGATTGAGTCTGAAGGCTGTATATACCAAAGCGGCGCTATGCCCCAAATGCGGAGAAGTATCGATTTATGTTGACGAAGACGCTATTGATAAGCTGACAGAATAAAGTCGGCCGCCAGACCGCGCAATTTTAAGCCGTTGGTTCGGTTTATCCGAACCGGCGGCTGTTTTTATGCCGGGAATTGCAAACGCCCTTGTTCCTTCCGGATATTGTAACGGTCAGCGTCACGGGCGTTTCGAGCTCAAGCAAAGTCTCCGTGCCGTTCGGGTCAAGATTATTTAATGTATTTTTGCACAAAACAGGAAATATATTTTTGTGCAAAAATGACAAAATTGCGCGAATTTGATAAAAAATCCGAAATTTAACTTGACAGTAGGGGGGGGGGGGGGTTACAATATATGCACCAATACTTTTTAAGGAGGATGATCATTATGAAAATCAAAAAGTCTTTGGCGGCATTCCTTTCAGCCGCCATGGTAGTAACGTCAGCGGCGATCCCCGTATTCGCAGCTGACGGGGATGACGTTTCCGGTTTGCGAATCGGAAACAGCAGCAAAGACGAGGAAACAATACAAGAGGGCAAGCCCTATAAGGTAAATGAGGCCGGAACGGCTTTCGTGTCAGACGGTGCAAGTGCAGAGGATTACAATCTTATCTGCACATCGGAAACGGGCGAGGACGGAGTCACGAAGTATAACGTAGAGTTGAAGGATGCGCAGAATATTACGGAAACACTGAACCTTCCCGCGAACACTACGCTAAAACTGTTGGGAAACAACACTATTAATGCCGGTTCGTCTTATGCTATAAGCGTGCCCGATGGTGATTTAACGATTCAAGGAGGCAATACCATTGCGGAAGAAGAAGCGTACGATTTGACACTTAACGGTACCGGATATGGAATATATGTTTCAAACGGTAATGTTATCATCAACGGAGCAAGTATATGTGTTCCTGAGACCAGCACAAACGAAGCTATAGATTGTAGACGGAAGTCAAACACAGATGATACAAAAGGTAATATTACAATATTAGGCTCGTCTAAAATCAAAGCAAATAAGCGCATTGATGCCGCTAACAAAATGGTCATAGGCGAACAAGCGCCATCTGGGGATAAAAAGGTTATAATTCAAGTCGGTGATGATGAAACGGCAGTCGGCAGGGCACTCAACGCGGATTATGGTATGACCATATATAAAAACGCGGATATAAAATTAAACGGAGGTTCGGCTATCAATGTATTTTATGGATTTTTGACGATTGATGGCGCTACAGTCAAGTTAAATACAAGAGAGTACGATTTGCAGGAACCGTGGAAAATAGGGTACTCTGCCGGAATCTCAGTCGGAAACGGCGAACATCATGAGAACTCATGGCTGAAAATCACAAACGGCGCAGATATTACAATTGATAATTGTGCTGTCGGCATTGGCGCCAATCTTGCCCCGATTACTATAGACGGTGATTCGACTGTTAATATTAAATGCCAACGAAAAGCAATTGTAAGTCAAAGAGGCTGGTTAGACGGCACTACTGACGGATTGGAAGCATATAGAGCCGGAGCTATTACTATAAAAGAAAGCAATCTTAAGATAGAAACAGGTTGGCAGGGTATAGGATCCACTCCGCTCGCAGAAGCGCCAATTAATGTTAATAACAGCGATGTTGTCATAGAATATAACGAGGAATTGTATCCTACCGATGAGGAAAAGCAGGCATTCAGACCGCTTGACAGAACCCCGGCAGGCGCATATCACGTTGATGAGGGAGAGAGCAAGGAAGATGTGACTGATACTGTATGCGGTTCACAGATAGACCTCAGCACAATAGGTAATAATAATTACCTTGAATTTGAAAAGCATAGCGACTTAATCGAGGTTCCAGCGGATGCTTCACATTCCAAGCCGTATTGGTACTGCCCTGACTGTGACGGATATTACGATAATGAAGCTGCTCTGACTGAGTATGATGAAGAGGGCAACATTGAGGGCGAATTTCCAAACGAGAAGGGAGCCAAGAAAGCGTCAATGATTATTGCGGAAGAAATAGGCGTTTACTTTGTAAAGCAGGGAAGCGGCAAGTATGACATATATCTGCGCGGTAAAGGCGACGCTTGGATTAACAAGCTCAACTCCGTTGATTTGACATTTGAAAACACCGGTGTTGATTATACAATCAGCGGGGCGGAGAATATCGAAATCGTACGCAAGGACGACAACCCTGACCGTTATGAGTTCAACTATAAAACAAAGGACAGCGCGGTTATAGGCGAAACGGACACTGATATGGCGATTAAAATCGGTACGGTTGAATTTGCCGGCTACGGTGCAATTAATTTTAAAGTAAAGGACACGTTTGAGGGCACTAATACAAACGCCGTTCACGCGACAGAGGATAAGGACAGCATAGTAAGCGACTTCCTGCCCGATGGTGCTGCAGCAGGTGAGGGAACGCTGACTTACAATAAGCCTTTCACAGAGGGTGCAGACGAAACATATCTCGGCACAATCACCGATGAGCTTGAGCCGGAGACGGTTCCGCTTACAATTAACGTAATGTTCCCGAACACGGTTGATGAGCAGGCGGCGGATTATACGAATATGACCGTATCGCTGCACAGCGCGCTTGATGACAAGCACCCGATTGGGGACATCGAGCTTGGTAACGATAAAACGCCCGACGTTACATATGAAGCTGCGGGTGCAGATTACGCGAAGTACACAACTACGGCAAGTGTTCTTACCGATACGCGCTACACGATTACGTTCAAGGGCGAGGGTTACAGAACATACAGCGTAGACTTTGTGATCCCGAAGGACGCGGTCAGCGCGGCTGTTGATGTATGGAACAATGTTATGGATACCGAGACGAAATCGGTTGTAACATACAAGACGACTGAGGACGCTCCCGAATCGACGATCTTAAAGTCCGCGACAGACGGAACGACATTCCTCGCGGGCGATATCGACGACAGCAAGCATATCGACCTGTATGACTTGTCCGCGGCGGTTGCGTATTTCGGCAAGACCAAAATGGATGAGAATAAGACAGAAGAGGGCGCATACAGCGACGCGAATTACATCAGATACGACTTGAACCGTGACGGTTCGATCGATTCAAAGGATATCGCGATGGTTCTCGTATCGTGGGGTAAATAATTATCCCGAAAGGGTAATTATAAATTTCTTGATCTTCATTTTCTATCGTCCTTCTGTGAAGATAGAAAAACAACCGCGGGACATTTGTCCCGCGGTTGTTTTATATATACCGTCCGTAACGGATCGGTTCAAATTTGGATCCCCGCGCGTTTTTCAAAAAGGCTCCGAGGTATCAGCTTCCGCTGCGGATCTTCGTCCATAGATCCGACATAAGCTTTTCCGCGTCGGGGGAGAGCGCCTTAAATGTCTCGGTATGAGTCTCAAGGTAATCGTCGGTGAAATATGAAATGCCATTGTTTTTGACCTCGTCGCTCACCATCTCATACGCCTTCCTGTTCGGTGTGGAATAACCTACGTAATCGCTGTTCGCGTACGCGACCTCCGGCTCGAGCAGATAGTTGATAAACATCTCCGCCGCCTTTTTGTTCGGCGCGCCCTTCGGTATGCACATGCTGTCCAAAAATGTATTCGCGCCGCTGTCTATAACCTTGAAGCCGAGGAAATCGTAATCGCGCATAAGCATGATCGCGTCGCCCGCGTAATACGGCGCGAGAGCCGCCTCGCCCGCGCTCATTTTATTGAAGATCTCGTCCATAACATACGCCTGAACGAGCGGTTTTTGCTTGGTGAGCAAGTCCGCCGCCGCTTGAAGCTCGTCGGGATCTTCCGTATTCATCGAATACCCGAGCATATTTTCCGCCACCGCGAACGCGTCGCGCGGATTGTCAAACATCAAGATCTGATCGGCGTATTTTTCGTTCCAGAGTATGTCCCAGCCGAAATCCTCCTCGTTCACAAGGTCCTTGTTGTACACAATTCCCGTAACGCCCCAGAAATACGGCACACTGTATTCATTCTCGGGGTCAAATTCGCGGTTTAAGTATTTCGGGTCGGTATTGCCGATGTTGGGTATGTCCGCCGTGTCGAGCTTTTCAAGCATATCCTCGGAAATCATTTTCGAAATCATATAATCCGACGGAATAATAATATCGTAATCCGCCGCGCCCGCCTTCATTTTCGCATACAGATCCTCGTTTGTCGCGAATGTTGTACAGTTTACCGTGATGCCCGTGAGCCGCTCAAATTCGCTCAGCACATCGGGGTACCCGTCCGTGCCGTCGGAAATATAATCGCCCCAGTTGGCGAAATTAAGCGTGATCCCCTCGTCCTTAAGCTGCGAATAATATTCCGTATCGGGATTTTGTACGATCGTTTCGTCCGCTGTGCCGCCGCATCCTGTAAGGGTAAGCGCGGCAGAGAAAACAGCCGCCGCGGTGATAAAAGATAAATGTCTTTTCATATTCTTATTTCCTCCTGCTTCATATTTTTTCGTTCCGCGATATTTTTAACAACGAGCACCGCTACGACGACTAAAAATATCAGTGTCGAGAGCGCGTTGATTTTCGGACTTACCTGCCGCCGCGTCATGGCGTATATTGTAACCGGCAGCGTCTGCACCGACGAGCCGCTTACGAAATAGCTGACGGTGAAATCATCGAGCGACAGCGTAAACGCCATCAGGAATCCCGATATAACGCCGGGCATTATTTCCGGCAGCACTACCTTGAAAAACGCCTGCACACTGTTACAGCCTAGATCCGCCGCCGCGTCAACGAGGTTATTGTCCATCTGCCTTAATTTCGGCATGACGTTTAATATTACGTACGGCGCGTCAAAGGTTATATGCGCGATTATAAGCGTCATATACCCGAGGCTGAAGCTCATGCGCGCCGCGAAAAACACGAACAGCAGCATAAGCGATACGCCGGTGACTATTTCCGGGTTCACTATCGGAAGCTGGTTTACCTGCAGCGCCGCAGACCTTGGCAGCTTTTTCATGCTGTTTATCCCGAGCGCCGCCAATGTGCCGAGCACCGTCGATATTACCGACGCGCTGACCGCCACGATCATTGTCGTTACAAGCGACGATATTATCGTGCGGTCGCGGAATAATTCCGCGTACCATTTTAACGTAAACCCCGACATCACCGAATGGCTTTTGGTGGTGTTAAACGAGAATATGATAAGCACGAATATCGGCGCGTACAAAAATAGTACCACAAGCGCGGTATACAAATATTTAAGCGTCCTTTTCATATCCGCGCACCCCCTATCCCGTCGTCATCCTCTTTATCCGACGAGTCGATAAGGCTTATGACCGCCATCACGACAAGGACGATAATCATAAGAACCAGGGAGATCCCGGCGCCCAAATTCGGGTTATACGAATTGCCCAGAAATTGCATTTCTATTAAATCGCCTATTAACAGATTCGAGCTGCCGCCGAGCATTCTTGAGATTATAAACGTGCTTATCGCCGGAATGAATACCATAGTTATTCCCGAAACTATCCCCGGTACGGAAAGCGGTACGATAACCTTTAAAATCGACTGTAATTTACTGCAACCCAGATCCTCCGCCGCCTCTAATATGCTCCTGTCCATTTTCGCCATGACTGTGTAGAGCGGCAGGATCATAAACGGCAGAAGGTCGTATACCATACCCAGTATCACCGCGCCTTGTGTATTTAAAAGCTTATACGGCCCGAGGCCGATGAGTCCGAGCACGTTGTTAATAAGTCCGTTATTGCCCAAAAGCGTCTGCCATGCGTAGGTTTTAAGCAAAAGATTGATCCACATCGGGAGGATTATTATCATAAGCATCGTACTCTGCGTACTCGTGCGCATGTTCGCGAGGATATACGCGAGCGGATACGCTATAACAAGGCATATCGCCGTCGCGATTGCCGCGAGAGCAATGGATTTTACGAAAATCGGTATGTATTCGCCGGTTTTTACTATATTATCAATAGTATATGCGCCGTCCGCGGTGGTAAACGCGAAGTACGCGACCATGATAAGCGGCACGATTATAAATATCGCCATCCATATGATGTATGGGGCGGATGCTAATTTTTTCATACGCCGCCCTCCGTTTTATGCATGATCTGTATATCGAACGGGTCGAATACCATACCCACGCGCGACCCCTTTTCGGCCGCCTTTGTCGAATGGATGAGCCATTTAAAATCGCCCGAATCGACCGTCATTTCAAAATGTACGCCCTTAAATATTACCGATTCGACAACGCCGGTAAGCTGCGCGTCCTCCGGCTTTACAAGCCGTATATCCTCCGGACGGATCACCACATCGACCGGATTGTTTTCGCCGAAACCCGTATCGACGCATTCAAATTTTTTGCCGAATAACTCGACCTCCAAATCGCGTATCATAATGCCGTCCATTATATTGCTCTCGCCTATAAAATCCGCCACAAATGCGTTTACCGGCTCGTTATAAATATCCTCCGGTGTGCCGACCTGTTGTATATCGCCGCGGTTCATAATCACCACGGTGTCTGACATCGTAAGCGCTTCCTCCTGGTCGTGGGTGACGTAGATAAACGTAATTTCAAGCTGCTGCTGCATTTTTTTAAGCTCGCGCTGCATTTCCTTGCGAAGCTTTAAATCGAGCGCGCCGAGAGGCTCGTCCAATAAAAGCACCTTCGGACGATTTATTAAAGCGCGCGCGATGGCAACGCGCTGCTGCTGCCCGCCGCTTAGCTGCGCGACACTTCGTTCCTCAAAGCCCTCCAAATTTACAAGCGAAAGCATTTTGGAAACCTCGGATTTAATTTTTTCCTTGCCGATTTTTTTGATTTTTAAGCCGAACGCAATATTCTCGTAAACGTTCAAATGCGGAAACAAAGCGTATTT
>CANQYQ010000093.1 GCA_947628155.1 uncultured Clostridia bacterium
AAATTGAATCCCTCCGTCATTTGCTCCTTACAGTCGCAAATGCCACCTCCCTTTGACAAGGGAGGCTAACGCCCGCCATATGCGATTTTGTGTATGGAATCGCAATTTCGCAGGGGCGGCCATCGGCCGCCCCTGCGATGTTCGTGTTTCCCATACGCGATACGCCGATAAACTAAAATTTGCAATTAAAATATATAAAAAAATAATTTCCGGAGGAAATATTATGGAAAATCAATTCACCTACGACACAACGATGTTTCGGGAGACGTTCGAGCACAATTTCACATATCTGAACGGATTTATGCGCAACGTTTCGCGGTTCAGGAAAAAATGCGCGCTGTTTGACCCGGCAAAGGGAAACAAATGGACGTATGAGGAATTAAACGCGGACTGCAACAAGTTAGCAAATGCGCTGCAATCCGACGGTGTAACGAAAAACGATGTTATACTGTACCAGCTTATGAACTCGGCGGAATTTGCGTTTTGCTACATCGCGCCGCAGAAGCTCGGCGCGATATCATCGCCCGCGAACTATAATCTCGCGGCGGGAGAAACGGCCAAAATTATTGACCACAACACGCCGAAGGTATATGTTTACGACACCGAGATAGCGTCTATGGCGCACAAGGCGCTTGAACTGGCAAAGCATAAGCCTCAGATAATACTTGCGGTCGATTACGCGGGAAAGCGCGGGCCGCTGCCCGGCGGGCATGTATATTTTGACGATTACGTCAAAGAATCGGCGGACACGAATCCGGTACCGGATAAGGAAGCGCACATATATGACGAGGTGCTGCGGCTTTATACCTCCGGCACAACGTCACTGCCGAAGGGCGTTCCGATAAACAACATTAACGAGGTGCTTTCCGCGCATGACGTTATGATGCACTTTCCCTTATCGCCTGTCGATATCACGATGAATATGACGCCGTGGTTCCACCGCGGCGGCATACATTCGGGAGGTCTTACCCCGACGCTCTACGCGGGCGCGCAGGCTATAATACTGCGCTCGTTTAATCCGAAGCAGTGCCTTGAATACGCGGAGAAATACAAAATCACGTTCCTTATAGGCGTTCCGGCGGTGCTGGGCATTTTGGCCACGCGCCAGGAGCATCATCCATATGATTTATCGGCGTTAAAGGGCATAATTACGATGGGCGCGCCGCTCGAAAAATCCGCGTGCATACGCTTTCAAAATATGTTAACGCCGCATATTTTCAACGGCTACGGCACAACGGAAACGTTTTGGAACACGTTTTTGCGTCCGTATGATCTGCCGAAGATGTCGGGCGCGGCGGGACGCGCGTGCACGGACGACGATGTGCGCGTGGTAAACGTCTATGACGACCGCAAGGCCGAGCCGGACGACCTCGTTCCCGACGACGGGAAAACTACAGGCGAGATAATAATTATGTCGCCGTCGAAAACGACGTATTCGTATTACAATAATCCTGAAATGGAGGAACAGAAATTCTATAAAGGGTTCATGTACACGGGCGATTTGGGAACATGGGACGAAAATCACTATGTCACGATCGCCGGGCGCAAGGATGATATGATAGTATCATCGGGCGAGAATATCTATCCCGCGCAGATTGAAGAGGTTTTAAACAATCATCCCAAGGTCGAGGAATCGATCGTGACCTCCGTTCCCGACCGCACGCGCGGCGAGATGATCGCGGCGTATGTTATAAAAGGCGATGGATCGTTGACAATAAAGGAATTGCAGGACTACTGCGCGAACCATCCCGATTTATCCAAATACAAATGCCCGCGCTATTACCGGTTTGTTACGGAAATGCCTATGACCGCGACCGGGAAAAAGCAGCATTATATCATAAAGGAACAGGCGAAAAAGGATCTCGCGGAAGGACTGTTACTGAGGAAATAAGGTGAAGGAAATGGAAATAAAGCCGTATGAACGGTTGGTCAACTATTACGAAACGGATAAAATGGGTATCGTCCATCATTCAAACTATATCCGATATTTTGAGGAGGCGCGTTTGGATTTCATGGAACGCGTCGGCTGCGGCGTGGTCGAAATGGAGCAGTCAGGCGTTATTATACCAAACGTAGACGCATACGCGCGCTACCGCCGCGTAACGCGGTTCGGCGACCGGCTCACGGTCACTGTACGTCCGGCGGAATTTACCGGCGCGAGAATGAGGTTCGAGTATGAAATAATATCGGGCGGCAAGCTTTGCTGCGACGGGTATACTACGCATTGCTTTGTGAACGGCGCAATGAAGCCGATTATTTTAAAGCATACGCATCCGGAGCTTTTTAAAAAACTGTCGCGTATATTCGAAGAATGTAATCATATGCGATTACAGAAATAAAAAAACGGCGCTTGCCGTTTTTTTATTTCCCGAGCGCGGCCTTGAGCGCGTCGATTTTATCTGTTTTCTCCCAGCTTACGCAGAGATCCTCGCGGCCCATATGCCCGTATGCCGCGAGACGGCTGTAGATAGGCTTCCGTAAATCAAGCGATTTTATAATGGAATACGGTCTTAAATCAAACACCTTTTCCACCGCCGCCTCGATTTTTTCATCATCCTCTACGCCCGTGCCGAATGTGTCCACCCTGATCGATACGGGACGCGCTACGCCTATCGCGTAGGCAAGCTGCACCTCACACTTCCTTGCGAGTCCCGCGGCGACTATATTTTTCGCGACATACCGCGCCGCGTACGCCGCGCTTCTGTCAACCTTTGTCGGGTCTTTGCCCGAAAACGCGCCGCCGCCATGCCGCGCGTATCCGCCGTAGGTATCTACGATGATTTTTCGTCCGGTAAGTCCGCTGTCGCCCGCGGGGCCGCCCACAACGAACCGTCCGGTCGGATTTATAAAATACCTTGTGTTATCGTCTATCAGCTCCCGGGGGATAACGGGCATAATAACCTCGCGCTTTATATCCTCACGAAGCCTTGATATGTCAACATCCGGCGAATGCTGCGATGATATTACCACCGTATCGACCCTTATCGGCGTGTCCTTATCGTATTCGACCGTCACCTGCGATTTTCCGTCCGGGCGCAGATAATCAAGCGTACCGCTTTTTCTGACCTCGGTAAGCCGCTTCGCGAGCTTATGCGCCAAAGAAATAGGCATAGGCATAAGCTCCGGCGTTTCGTCGCACGCGTAGCCGAACATCATGCCCTGGTCGCCCGCGCCGGTCGAGTTCTGCTCATCCTCGCCGCCCGCTTCGCGGTTTTCGTAGCCGGAATTAACGCCCTGCGCGATATCGGGCGACTGCTCGTCAATACACGTCACAACGGCGCATGTGTTGCCGTCGAAGCCGTATTTCGCGCGGTCATAGCCGATATCGAGCACCACCTGCCGCGCGACGTTGGCAAAATCAACGTAGCATTCTGTCGTTATTTCTCCCATTATTGATATGATTCCCGTCGTGCATGTGGTCTCGCACGCGACACGCGCCATAGGATCCTTTTTTAAAATCTCGTCCAATATAGCGTCGGAGATCCTGTCGCACATCTTATCGGGATGTCCCTCCGTGACGGATTCCGAAGTAAAAAACTTTCTGCTCATATTAAATCAGCCTTTCTGTTGTATATCATTTATTCTACACTATCTTTCATATCATGTCAATCAGAATTGACGAAAAACCCCGACTACTTTACCGATTATCGATACCTCGTCCACAATTATCGGCTCCATGGTATCGTTTTCGGGCTGCAGGCGGAAATGGCCGTTTTCCTTATAAAACGTCTTAACGGTCGCCTCATCGTAATTTACAAGCGCGACGACTATATCGCCGTTTGACGCGGTGGACTGCTGCTCGACAATTATATAGTCTCCGTCCAAAATCGCCGCGTTTATCATTGATTCGCCGCGGACCTTGAGCATAAACAAGTCCTTGTTTTTCGCAAACGATATCGGAAGGGGAAACGTCTCCGTATTATCCTGCACAGCCGTTATCGGCATGCCCGCCGTAACCGTGCCGTACACGGGCACGTCAAGATATTTATCGTAAATCACCGGCTTTTCCTGCTCGTCGCCGTAATTTACCAGTCTCATTGAACGGTTCTTCGCCTTATCGCGCACGAGATATCCCAGCTTCTCAAGCTTATTTAACCGCGCGTGGATTGTCGCGGTCGAAGATAACCCTACCGCGTCGCATATCTCCCGCACCGACGGCGGGAAGCCCTTTGATTTCAGCTGTTCGCTTATAAAATCGAGTATCTGCCAATCCTTCTCCGTCATCTTCTGCATAACGAACACTCCTTTGTTTATATTTACATAATTGTATCATATATTTTTCAAAAAGTCAAACAAATTTTCGGAAATAATCCTTCAAAAAAAGCGGCGCCGTACTTGTATATTTTAGAGCAATATGATAAAATACTGTCAATAACATATTTGAGAGTGATGCAATGAAACGATTTATTATACCCGCGCTGGCCGTCCTTTGCGCGGCGCTTGCCGCCTGCGGCCAAAACGCCGAGCGAAAAACGATATTCGCCATGGACGCGGCGGCGGAAATAAGTATAATAGGCGAAAACGCGGACAGCGCGTTCTCGGCCGTAGAAAAGGAATTATACCGTCTCGACGCGCTTATGTCGCGCGGGAGGGAAACGAGCGACGTTTGCCATCTAAACGATAATGGTTCGGGAGAGATAAGCGCGGACACGGCGGCGGTGATCAAAACGGCGCTTGATATAAGCCGCGAAACGGACGGGGCGTTTGATATAACAACCGCGCCGCTCACCGACGCATGGGGATTTTTTAATCAATCCTACCGCGTGCCGTCCGATGCGGAAATACAGGATATACTGCCGCGTGTCGGCTATGAAAACGTAACGCTTAACGGCAATAGCGTAACGCTTAAGGGCGGCGCGCGTATCGACCTCGGCGGGATCGCCAAAGGCTACGCGTGCGGCAGAGCGGCGGAAATTTTACGTGACAGCGGTATAAAATCCGCGCTGATATCGTTTGGGCAAAGCACGATCGAGGCGATCGGCGATAAGGGAAACGGAGCTCCGTGGAAAATCGGCATCGCGGACCCGGAAGATCCGACGGAATATTTCATGACGCTTGAAATTACGGACGAATGTATATCGACCTCCGGCTCGTATGAACGGTATTTCGAACAGGGCGGAAAAAAATATCACCATATACTCGGGCCGTCAACAGGATATCCTGTTGAAAACGGACTTATGTCCGTTTCGGTGATCTGCGCCGACCCCACGCGCGCGGACGCGCTTTCGACGGCGCTGTTTGTGATGGGGCGCGATAAGGCCGCGGAATTTTGGAAAACCAACGGCGGATTTGACGCGATATTTATAACCGAAGGGAAAAAAATATATATTACACCCGGACTGCGCGATAAAATATCCGAGCCGGACGGGTGGGTGCTTGAAACGATTGAATAGGGGGATAAAAAATGATAAGTGCGAAAACAAAACAACTGGGAATAATCGGATATCCGGTCGAGCACAGCTTTTCACCGAAAATGCATAATTTTATCGCGCCGTATGTCGGCGATGATTACGTATATTCGGCGTGGGAGGTCAAGCCGGGAAACGTAAAGGACGCGATAGCGGGAATACGCGCGCTGGGCATTCGCGGGGTGAACGTGACCGCGCCGCACAAGACGGCGGTTATGCCGTATCTTGACGAGGTTACCGACGCGGCAAAAAAGCTCGGCTCGGTAAACACAATTGTGAACGATAACGGCATTCTTCGCGGCCACAACACCGACGCGGACGGATTTTACAGCGCGATCACGGCAAACGGGATCACAGTAAAAAACGCGAAGATCCTCGTACTCGGCGCGGGCGGCGTGGTAAAGCCGACGCTCACAAGGCTTATATGGGAAAACCCAAAGGAAATCACGGTATTAAACCGCACGAAATCAAAGGCGGCGGCGCTCGCCGGCGCGCTCAGGGCCGACACGGGATTTGACGTAAAAACGGAATTATCCGCGCTCGATTTCGATATCGTAATAAACACCACATCCGCCGGAATGAAGCCGCAGGAGGACGCTCTGCCGATCGACGCGATAGCGGAGCTTGACGACCTTGATTTTATAAACGGCAATACAGCCGTGGTAGATATGATTTACAATCCCGACGAAACGCTGTTTTTGAGAGAAGCGAAAAGACGCGGCGCGAAAACGATGAACGGCCTCGGAATGCTAATATACCAAGGGCTTATCGCGTACGAGCTGTTCACCGGGACAAGGCTGCCCCGGGATATGGCGGATATCGTAAAGAGAGAGGTGTTCGGGAGATGAACATAGTGCTTACAGGATTTATGGCGTCGGGCAAAACAACTGTCGGACGGCGGATAACGGAGCTGTCGGACTATAAATTCGTCGATACGGACGAGATGATCGTCAGCCGTGAGGGGCGCAGCATAAACGACATTTTCGATACGGACGGCGAGGAATATTTCAGGCATGTCGAGAGCGAAATAATCGCGGAGGCGGCGGCAATGGATAACGCGGTCATATCAACCGGCGGCGGCGTTGTTTTAAACCCCGCGAATATCGACGTTCTGCGCGGCAGCGGTATTGTGTTTAATCTCGACCCGGATTTTGCCGTGATCGCCGGACGTGTAACGCGGGCAAGCGCGACGCGGCCGCTTCTGCAAAACCAAAGCCTTGACGATATTCGCCGTCGGTTTGACGCGCGCAAGCCGTTTTACGACAACTGCGACTATAAAATACGGGTAACGGAAGCGTCCACGCCAACGGGGACCGCGCTGTATATCCTGCGGACGATCGACGATTCCGGCGGGAAAATCCGCCGTAAATAATAAAAAACCACCGCGGACAAAAGTCCGCGGCGATTTTTTTATCTCATGAAAGGAACATGAAAATTCGCTTTATAATTACATACCCCACGATACAAGTACCATCGCGATATCCTTTGAATCGATATTACCATCACGGTTTAAGTCATACTGCGCGAAGCTATCGTCGTATGTAGTTACATCGCCTGTAGGTGCGTTCGATTTACCGAAGTACGCTACGGCCGCCGACAAATCGTAAAGGTCGATATGCTTGCTGTCGTCGATATCACCCGCAAGGAACGTTACCGGAGCTGTTACATCGGCAAAGCCGTCGGACGCTGTAACGGTCAAATCACCGTCCATTACGTTGTTCCAAACGTTAATTACATGCGCGGTGTCGCTGCCGCCCTTGATCACCGCGTCAACGGTGTATGTGCGATAACCCTTGCCGCTGAATTTGAACGTGTAGCGTGAACCCATTTCCTCGGGAACGGGAACGTCAAGCGTGATCTTGTAGCCGTTCGCGTTCGCGCCATCGCTCGGGTTTACAGTTACCTGCGGGGCAGCACCCGGAGTCGAATCATATTTGAAAGTCGCGTTCTTGTCAACCGTTATGCCCTCGGCATAGCTCTCGCTGCCAAGATCAATCGTCGCCGAATACGGCTCGGGAGCGGACGCGCCCTCATGAACGCCGCCGTTGACCTCTACCTTCATTGCTGTATAATCAGCAGCCTTGTCTGTCTTAACCTCATTCGGGAACATAAAATTGATCTGCACTTCCCGCGTATCCGGTTCAAGCGTCGATTCTCCACCGCCGATCGTGCCCTGATAATCGTCATCCTGAGCATCTGTACCCTCGCCGAATACCTTGTTTACAACAAGCGTTCCGTCGCCTCCGGCAGCGGCTCCGCCCGGGAGATAATCCCTTACAATGCTGTCATTCTGCGTTGTTGTGTGAACAGCGTTTGTCGTTGCGTCAGCGTTTACCTTAAAGTCAACCGCGCCGTAGCCGACAAGCTCAAGCTCACCAATCTTAATCGGGTCATAGCCGGATTCTCTGCTCACGCCGTCCTTATAGTTAAACTCATAGCGGTCGGGGTTGCCGTCCTTTTGAACGATCTCGATATTCTCCGCCGGGGTGATTATGTAATCCACACCGTCGGCACTTGCGCTGTTGTCAAATGTCAAATCAACGGTGTTAAGGTTAGCGATATATCCGCCGTCCGTCGCACGGAGTACAATATCGTACTTTCTATGGAATGTTTCGGTCGGAGGCCATGCTTCAACGAAGTATACGCCGATGCTTTCCGCATCCGTGATATCACGATGATTCCCCGTAAGCTGCGGCGTACCGCTGTTGAAATCCCACGGACTACCGTCATATCCGAGTTTGTCCGTAGCTTCAAGCTCGCTAAGATTGTCGAATGCTTCTACATCACCCGGTACATCAGGTTGCGAAGGGTAGGAACCGCCGAAGCCGATGTCGCAGCTGTCTTTCTCATAATATGTGTTTTCAAAAACTGTATCACAGTTGCGGGGATAGTTTCCGACAATTCCGCCCTCATCACCTTCAGCAGTAGAAATGCTGCCGGTATTAACCGCGCCGCTTACTGTATATTCGTCGTCATCAGCTTTGCAGTAACCGATGATACCGCCCGCTCTGCCCATTTCGCAGAGGTCTTCAACGCCGTATCCGGTATATACGTCGCCTGTGTTATAAACATTACGTATAGTCCCGCTATTCCACCAGCCGACAATTCCGCCAACGCTGCCGGGACCGTTTATCATTCTGACGTCTCCGGTATTATAGCTGTCGTATACGCCGCTGCCGATACCGACAATACCGCCCGCAATGGCATATCCACTTTCGTAACCTTCCTCGAGATCTTCATATTCATAACCGCCTGTATTACCTTTAATATCGCCCGTATTGGAGCTTGTTCTAATCGAGCTATAGCTCTCACCGGCAATACCGCCAAGACGAACCATGGCTCCCTCGCTGACAATATCTCCGCTGTTTTTGCAGCCTTCTATTTTGCTGCTGCCGCCGTAACCGGCTATACCACCGATATCAAGACTGCTTTTCTTTCCGGTAATCGTTCCGCTGTTTGTGCAGTTGTTTATTTGGGTGCTGTAAGACGATGTATATCCGACAATACCGCCAAGGCCTCGTGCATAAGAAGCTCCATCAGCGGCAGTTACGGTTGCCTCATTATGACAATTTTCTATTGTCATATTACCGCTTGCTACACCTACTATACCACCCGCATAATTGTAATTATAGGTTTTACTATCATAATTGTTGGTATTTATCGTTACGCTGCCCTTGAAGGTAACGTTACTTACTTTACCGCCGTTCGCGCGTCCTATAACACCGCCTACGCCGTATGCGCCGGTTACGCTTCCTTCAACCGTAAGATTCTTTAATTCGAATTTGTCATTTACATATCCGAATAAACCCCTATCACCACTAGTATTATCTATTTGTAGTCCGCTTATTGTGTGATCGCCTCCGTCAAAGTGGAAATCAGCGGGGTGATTCCAGTTGCTAGTTGCACTATATTTTCCTATGCAACAGTAGCCATTCAACTCAATGTTTTGCGTCAACTCAAAATACAAGCCTTCGTACTTGCTTTTATTGTTTACGCCATCAGAATTTACAGTATTAGCAAACTCCTTTAATTCGTCCGCCGAAGATATCTTATACGGGTTTGCCGCTGTTCCCTCGCCGCCATGCTCCCATGTAGCTGTAGCCGCCAGCTCAATCCCGTCATCGGCGATCTCCGCCGCTTCCTCGGCCGTCTCGACAACAGCCTCATCCTGTGCTGCAGCAGCTTCGTCAAGCTCGTCCGCGAGCACGGGGATCACCGCCGATGTCGCCGCCAGAGCCGCAGCCAAAGCCGCAGCCAAAATTTTTCTTTTTTTCATCATTTTGTTCCTCCTTGTTT
>CANQYQ010000094.1 GCA_947628155.1 uncultured Clostridia bacterium
CCGCATACCGCTATAGCCGCCGCCGAGGTGTCCCTCGGTTCCCCGCTGCCGTCGGTAAAAATCAAATCCCAATACGGCACATAGTCCGCGGGCAAACGATCAATGAAATATCTCGTTACCCGCTCAAACAGCGGCGGTATCTCTTCCTCCCGCGTATAGCGATAGCAAAGCGCAAGCCCGTATATTGCCCACGACTGTCCGCGCGCCCAGCTGCTGTCATCGGAATATCCCTGATGCGTTTCGCCTCGTAAAGGCTCGTTTGTAACCGGATCAAGAAAAAACGTATGATATGATGAAGCATCCGGGCGTATTATATTTGCAATTGACGTTTTCATATGATTATATGCCGCGTCGTAATATTTTTTATCGCCCGTAACCTCGCTTGCCCAGAACAGCAGCGGGATATTTAGCATACAGTCAACTATAAACCTATAGCTGTGCGGATCATCCATCGCGCCCCACGCCTGAATGAATTTTCCCTTGGACTGATACCGCTTCATCAGATAATCCGCCGCCTTTATCCCGTCCTCTTTTGCGCGTTCATCTCCCGTTATACGATAATCCGCGACGCTTGAAAGAGTGAACAAAAATCCCATATCGTGATGGTCGAGTTCAATCTCCTTTTCAAGCCGTTCCCGGAACAACTCACTGTGATGCTTCGCCGAATTATAAAATGCCTCGCCGCCGGTAAGCTCGTACATAAGCCACAATATTCCTTCGTAAAAACCCGTTGTCCAAGAAACATTCGGAAATTTCTTAAAAACCAAATTTTCACTCTGCTCCGTAGGGAAGCAATCATAGAAATAATCGAGACTTTTCCTTACAATACTCTCGGCATATTCTATCGCTTTATCTATATTCATTGTCGTCACACTCCCACTATCAGGTAAAAAGGGCTTTATTTAGCCCTTTTTATAAATATCAGCTGCCGTTGCTTTCCGCCTTCGGTATGAAGGATAACCTTTGACGCATCCTCACCCGCTCCCTGCTCCGCAATCAGCTCATCCTCTGTCGGAACATATATTTTTTTCTTCGCCTCATCTATCATTAGGACATTATATCCGGAAAAATCCGCGATTTCAATCTTATCGATCTGCCCTACCGCGCTGTCCAAACGTGTTTTCAAAACAAGATTCGTTCCGCTCTTATACAACAACGTTCCGTATACTACTCTGTATGTCGCGCCGTAATTGTAATTTCCAAGCGCGGTATATATATGCGGGGAATTATGACCGTTACCGGCATACTTCCCATCGGATACCGCAATCATTGTCTTATTTAACGCTGCCGGATCGACCTTTACTCCGGCTTCGTTTCCGGTCTTAACATAATCAGGGTCGTCTTCATCCGTAAGAGAGAACACCTTAACGTAATCCACAAGCTCGCCCTTGTTATTTGTCACGTAACGTATTATATCGCCATGTTTTACTTCAGATTTGATTTCCGACCCGTTCGGTCCGTTATAATAACGAACCAACGAAACATTCTCCGCAAGATCAACCTCTGTCTGCGCGTTACCCTGCCAGCACACAAGACGGCGCACATTATCTCCCTCGTCATTGATCGCGGTATCCACGTGATCCACAACGGTAAGAGGTACAGTCTTATCAATTTCCGGCGCGACGTCACTCGTATAGTAAACTATAATTCCCGCTGTTCGCGCCTCGTCAACATTATACGCTTCAATACGATTATCAACGGGATATTGCGTTCCCGTTTTCGGATAATAATTCCAATCCGTAAAGTATGCGAGATTTGTCTTTGTATACTGTGAATAATCGTTAATAACGCTCGTGTCATTTGAAACAGGTACCACAAACACCTTCGTATTGGAATTTATCGCGACATTATTTCCGTTATCATTGTTAAAGGCAAGCGTATTTCTCAAATACATGCCTCCCGGGGTTATATTGTCAGCGCTGCTTCGTTTTGAAAAATCCGGATAGAATGTCATCGTATTATTGTGAAATACATCATTTGCTCCGGCGTTTTCTTTCTCACTATGATATGGCGTATCAATATATGTGATTTCTCCTTCTGCATTTTGCTTATACATAATGGGGACTCTGGGATATACATAGTTTCCCTCCGGCAGATCCATAGGTTCATATGATGAATCTATAGATGAAAGCGTGGTCCGCTGATATGAGAACGCGACTTTCAACGCTCCGAGCATCTCTCTTGGAGCGCTGAGGTAAGTCCCGTCGATCCGCGTTCTTCCGGCGAGAGTGAAAACTCCCGGATCACCCGAATATGGCAGCATTCTTACGGAAGCAACGTCATTGCCCGTTTCATCATCCACAAACGCCATTATCAAAAAACCATATTGCAAATCGTCACCCTTTACCATATCATACGCGGCTATTCTGCCCCTGTAATCAAGATACACAGTGTACGTATTGCCGACCGCAATCGCCTTTGAACCCTTAAAGTAATCAACATTTGTAGAATACTTATAGCTTCTGTCCTCAAACTTGATTTTTTTATCGTCAATAATACTGTTGACCCTACCTGTATACATGAGATTGCTTACAATAATTTTGTATCTGCTGCTGTTGGGGTCTTTCGCAACGGAAAGAACAGAGTCTTTTGTTATATAGTATGCCTCGACAGGATTGCCCATACGGTCGGTCATTTCAACATTATCACTGTTAAAATCAATCTTCAGCGAACCCTTTTCTTCTGTATTATAAACGCCGTAAATCATATTTTGCGATTCAACAATACGTTTTACAACCATAATGTCATATTTATATACAAATACGACATCGTACCTGCCGTCATTATTATTATCGACAAGCTTGATATAGTCGCAGTCCTCAAAATCATCTTTCTTCACCGCTTTTGGCGAAAATCCATTAAGAATTTCTACGGCGGACGAAGACAGTAACGCTCTCTTATGACTTGATCCATTATTTGGGTAATAAGCTATTTTGCTATCATCAACACTGTCTATGTCCTCGCCTTCAACCGTGACAATACTGTTATTTTTATGATACGTGATATACAGCAGCGTACGGTCGCCATCATTTTCCTCGCGATAATACGCTTCAACATTGCATGCGAAATAGTCATATAAATCTGTGCGATTGGTTGTCAGAACATAATAGCCTATTTTTATTCTGTTCATTGACGACGCATTTCCTGTCAGCGACATATCCGATACACTTTCAACGATTCCGGTGATTTTGTAGCTTTTCTTGAAATGCTCGAGCGCATTAACATATTTAAACTCGCCATATCCATACGGGGATATACATGCGTTAGCCTCGGTTGAATCTTCTATAAGCGATGCGGCGTCGGCCCGCGTCATAATCGCAGATATGTCAGCGGGAATTGTTTCAGCTATTTCATTGCCATCAGCGATATGTATATAATCAATATCTCTGCCTCCCGACTGAACGGCGATCTGCTTATATCCCAAACTGTTTGCAAGAACTCTAAGCGCTTGGGCATAGGTAATTTCACCGGACGGGTCTATATAAAAATCCACATAGCCTAAGCTTTTAAGCGCCTCATATGCAGCCTTCCACATCTCCTCCGGTTCTGCGTCTTCATTATAGAAATAGTCGTTGTTTATATAACGGCATATTGACAAAAAGTACTCTCCCGCCTTTATGGGTTCAAGATACGTGCCTTCATCAATCGAGACCCACATCCCAAATTCGGTAAGCTTCTTGACTGTTTCGTTGTAAATGTCTCTGTTATGTATATACTCATCGTATTCAATCTCCTCGGTATAAGCATCTTCCGGATTGTCAAGCTCATGTTGGGGATGAGTATCTTCAATTATAACGCCCTGTTCCTCATTGCTAAGCCCCGTTTCATTATCTCTGTTACCGTCATCGTCAAAGTTATCGGCCGCGAATATCGTCGACGCCGATGCGAATATAATACTTAAAGAAAGCAGCAAACCAATTATTTTCCCTAATTTTTTCATATTCTCCTACCTCCTTATCGTATTACTATAGCCGCTATTGACGGCACATCGTTATGTCTTGAAATTATAACTCTCGACGCATTTTCATCTCCGGCGAGATCAGCCGGTACTATGTCGTCGGGGCTTCCCAGCCTGACGCCCTTGCGGCCGCTGTCAAGAATATATACGCGCTTGTTGGTGAGATTGAAATACCTCTCGTTCTTTGTGCTGTTGCTTCCGTTAGTTCCCGGATATATCTGTATAATCATTGACGTTCCCGATATTGATTTTACAATACCAAACTCGGTTGAATACTGAACTCCCGTGAACCAATACGGATTTTTTCCTTGCCAGATACGTCCGGATACAACGTCCTCGTCCGGATTTTCCGCCATACCGTTAAATTTTATCATTGTTTTAGACGAACCGATATACGTTTTTTTATCCGTATATTCATTGCCTCTGATCACCACATCCGAATCATCTTGATTATCAAAGTCAAACACCTTATGGTAATCGGTAATCTCACCTTTACTGTTGGTTGCGATTCTTATCAGGTCACCTTCGTCGATTGTCGATGTCACCGGTCCGCCGTCAGCGCCCTTATACTGCCTTTCAAGCTCAAGCCCCTCCGCTGTTGTAAACTTTTGCTCGGAACCGTTATAAAGCAGCGTAAGCTCGTAACGGGTATCATGATCAACGCTTACCTCCGAAACATCCTTGACCGCCGCAACAACAGTGTTGTATGTAAGCTCCGATCCGCTGCCGCTGTCGCTTCGGATAACGGCAAATCCCGCCACCATGTCCTTTGACATATTGTAAAGCTCCACCGTGTCAAAGGTCGCGGACTTCATATCCTTGAACGGCTTGATTTCATAATTTGAAACATCCCACATAAGCGACGAGCTGGACGGAACAAACATTATCTTTGTATCCTCGGATAATCTTGCGTATCCCGGGAAATTCTTATAATTTGCGTTATAGTAAATATCCTTTAAATCGGCAGATCGCGTGAATACGTTTGACGTTGTATACAGTTCGTCCGAATCTATGTACTGAGCCGTTTGTACAGACTGTATTTCTCCGTCGCCGTTAAGCCTGTAGCGGATCAACTGACTTGCGGACGTTGAGTCTGTATTCGCATTTTTTAACATCTGCTCAACATCATCTTTATCGCTTATTCTCGTATTATTTATCAATGCTTTATTTATAAGCTTTATAGTCTTCAGTTCTCCCGAAGATGTATAAAGTCTCAAGGACCATTCATCCCTAAAATCGCCCGGCAAAACGCGCACAAGATATGCGAAATTATACGAGGATGATGAGTCAGTGTCAAATTCAACATACGCTATTCTTTCGTGACGGTCAAGCAGCACGCTGACGCTGCTTCCGACGGTAAAGAAGCCGGCGGTTGTATTCTGCGCTTCAAGAACGTCCGTAAGCTCAAATTCAGCGCCGTCAATTTCAACCTTCATACGGCCATCATCCTGACGTACGCCTGTAACCGCGCCGTCAACCTCTTCTCCGCCGATGTATATTATAACGTTTTCCCGCTGTTTGTCCTCTATAATTGAAAGGACGTCATGGATTTTAATGCTTGCGGCTGTTGTAATTTTTTCATCGGAATTATATACTATGACCGATTCCATGTCATCGAGCGTTATGGACGGCTGGTTATAATAATCATACAACGTGGTTTCATACGGCGTAATCTGGTTAATGCAATAGATTGCCTCGTTAATAACATTCATAGTATCATACTTTCCGTCATTGTTGCTGTCTATCAGAATGATTTTTTCCGCGCTGTTCACTTCGTCCTTGTCATATTCCGCAGCGTAATTATAATTGTACATACGGTTAATCGACTTTGAGATGTTTTCCCGCTTTTGGGAGCTTGAATTCGCATCCTTATAATACGTTAGAACATTTCCGTCAAAATCCGCAATCATAGCCTCCTCAATTGTCAGTATTGAATTTCTTTTGCCCGGTTCGATAAATTTCAGAGTGTCATCACCCTCGACGTAAAAAGCGTTGACTCGGTATCCGAGATATTCATATGCTTCTTTTATATCAGACTCGAAGCTGCGGGTTCCCACTCGCACGTTACTTCCGGCGAGAGTCGCTCCGCCGTCTACGGTTCTTGTTCCGACCGCATTAACAATATCATCCAATATGAGTATTTTATGGTAATAGTACAGTGCTGTAATATTTGTAACCTTATGCTGATCTTTGTAAATATTCAGACTGCTTGTTACCACATAGGCCTCGGCAGCCGAATCAAAAATCTCCAGCACGTCCATGAAATCAAGAGTATCTTTTATCCCCTTTTTGGGCGATGGAATTATCTTATTATTTATTGCGACACTCAAATAGGAATCAACGCTTCCTCCTCCTTGAACCGCTTGGAAATCGTATCCCATAACTCTGCACATTATAACAGCCGCTTCACCCAGCGTTATCGGACTGCTTTCCGCGAAATCGCTGTTGTTGTCGATATATCCCATGCTGTAAAGCCATTCAACGGCATTATCGGTACCTTGATAATTTGCAAAACCTGCAACATATGCCGCGAATTGTCCCTTTGTAACAATGTCATTTTCTCCCTGCGGAGACGGGATTATATCAAGTCCCATAAATTTTTTCGCAAGGAGCACATATCTATCACTCCCGCTCAAATCATTTCCGGGTATATTCCCCGATTCCGCATAGGAATGCAATGAGTAAAGCATTACGGCGCTCTGCGCTCTCGTCGCGTCAGCCTTAGGTTTGAAGCTTCCGTCACCCATACCGTTTACAAGTCCGATATTAACCAACGCATACACGCTGTCCTTTGCATAGTCCGCAATATCGCCGTCGTCCGTAAATTTTTGTGGATCGTCACCGTTCAGCTCAAACCCTGCTTGTCTAAGGTATCTTGCTATGAGCGTTGACATATCCTGACGCGTGATCCTGTTCCCAACGCCAAACGTGTTATCGTCAATTCCGCTTACAATGCCCATTTGAGCCGCGGTATTTACATACGGAGCATACCATTCGTTTTCGTCAACGTCACTGAATCTGTTTTCTGTTTCCTCCGGTTCTATTCCAACCGAAGCAAGCAGCATCTTTACAAATTCCTCGCGCGTTACCGCGTCATCCGGTCCAAAGCTTCCGTCTCCTCTTCCGTTCACTACGCCAAGCGCGTTTAAACCGCTTATTGCAGCGTATGCCCAATGATTGCTGTCAACATCCGTAAATACGGCTTGTGCCGGAGACTGTGTCGGCGTGCCGCCCGCCGTATTGCCTGTAACCCCCGAAATAACGCCGGAGGTTCCCGAACCATAACCATTACCGCTTACAGAGCCAATTCCTCCCGTACCTGACGTTCCGTTTTGAGAACTGTTTTTAAACTGCGCAAACAGCGTGTTAATGTCTGACAGTGAATTGATACCCCTCTGTGCTACATACTTATAAAACTCGGTACTGTTTACTCCCGAAAGATTGCCGTAGTTAAAATACTTTGAAAGTATATCCTTGTTTTCGGAAAAAAGCTCCGCAATTTCGCCGTAACCATCTACGCATCCGAAGGAAACCTGCAATCCGTTTTCCTTAAATGCCTCTCTTAAAGCTTCGATTGAACCGCAGTCGTCAGCTGCCGTCTTGGAAAGCACACTGTCAAGCAAGCTGTCGGTTATTATGTACCTTTTGAAATATGACCGGCTGTTATCAAGCTTTGCTATGTCGTTATAATTGGAATATATTTCTTTCAATGTGCCGCCCGCGTTAGTCTTATTAACAAGTCTGACGATCATCTCTTCGCCGATATTATTTCTGATATCATCTAACGTTGAAGCATTCTTATCGGCGGCCTTTACCGCATCCGTAACTTCAGATGAGCTGAGATTGGCGGATAAATAATTGTTAAGGTTCAGTATATCTTTATATTTCTCGAAATACGCGGAATTATCGGCATCGTCAGAGCCAAGGCCGTTAAAATCCTTCACACACGAATCGCTTTCGGCCCGCGTCGCGTTATAAATCTCCTTTGACACCGTATTGCCGTATGAAAGAACCGCGTATATCTTGCCGTATGCTTTGCCTTCGGTTGGTATTGACGCGCTCAATTCGCCGTTTACCGCGTCAAAGGTATACGCTCCTATATAACCGCTGCTGTTCTTTAATACCACGAACACCGTTCCCGTGCCCGTAACTGTTCCGTTTATATTTATGGTTTCACCGCCGTCGGAAAATGTTATACGGCCGTCGGAAACAACTCCCGAAGGTGTCGCATATTCTAACGCGCCGTTTCCGATTTCTATCGGAGCGCAGAGCAGTTTATAGTCATTTTCATTATTGAAAATGTATACAACTATGCTGTCACCGTCAGAAGCGCTCATATTAAAATCGAATACCGAGGTTTCGCCCGCGTTTATATTCTGCCCCGGCGCAAACGAGGCGCTCGTGCATACACCGCCGCTGTTCTTTGCAACCGCAAGAGCGCATATCTCAACCGAACCGCTTGCGGATTCGTTTGAAACAGGTACGGATATTTTACCTCCGTCCGAGGTAATGCCGCTGATATCCGGCTGAACTCCGCTTCTTGCGACAAAGTTTACATTATAGCTTTTCCTTGCCTTACGGCTTCCCGAAATGACCGTGATTGTTCCCTTGCCCGGAACGGAATCGGGAGCGTCTATTTCATATGACGCGCCGGTACGCTCCTGCTGCTTGTTTGTTTTTGGAACGGTCGGCGCTTGAAGCTCCACCGTTACCTTATTTTTGATATCGTCCGCGGTATATGACGCGGGAACGGGAATGTCGTTTGATTGCGCGGTTTTGTCGAAGCCGTCGACTCTTATCCCATTTACAAGAACGCCCAATATATTTGCATTTTCAAAATATTCCTCTTCTCCCACCGACGGAGGAGTTATAGCTCTTATCTCGTCGGTCGAGCGGTCGAAAAGCATTTCATCAATTAAAAGCGGTTCCTCCCACGGATCATCGACCGTATCCTCCGTCGGACTCGTGCCGAAGTATGTCGCGTACGGGAAGGATATTGTCATTTGCGTCACCGCAGTATACGTATCCGATTGAATAGCCTTGTTCATCGAACCCCATTCCGACGACTTGAATTCCGATGTAGGTATTGTAATATATTCCCATTCACCGTCGTTAGGCATCAGTATCCTCTTACTGAAGCTTACGTTTCCGGCCTCGGTCGCAACCGCGAAATTCATGTCAACGGGACGGTTCGCCGCGGCGCCGTTCCCGCTGTGGTCTACCGTTACGGGCGTATGGACCCACATGGAAATGCTTTGAGTGTCGCGCATAAGGTTGAGCAGTGAAATGCTTTCGTTTTCAAGCTCGATATCCTCATCTTTAAACTGAATAACAAGTCCGTTGTATCGTTTAGCCGGATCCTCTATATAATGTCCCGGATATGTTATCTGCATTGCGCTGCCGTATTTTCCGGCCGTGTAGCTTTTTCTTGTGCTCAATGTGCCGCCGCTGTATCCGTATATCATTTTGAATTCGGAATCGCTTTCCATAGAAAATTTATAGTTATATTTGATCTGCGTTTCCGCATCCGTTTCAGCCGCAAAGCCGCTTATTCCGCTTAACGCTATAGCCGCGGCGCATATTGCCGAACAGATTTTTTTCACTGTTATCCCCCCTGTTCCCGCTTATTTTACTATCAATGTATAAGTCTGAGGCTCAATACCGTTATCCGAGGCGTCGGATACGGTAATTGTGTATTCGCCTTTTTTATCCTCGGGTATTGTAAAGCCGAAGTTGCTGTATGA
>CANQYQ010000095.1 GCA_947628155.1 uncultured Clostridia bacterium
TTCACGAACGCAAGCGCGTCCTTTTCGCCGCGTTTGGCGCGTATATCGTTGAACACCGGTATAAACGACGCCGATATAACTCCGCCTATTACCACGTCAAAGAGTACGGTCGGCAGGGTAGACGCGGTAGAAAACGCGTCAGATACCATGCCGGAACCGAAATACGCGGTAAGCATGGAATCGCGCGCGAGTCCGAGAACCTTCGATAAAAGCGTTGCCATTGCCATGAATCCGGCGGTGAACAGCATGTTACGCCCGGATGTCTTTTGTTTGCTCAAATTCAACACTTCCCTTTTCGTAAAGCTCGATCGCGAGCATACCGTTTTTCTCCGCCTTTGCGCGGAGCTTCTTATAGTTTTCGCTTATGTCCGACTGTATTTTATCATGGTTGGCGGCCGCGCTGTCAATAAGCTCGTTAAGTCCTTCCTCCGTGAGCGATGATACGTCGGTGTACATGCTCTGATGGGTATAATCCATAAAACTGCTTATTTTCGGGTCATATACGAGTCCGATAAGCGGAACGGCCTTGATTACCGAATATATCAGCGTGTGAAGCCGCATACCTATGCATATATCCATACACCCTACAACCGACAGCATATCCTCAACGTTCAGATGCTTATCGATAATGGCGGATTTGTTCTTCATATGCCGCGCGATATTCTGAGAAATCGCGAAATCCTTGCTCATCTGCATCGGTAAAAACACAGGATAAAATCCGTATTTTTCAACAGCTCTGTCGCATGCGTTTGCTATAATAGTCTCGAAGCGCGAGCCTATGTCGCCCCAGCGGCGCACAGAAATACCCATCAGCTTAGCGTTAGTCGGGACTCCGATTTTTTCTAATATCTCCCTGCCCCTGCCGCTGTCCGCATCCGATAAATTAAGGGCGGGATCGGCGGTCACAACGGCGTGGTCCATATTTACTCCCAATTCCTTCAGATATTCCGCCGACGCGTCGTCGCGCAGCGTTATAAGATTCGCCTTGTTAAGGACCTCCCGTGTCATTTTACGATTGCGTTTTTTTGAAAGAGGGCCTATGCCGTTTGCGTACAGCATGACGCGCATACCGCGCTTCATGGCGGATTTTATAATCATAAGATAATACCACAGAGATTTTGTGCTTGTCCGATCCTGAATAAGCGTACCGCCGCCGGAGATTAGCATATCGGCTTTACGCATATGCCGCCATATGCGGAGCAGATTAAAGCGGTTAACAGACCGCACTCCGTATTCGCGGACAGTCTCTTTTGGATTCGCGGACAAAACGACAATATTCGGGCTCTCCTTGTACTTATTCAAATCCTGTATTATCGCGGTCAAAAGCGCGTCGTCACCGCTGTTATGGAAGCCGTAGTAGCCGGATATGAGAATTTCCTTGTTTTTACCGAGCGCCCATTCGTATACCTTCAGCGTATCGTCCGCCATGCGCCCGACGCTGTAGTCGCGCTTTATCAAATTGCGCCCGTAACGTCCTATGCGCGTTTGCTCGGCCTTGCTCATAGAAAAAAATTTAAGCACGTCCCGTGTAATAAGCGCGGCGGACGACCGCTTACAGCCGCGGCAGCAAAAGTTGGTGTCGATTCCGACGCCGAGCTTTGTTTCGTCAAACAGACCGATATATCCTTCGTTCCCGGCAATAATAACCGGTTTTTCGGCCGCCATTGCTTCAAGCGCCGACCGGCTTACGCCTATAAACAGCTCACATGGCGCGATAAGCTTATTGATATCCGTTCTCGCCCCGGTGAGCACTATCGCCTTTCGGCCGATCGTCTCGTTGGCAATGCTTGCCAGACCGCGTACTCGTTCAAAATCATCGCCGCCGCCGACTATGATTATTTTCAAATCAGGTATTTTTTTCGCGAGCTCCGGCGACGCCTCGATCAGCTGCTTTGCCGCGAGAGAACGCGATTCGTCCAGGCGGCTGATATACGTTATAACTGTATCCTTGTCCGTTATCCCAAGCTCCGCCTTAATATCGCCGCATTCCGTTGCCGCCGAAAATTTATCCGTGTCAATACCGTTAATGGTGACGCGTATATTTGCCGCGGGGATCTTGTAATTATCCATCAGATATTTTTTTATATCCTCCGATACGGCAACGGTTTTCTCGCCCCAGTCGGTAATGTATTTCAGGCCGTATCCGGTGTTGAATACCCAGTGTGCCGTTGTCACAAACGGAAATCCCATACGCTTGTGAAGAGTTCCTAAGATAAACGAAGGAATACGCGCGTGAGAATGGACTATTTCGATGTTTTCCGATATGATTATTTTCTTAAGCAGCTTTGCCGCTTTTGCCATATTAAACGGGTTTTTGTTCTGCAAGGGAACTCGGTAATGCTTTATTCCCGCTTCGTCAAGCTCCTTTACATATTCGCCGCCGTTTGACGCGACTATGACATTATATCCGCGCCGGTGCAGCTCCTTTGACAGCTCAACAATGTGCGTTTCCGCGCCGCCTATCCCGAGCTGCATTGTTGCTATTAATATCCTCAAACCCTGTTTTACCATTTATTCACCTGCTTTTGGTACACACCAATCCATTATATTAAAATCATTATACTATATTTGGCGTTATATTGCAAGGTTTTTTAGGAAAAGGCGGATTAAATTATATGATTTTAGGGGTATAAAAATACCGCCGTACGGCGGATACGGCATACGATAAATCATGCCGGGGAACGCTCATGCCGGAAAACGAAAAAAAATATAACAGCGCCGCGTAAGGATACATGGCGCTGTTATGCTTTATAAAAGACGCTGCGGTTTTCCGCACGATACGTTTAAGTTGACGGCGGCCGCAATACGGCTGTCCTCATATATATTATTCGCCTCCGTCTTCCGAATCGGTGACGTTTTCGCCGGGTCCCTCATTTTGCGTTTCGGTTTGATTATCATCCGCAATATGGGTACCACCGGTATTATTGCCCGTAGTATTTTCAGTTTCGTTTTCCTCGTAGATTGTCGAGCCGTCCGAGCCGGATGAACCGTCCGAGCCGTCCGAGCCGGATGAACCGTCTGAGCCGTCCGAGCCTGATGAACCGCCTAAGCCTTGTGAGCCTGACGAATCGGCCGAGTCTTGTGAGCCTGACGAATCGACCGAGCCGGATGAACCGGATGACGACGAACCGGAGGAATCGGCCGAGCCTGACGACCCTGACGACGACGAACCGGAGGAATCCGCTGAGGGTGATGAATTGCTGCCGTACGATGTTTCGGGTTGGGTCTGAGGTTGAACTAACGAGCCGCCGGAGGAGGAGCTCTCATCCTCATCATCGTCGTCCGATGAGCCGTACGCGGAGCCGGAGGCGTGAGTGCCGTTACAAAGCGACTTGGGTTGGGTACCGTCCACGAAATACGATGAAACGGCGTTGCAGCCGCTTGTCGCGAGCATTCCCGAACGTGTGCAGACGGTTGCCTCGACAACATTCGTCGGCCGCTCAAGCTCCTTTGGAGCAAGTCCGCTGTGAATGCGGTCCATAACGGTGTTCCACGCGGTCACACACGGGTTCCCGGATACGCCGGCCTGCGTTATCGAGGACGGATTATCGAATCCGTACCATACCGCGCCTACGTAATAGGGAGTAAAGCCGACGAACCATTTATCAAAATCGTCGTCTGTTGTACCGGTTTTTCCGTAGGTAGGCATATCGTTGTCGAGCTTTGCCGCCTTACCTGTTCCGTAGCGGTCATTTACGGGCGCGCTCAGCAGATCCGTCATTATATATGCCGCCGCCGCGCTTATCGACTGCGTGGAGTCGGACGTATTTTCAAGAATCGTTTGTCCCGTGGAATCGACTACGCGCGTATAGGTGTACGGCTCGATATATTTGCCGCTGTTTACAAATACGCAGTATGCCGCCGCCATTTCCTTCGGTGAAACGCCGTTGGTTAAACCGCCAAGAGAAAGCGACGGGTAGTTTTTATCGTCGTCCGAAAGATTATCAATGTGGAACTTGTTTTGCAAATATCCGAATGAGGTTGAAAGTCCCACATATTCATCAAGCACACGCACAGCCGGGATGTTGGCCGAACGCCCGACAGCTTCACGGATGGTCATATCTCCGTAAAAATCGTCATATGAGTTTTTAGGCTTCCAATTATCGCTGCCGACGGTTATTTCTTCATCGGTAACGTTTGTCACTTCGGTAATTTTTCCCAAATCAACGGCCGGTCCGTAAACCGATAAGGGCTTTAGAGATGAGCCGGGCTGCCTGCGCGCTTGGGTCGCGCGGTTAAAGCCGCGAACATCGGTCTTTTGCCCCAGACCGCCTATAAGACCTTTAGTCTGGCCGGTATATGGGTCGATTATAATCATTGCCGACTGCGCGTTCGTATCGGTATATGGGAATACATCGGCGCTGTAAAATACGTCCTCCAATGTTTGCTGAATATTTATATCAACCGTCGAATATATTTTAAGTCCGCCGTTATATACCTGCTGTTCGGCAAATTCCGCGCTGTAGCCGCGCCGTGTCTGTAAATCCGATATTACGTCTGTTATTACCTGATCCACAAAATATGAAGAAATATGCGTACCGTTTTCAACATAGCTGTTATCCACAATAAGATCGCTCGCGGAGGCCGTGGCATATTCCTCTTCGGTAATATATCCCAGATCCCTCATTTTGGACAGTACGGTATTTCGCTTTTCTATATTTTTGTCCGGGTGCACATAAGGGTCAAACTGTGACGGGAACTGTGTGATCCCGGCGATCGACGCGGCCTCGGGCAGAGTAAGCTCCGACGCGTGCTTCGCGAAATACACATTCGACGCGGCCTCCACACCGTTGCAGCCGTTGGCGAAACAGACGATATTAAGATAAAGCGTCAGGATCTCATCCTTTGACAGCTCATTCTCAAGCGCTACGGCGCGCATCATTTCCTTGATTTTTCGGGTTGGAGTGGCCTCCTTTTCATTGGTTATGTTTTTTATAACCTGCTGTGTGATTGTCGAGCCGCCGTAGCTTGCGCTGCCGATCCCGAATTTTGACAGGATATAACCCGCCGTAGCGCCGGCGGTACGCTTTAAATCCACACCGTGATGCGTATAAAAACGCTCGTCCTCAATAGAAACCATCGCGTCCTTCATTACCTGTGGTATTTGGTCGGAATTGAGCCATATACGGTTTTCGGCCGTTTGAATTTTCTCAAGCTCCTGCTCGGTTCCGTAGACGTCGTTATAATAAATGAACGAGGTGGAGTCCAAAGCGAGATTCCGGATATTCATATCCTTTATTTCGCGTGATACCGCCGCGTACATGCCTATGCCGATGCTTGTGGTAACAACTATAAGAATAGCCGCCGCGACCGCGATAAACGCGCCGAGGCGTCTGCGGAATCTTCGCTGCTTGTCGGTCAGCTGCTTTTTGCGGCGTTTTTTGGGAGTCTTTTTCGTTTGCCGTCCCGAATTTTGACCGCCCGTATTGGTTCGGCGCGTGCCGCCGGAGGGACGCTTATTATGCCCCGAACGCTGTGCGCGCGGTGACGGCTGACGTCTGCTGCGCCGTGAAAGCGCCTCGTCGTCGTAATCGGAGTCATATCCGATCTCATCAAAGCTGCCCCGCTCGGGCGCGGAGCCCGGCCCGCTGTACGGCGAGCGCCCGGAGGTTATCATATCGTATTCTTCCCAGTCGAATTCACCGTCGTCCTTTCGTTTATTTGACATATTTACAGCACCTCCTTGCATTCAGACTGAAAATAATGTTATTGTAATTATACAATAAATGTAAACATTTTGCAATAGGGAAATTTTAGAGAGCGGATAACCGGACTGATCACAAAAAAATCCAAGGGTAAAGCGGCGGTTAGCCGCCGAAGCGTTTTTGCCGGCATTCATGCTTCGCTGTGCGGGATAGGTCATACGCGCGGACAGCGACCGCAAGCTTCCAAGCCTTTTGCGGTTCGCGGGAAGCACAAGTCAAAACGGGGATATAACGCCTTAAATTAACGTTAACTCCCCTTAACCGTAAATGTATCACTCGGGGCGGCCCGGCATTTTGCCCCTTATAAACAGCATTTGTATATCCGCCCCGACGATCCGTACGGTATTGCTCGCCGCCGCGGCTGCAATTATTTATATCCGTCCCGGCGGCTTGCCCAATTCCCGCGTCAAAGCATATGATATGCCCCGCCGTCGTTACACATATTTTCACGTATGCTTGCGCGCGGGTCTTCGCCTGTGCGGCGGCGCAATTCATTCATAAATTTTGGGCGGGTCATCCGCGGTCATCGTTGTTTTTCTTGATCCAATTGTATACATTGGCCTTACTCATGTTTAAAATTCGGCCTACCGCGCGGCCGCTCGCGCCGGAATAGTAAATTTTCAGAGCCAGCTCCCGCGTTTGCTCGTCGTAGGCATGCCTTTTAGGCTTCAAGGTGTATATCCTTTTGCAATGCCCGCAGCGATATTTTTGTGTGCCGGACGCGTTGCGGCCGTATTTCCACTGCCTGCTGCCTTCTCCGCATCTCGGGCAGATTCTTTCCCTTTCAGTTGCTTGATTTTCCATATGTTTATTATATCATAATTAAATCGAATTTGTCCGCGTCTGCTTAACTTGCTTTTATTCAAACGGCCGTATACGATAGGTCGCGCCGATTTTTTCACAGATCCGCCGGCATTCGTCCTCCTCCTCGGCAGTCAGCGTTGTGCCGACGGTTGTCATGATCACCTGTTTAACGTATCTTTTCACGTTCTTCGCGAATGTGATCATCGCCGCGTGGGAGCCTATACCGAATTTCGAACGCGTAAGCTCCAAATACCGTTCGGGATTCGGCGTATTTAAGCTTATCGATACGATATCGACCTTGCCCTCGTACATGGGCGCGGTATTTTTGCCGTTTATCAAGTCTCCGAGTCCGTTCGTGTTCACGCGTATCGTCTTGCCGTATTTTTCCTTCACGAACGCCGCCGCGTCGAGCAGTACATCAAGGCGTTCGGTCGGCTCGCCGAAGCCGCAGAACACGACCTCGCGGTATTTTGACATGTCGAATTTTTCAAACTCGGCCTTGACCTCGTCCAATGCCGGTTCGCGTTCAAGCCACAGACTGCCGCTGTGGTTCATCTCATCGCGGTTCTGCCTCAGGCAGAACGTGCACGCGCACGGACACTTATTCGTCAGGTTTACATATAAATTGTCATGGACCTCGTAGAGTATTACCATATTACATTACCGCCTTCGTGTGTTCAACTATGAGCCTGCGCACACCCTTATACGCGCACAGTCCCTTCATATAGCAGCCGCAGTTATAGCCGTCCTCCGTGAGCCGCGAATACCAGGAATTTTCCTCGCCCCCGATAATCTCGTCAAGCTCCGCGTCGACCGACATTTCAAGCGGGCAAAGCACCACATTTTGATACATTCCCGTTTCAATACCACTCTCTACCTTATCTATATCAGGGTAGCTCTCGGCCGTTCCCACAAACACGTTATCGCCGCCCATTTGCTTTATGCGCTCGTTAAGCGCGATATACGACGCGTTCGCGTGATGCGCCGTGCCCTTGCCGACATATACGACGGCCGTATCCTCATCCGCGCCGTCCGCGAAGGAAATGAGCTCATTTGCCACGGCCTCATAATCATCGTTTGACGTCAGCAGAGCGCCGGCGCAGGAAATTTTCTCGAAAAATCCGCGCTTCGCGGCGGCGATATCTTTTATTCTATCGACCTCGTACCCGTTTATAACCGTCATCGGAACAAGTATAAGCTCGGTGAAAGCGTTTCCGGCAAGCGTGTCGATCATATCCTCAAGGCCGTCGAGATCGGTGTACCTCAGAAGATAGCCGTTAAAGCCAGTACCGGCGGTAAGCGCCTTTCTGCCGCCGCCGACAAGAATAACCGCTTTTTTGATAATTCGTTCACGGACGACCCTCACAGCGCCGATCCCGGCCGCCGCCGCGCCGGCCGCGCCCAGGCCTATGGCCACAATTTTTAAAATCCGCTTACCGATCGTCGTACGCGCCCGTTCCGGCGCGACGCGCTTCTTTATCTGCTCCGGTATGTATTGCTCAACATTATGCTTTTTAAGCTCCTGTTTCCCTTTCCGGGCAAGCTTACCAACATCCCTTTTCAGGCCGAGCAGACCCGATATAATACCTTTAATTTTCATTTTTATATACCTCCCCGTATTTGTATTTAAAATTATCCATGCTCGGACGGCGGCCGTATTTTTTCATACGGTACGCGGCCGTTTTATACCTTGATTGCTCCAAGGACCTCGCCTATCGGTTCGCGTATCACAAGCTCCGCGCCCCTGTCGGCGCCTGTGGCGGACTTATTTATTATCACAAGATGCTTACCCTTGAAATAGTGTATAAATCCCGCCGCCGGATATACATTTAAAGATGTGCCGCCGATTATAAGCGTATCCGCCTCGGAAATCTTTTTCAGCGCGCCGCTCACGCACGAATCGTCGAGAGCCTCCTCGTACAGTACCACATCGGGTTTTATTATACCGCCGCATTCGCAGCGCGGTATTCCCTCGCTTTCGTCGATATATTTTAAATCATACGGCCGGTGACAGCGCATACAATAGTTGCGCATTATAGAGCCGTGCAGCTCGTACACGTTTTTGCTGCCCGCCGCCTGGTGCAGTCCGTCGATATTTTGTGTCACGACCGCCGTAAGCTTCCCCGCCTTTTCCAGCTCCGCAAGCTTTATGTGCGCCGCGTTCGGCTTAACACCGTGAATTATCAGCTTGTCGCGGTAGAATTTGAAAAATTCCGCCGTGTTGTTCATAAAAAATGTGCGGCTTAAAATCGTTTCGGGAGGATAATCATACTTCTGATTATACAATCCGTCCACACTTCTGAAATCCGGTATCCCACTCTCGGTCGAGACGCCCGCGCCGCCGAAAAACACGATTTTTTTGCTGTCGTCAATTATTTCCTGCAAGGTCATATATTAACATCTCCTATCTCATACATCATCATCGCCAATACCGCCTCGCCCGCCGTTTCCGTGCGCAGTATGCGCGGCCCGAGCGTAACGGTCGGTATTTTTTCCGCCTTTAATTTTTCGATCTCCGATAAATCGAAGCCGCCCTCCGGGCCGATTATGAACGATACCGTTTCCGGATCCGCGGCCGAGGTAAGCGCGGCTTTAAGCCCCCGCGTATCCTCGCATTCATACGGCGCGAAATACAAGTCGCTTTCCTTCATCGCCAATACCGCCTCGCCGAACGTCATGACCGGATATATCCGCGGCACTATGCCGCGCTGCGACTGCTGCGCCGCTTCCTTCGCGATTTTCTGCCAGCGGTCAAGCTTTTTCGTCTCGGTTTTCTTATCCTCAATTCTTGATACGCACCGCGCCATCGCGACCGGTACGATCGCGCTCACGCCCAATTCCGTCGTTTTTTGGATTATGTAATCCATTTTTGA
>CANQYQ010000096.1 GCA_947628155.1 uncultured Clostridia bacterium
AAATCCACTTCAAGAACGGTATAACCCACAAATTTTTGTACTGACATTCCGCAAGCAAAAAACCTCGCAAGCCGCATGGTTACGAGGTTTTTTCGTCTTTCTTCTTATCGCCGGAAATCCTGTCTCCAATATACATGGCGTCGCCGAAGCTGAAAAACCGGTATTTTTCATTTACCGCTTCTTTATACGCGTTTAAAACGTTTTCCCGGCCCGCAAGCGCGGACACAAGCATGATAAGCGTCGATTCGGGCAGATGGAAATTTGTAATCAAAGCGTCGATTACGTGAAATTCCTTGCCCGGATATATAAATATATCCGTCCAGCCGGTCTGCTCGTGAAGAGGCAGTCCGTTCATTCCGGCCGTCTCAAGCACGCGTGTCGCCGTCGTGCCGACCGACACGACGCGTTTTCCCTCGGCCTTTGTTTTATTTACCAAATCCGCCGTCTCAGAGGGCAAAATATAAAATTCCGAATGCATTTTATGCTCCGCTATATCCTCCGCCTTTACCGGGCGGAACGTGCCCAAGCCGACATGCAGCGTCAGATAGCCTATATTTACGCCCTTTTGCCGTATCTTCTCCAACAGCTCCGGTGTAAAATGCAGTCCCGCCGTCGGCGCCGCCGCCGAGCCGGGATTTTTCGCGTACACTGTCTGATAGCGGTTCTTGTCCTCCAATTTTTTCGTAATATACGGCGGCACCGGCATTTCGCCCAAGCGGTCGAGCACCTCCTCGAAAACGCCGTCATAGGTGAACTTTACGATCCTGTTTCCGTCGTTCACGATATCGATCACCTCCGCTTCAAGCTCACCGTTCCCGAATACGAATTTCGCGCCGGGTCTGACTTTTCTGCCGGGACGCGCGATTATCTCCCACACGTCGAGCGATTTTTTATGCAAAAGCAAAAACTCCGCCGCGCCTCCCGTATCCTTTTTCGCGCCGTAAAGCCGCGCGGGAAGAACCTTTGTATCGTTTAAAATAAGCGCGTCACCCGGATTTAATTCATCGACGATATCGTAAAAATGCCGGTGCGCGATCTCACCCGTAGATTTGCTGAGCGTTAAAAGCCTTGACGAGCTTCTATCCTCCAATGGCTCCTGAGCGATCAGCTCCTGCGGTAATTCATAGAAAAAATCAGATGTTTTCATTTGTTCACGTCTCCATGCCGTTAATATGGAGATATTATAACACCTGATATTATTTATGTCAAATGTTTTAGGCGGCAGCTGTTTATTCCTTCACATATTGATTTATATATGAACGGGAGAGGCCGCGTAATCCATAGAGGCATAAAAACATTCGGCGCTTCGCATCCGCTTGGGCCTATCCAAAATCTGTGAAAATTATCCCGAGCGCTCTTGAAAAGCGCCCGGAAATGTGGTATTATAGCGGTAAACATGAATCGGAGGGATTTGAGATGAAATTTAACGGTACAAAATACGAGGATATACATATCGCCTACATCGGCGGAGGCTCGCGCGGCTGGGCGTGGGGACTTATGGGCGACCTCGCGGCGGAAAATGATATTTCCGGCGAGGTACGGCTTTACGATATCGATAAGGACGCGGCGAAGAAGAACGCGGTCATAGGCAACCGTACGGGATCCGCGTGGGAATACAAGGCGGCGGACACGCTTGAGGAAGCGCTTATGGGCGCGGATTTCGTTGTGATTTCAATTTTGCCGGGTACATTCGACGAGATGGAAAGCGACGTCCACGCGCCGGAAAAATACGGGATTTACCAATCCGTCGGCGATACGGCCGGGCCGGGCGGATTAATACGCGCGCTCAGAACCGTGCCGATGTTCGAGGAATTTGCCGAGGGCGTAAAAAAATACTGTCCGGACGCGTGGGTCATAAATTACACAAATCCCATGACCGTGTGTGTGCGGACGCTGTATAAGACATTCCCGCAGATCAAGGCGTTCGGATGCTGCCACGAGGTATTCGGCACGCAGAAGCTATTAGCGAAGGTGTTAAAGGACATAAAGGATATCGACGGTGTTGACCGCTCGGAAATAAAGGTCAACGTCGTTGGCGTGAACCACTTTACATGGCTCACGTCGGCGCGGTATAAGAATATCGACCTGTTCCCGCTGTACCGTGAATTTGCGAAAAAGTACAAGGACGTCGGTTTTACGGAAAAGGTTGACGATAACTGGATGAATAATTCCTTCACGAGCGATGAGATGGTAAAGCTCGATCTTTTCCTCAAATACGGATATATCGCGGCGGCGGGAGACAGGCATTTAGCGGAATTTTGCCCGGGAAAGTGGTATTTGAAGGATCCGGAAATGGTAAAGCGGTGGCACTTCGGCCTGACAACGGTCGCGTGGCGCAAGGAGGATTTAAAAAAGCGGCTTGAGCGCAGCGAGCGGCTCTACAGCGGCGAGGAGAAGTTTGAGTTAAAGCCATCGGGCGAGGAGGGCGTAAAGCAGATACGCGCGCTTTTAGGCTTGGAGGAGCTCGTAACAAACGTCAATATTCCCAATTACGGACAGATCCCCAATCTGCCGCTCGGCGCGGTAGTCGAGACGAACGCGGTATTCCGCGCGGACTCCGTTACGCCCGTCATGGCGGGGGATATACCCGAGAAAATATATCCGCTTATCAGTCGCGTATTGGGCGAACAGGAGATGATAGCGGCGGCGGCGAAGGAGCGCGATCTTGACATGGCCTTCGAGGCGTTCATAACCGACCCGAACGTGGAAATAGACCTTGACGACGCGAGAACGCTGTTTGACGAAATGATAGAAAACACAAAAGACTATCTGACAATGTATTTAAAAAACGACAATTAAAATCTTAGTGATCCCGCGCAATCTATTTTGCGCGGCAGGGCTCACCGGTGTTACATGGTACAGCCGGGCACGTCAAAATCGGTGATTTATTACAGCATGGAATAATGCTGCAAACAGAGCGGGGAAAACCCCGCTCTGTTTTATATACCGTTATTACCGCACACCGACGCTGTTATAGCCGAAGCGGTAGAAAATAACGATGGGCGGAATAAAACATTTCAGCCCGCGCTTGTTATGTATGTGGGAACAGAGTAATCTACGGTATATCCAAACGCTTCGCCGACATACCGCAGCGGAATATATGTCAAATCGTTAACAATTATCGGAGCGGTATCCATGGTGATTTTTTCCCCGTTCACGGTCATTTCGGGATCGCCTATGTGCATGATAATTTGCGAATCCTCCTTGGTAAGCGTCACCCTCTGCTCCGTTTCGTTCCAGTCAACGGAAAAGTGAAGCGTCTCGGCAATTTCGCGTATCGGGATCTGAACGCGCCCGCTGCCGTCAACAAACGCCCTCTTCCCGTCCTCGCACGCCACACGCTTATAACCCTGCGCCGCCTCATCGTAAAACTCCTCGTCGCATATCCGAATATTAACATGGTCGCTGCCGGTAACAGGCTCGATAATACGTGTGACGGAGATGGTTTTATAAATCGGCACATGTCCGTCCTCGGCCGATACGATTGCCGCCGGACACGTAAGAGCCGCGGCTAAGATTACAGATAACAGTTTTTTCATTTTAATTTCCCCTTTCATCCATATATGTGGTTACTTTTGTAATCCAATATTATTATACAATGTTGAGTTACATTTGTCAACCCATAAATCAAAAAATATTTATCCGCTCTCTTATACACAAAGTATTGATATTTACAGGTAAATATTGTATAATTATAATAATAACATTATCAGTGAGGTAAAAGGAATGAAAAGGATTATTCACATTATTATTTTCGCGGCGATAATGCTGTATGCCTCGGCGGCATACGCGCAGGCGCCGCCTCTGGTATTCGAGAAAACGGACGGCAAGTATATATATTGCAACAACCACGAGTTTATACGCCGGACGGAGCTCGCGGATTCGTCGAATCCGAACCCAAAATTTATCATGAGCAATGAGGGACTTACGCCGGACAAATATTCAATGTTTGTATCACATGTCAATCATACGGAGCTGCGCGACGGCAATAACACTATGATCGACGGCGGCTTTGATATCGAGATCGACGTACTCTTCCGCGCCAAGGAGGATACGGTAATTGAGTTTAAATCAGCCGGCTTTGAGGTCCCCAAAAACGGGCAGTACTGGTATAAGGGCGTATCCTATACCTATGAAGATGTATGGGGTTGCATGAACTGCTGGGCAACATATCTTGATATGCCGATTCGTCAGCTTGATTCCGGTACGGCGTACGAGCCGCGCTCGTTTGAGCCGCGAACGGTCGAGATAAAAGCGGGGGAGTTGTTCTGGCTGTCCCAAATTTTGCCTGATTACGCGGTCGTTCCGCTGTGGCGTCCGATGAATATGATGGCGGATTTCGACATAGTATCGGGGGTGTGCGACGTAAACGTCACTGCGCTCAAGGCGACAGGTACATTGGGCGACCGGCGCAATTTCGTGAAAAACGCCGCGTTCGGCAATTTCGATCATGATTATCAGTATAAGGGCATAGCGGATTCAATGAACGAGGTGAACGCGTATCTGGATTATGAGATCACCAATGATACATGGAGCGGTTCATCGCTGCCGGTCACGCTGTTTAATCAGCTCTCGCCGGAGGGACGTGAGGTTACGCAGTGGTATACGCATCTTAATTCGCGCGGCGATCCGTGGTCGGGCGCAATTTCCGCGGAGTCGGATATGCTCGAATTTGAATACCGCGACCCGTCAAAGCTCAAATATTACGGCGAATACGCGCCGTCGGATAAACGGGACGATATATGGCGGTTCGATACGCGTCACCGCGACACCGCCGAATATGACAAATCATACGGCGATAACAAGGGTACCTATGTTCCCAACCGTGAGCTTACGCCGGAGGACGGTACGGATTTTGCGTGCAATCTCGGCAATTACGGCGTTAAGGTAAACTATAATATGACCATAACCAACAGCGGCGACTTGACGCGTTATTTTTGCTACAAGCTTGCCACATCCTCAAACAACGTCGTGTATGTCAGGGATGAAAACGGAGAAATTGCGGACGGCTACGCGATCTGCAAGGGTAAAGAGGACACGCGCGTAGCGGATTATATGACCAGCGTCGCGCTCCCGGCGCATCAAACGACAAGATTTACCGTTACCGTAATTCTCACAACAAACTATTCCGGCGGCATGCAAAACGAATTTGTTATAAACGATATGCCCACACCCGCGCTTGTGTATGATAATCCGAGGCAGGAAATAATAAAAAGCGAGAATTTTACCGGCAGAGAATACTATAAATGGGAAAACGGTCGGCTGTATATGTCATCGGATGATATGGATGACGAAAATTATCGATTGATCGATCTGCCCGATAAGGTCCGTTACGCGATAGCCGGGAATTATAACGAATATCGGCTGTGCTATACCGGTGACGGTTATGTGCTCCGCGCGGCGGTGTACGACGGCATTCCGTATTATTCGGTGCAGGAGTATTATAAAACCGTGTATTTCTTTGACGCAAACATGAATTATCTTTCATCATATAAATTCGAGAACTACCCGAAGGCGTACGCGAACGCAAACGGTGTTCATTGGTTTTACGCCGGCTCGCCTGTGTATTCCGCGGACTGCAAGGAATGGGAGCATGCGTCGGACGCGGCCATGCCATGCTGGAATTACGGCAGAGTTTCGGCAAAAACGGTTAACGGCAAAATATACCTTTCGGATAACGGCGTTGACTTTAGCCGTGTCAAATATCAGAGCTTTACGGGAGATTACATTGACTCGGTCGGCAAATATTATTACTGCGCGCTCGGGAACGTCCTTTGGTATTCCGATAACGGCGTTTACTGGAATAAATATGTGAGCGAGGAACGGATTAAACGTGTTGACTGTTCGCGCGGAAGTATTGTGATAAACGGGTCGCGCAGTCTTTCATGCGAGGATGCCGGCTGCGCGATAATAAAAGTCAACGATGAATTTCTCGGGTTTGACAAGAAGCCTTATATTTCGGACGGCTATACATATGCGCCGCTTCGTTTTTTGTGCGAGGCGCTCGGCGCGGAGGTTGACTGGGCCGACGGCGTGATTACAATTGAAGCGGACGGCGTTAAAATCAGGCTGGCCGAAAACAATAAGGTCGCGTATGTTAATAATAAGGCGGAAATCATCGCCGCGCCCGCTGTAAATAATGACTCAACGGCGTATATTCCGGTGCGGTATGTAGCCGAAAGACTTGGTTTTAAGGTCGGTTATGACGACGGAATTGTTACGGTATGGAAAAATCCGGCTGCCGAATAAAAATTTAACCTATAAATTACCGCTTTACCTCTCGGACTTTCCGTAATTTATGCGATTTCCCCTTTTATTTTATGCTTGCAAAAGGGATGGGAATGTGGTAGAATATAGCTCATATGAAAACAGACGGAGGAAGGTACAAATGCCCAAATATTTTATGCCTACGACGTTATTGTCGGGGAAGAACTGTATAAAACGTCATCCGCGCCATCTTCTACACGGAAAAAAATGCATGATCATCACGGGAAAGCAATCGGCGGTGGTATCGGGCGCGCTTGGCGATGTGACTGACGTATTGAAGGAAAATAACGTAGAATACGATATCTATAATAAAATAACAAATGAGACGGGAATAACGGAAATATATAATCTCGCGCGTTCGATGAAGGATGACGGCGTGGAATATATCATCGGCATAGGCGGAGGTTCGACGCTTGACGCGGCGAAGGCGGCGGCGGTATACGCGGCGAACGATATAGAGCCGATGGAGATTTTTGACGAGAAATACGCAAATAAACCGCTCACGGTAGTTTGCGTGCCGACAACGGCGGGAACGGGCTCGGATACGACGCAGTATGTCATGATGACGCTCGACGATCCGCGTAAAAAGCGCAGCTTCAGCTCGGAGGTATGCTTTCCTTACGCGACATATCTTGACGCGCGCTATACTATGACACTGCCTGTTGAGGTCACGCGCAATACCGCGGTGGACGCGCTGTGTCACGCGGTGGAATCGTATTTGAATGTGCAGGCGTCGCCGTTTTCCGATACTGTGGCTCTTGAGGCGATACGGCTTATCGGCCAATGCGACGCGGCCCTTGTCGCGGGGAAGTTCAGTGAAGCGGACAGAGAAAAGCTGCTCGTTGCCGCGTCGAGCGGCGGTATGGCGGTCGCTCATACGGGACTTAATGTAGTCCACGCCATGGGGCATCAGATAACCTGTACAAAAAACGTGCCTCACGGACGCGCGAACGGGGCGCTGCTGGTTGAGTTTATCGCTTGGTGCGCAAAGGCGGATATCATGCGCGCGGTAGATGTTATAACGGCGTTCGGCAGCGATTTGTCAAGCCTTAAGCGGTTCATGAACCGCGTCGCGCCGATGGACTGCGAGGTAACCGAAAAGGATATAGACGAGTGGATCGATAATTCCATTACGGACGGTATTGCCATGAACTGCCCGGGAACGTTCACGCATGATGATGAGCGTAAAATATACTATAACGCGCTTGTCAATAAGGATAGAAAATATAACGTGTGGTAATTAAAAAATGCTTGCAAAAAACCCACGATAATAGTATAATAATTGCAATATACTCACAAAAAGGGGAAAGAATAATGGAAAATGTTTTTGACGTCTTGAAGGAGCGCGGCCTTATCGCGCAGACGACTCACGAGGACGAAATAAGGGAATTGCTTGGCAAGGAGAAGGTGACGTTTTATATCGGCTTTGACCCAACGGCCGACAGCCTTCATGTAGGCCACTTTTTACAGATGGTCGTAATGAAGCATATGCAGGATCACGGGCACCGCCCCATCGCGCTTGTCGGCGGCGGAACGGGACATATAGGCGACCCGTCGGGAAGAACGGATATGCGGTCGATGATGACGACGGAAACGATAAACCACAATTGCGAATGCTTCAAGGAGCAGCTTTCGAACGTTATCGATTTTTCCGACGGCAAAGCGCTCATGGTGAATAATGCCGACTGGCTGCTTAATCTTAATTACGTGGACTTTCTGCGCGATATCGGGGCGTGTTTTTCCGTAAATCAGATGCTCACAGCCGAATGCTTTAAGCAGCGTCTTGAAAAGGGATTATCGTTTTTGGAATTTAACTATATGCTCATGCAAGGCTATGACTTTTTGATGCTCAGCCGCAAATATGACTGCAAGCTGGAGCTTGGCGGCGACGATCAGTGGAGCAATATTTTGGCGGGCATGGATCTGTGCCGCAAAAAGGATCAGAAGCAGGTATACGGCATGACGTTTACGCTGCTTACCACGAGCGACGGTAAGAAAATGGGCAAAACGCAGGCGGGCGCGGTGTGGCTCGACCCGAAAAAGACAAGTCCGTATGACTTCTATCAGTATTGGGTAAATGTTCAGGACGCGGACGTTATAAAATGCCTGAAGCTGCTCACGTTTATCCCCATGGACAAAATCCGCGAGATGGAAAAATGGGAGGGCCGCGAATTAAACGAGGCCAAGCGCATACTCGCCTATGAGGTAACGAAGCTCGTTCACGGCGAAGCCGAGGCCGAAAAATGCAAGGCGGCGGCCGAGGCGGTATTTTCAGGCGGCGGAGTGTCGGACGATATGCCCACCACCGCTATTCCCGATGCGGTCGGAATGGGAATGCTTGATTTGCTCGTCAGAACCGACCTGTTCTCATCCAAGGGCGAAGCGAGAAGATTGATCCAGCAGAACGGCCTGTCGGTAAACGACGAAAAATATACCGACGTAAACGGTGTTGTTACTGCCGATATGGTTAAGGACGGCAGCATTATAATCAAAAAGGGCAAAAAGGTGTTCCATCGGATTACCGTATGACCGATGTCATTCATCCGAAATATCCCGGTTCAAAAATTAATTCGAATTTCACAGCAAAGCGTGCGGAAATATATCCGCACGCTTAATCATTTTTTGAAAACAAGTCACCGGCGCGCTGCTGCACCGCGCCGCTTGACAGAAGCTGGAAACGGCGGATTGAAGACGGACGAAAAAAAAGAAAAAAAAGACTTGACAACTTCTACAAGTTGTAGTAATATATAATTACTACATCATGTAGTAGATTGAAATTGCAATTTTTATCGACGTAAAAAGGAGGAACCATGGAGAAGAAGCTGTCCGGAGCGGAAAAGGAAATAATGGACGCGGTATGGCGCGCGGACAAGCCGGTATGCGTCAAGGATGTGTTCGCGCTTATCGGCGATAGCGGCCGGAAGTACACGACTGCGGCGACGTTTATGACGCGGCTTGAAAAAAAGGGATTTTTGCGCTGTGAAAAGCG
>CANQYQ010000097.1 GCA_947628155.1 uncultured Clostridia bacterium
GCTCTGCTAAGGCCCCCTTGTTAAAGGGGGCTGGCGCGCGCAGCGCGACTGGGGGATTCCGCAATTACAACAAATCGTTCAAATATGCGATTTTCTGTACCATCGAATCCCTCCACCATGCTGCGCATGGTCCCCCTCCCTTTGACAAGGGAGGCTAACGTCCGCCGCGTACCATATTTGATTACGGAACACGGGCGGCCGCTGACCGCCCCTACGGTTTTGCACCTGCCATTTACGCATATATACTAAAATTTACCTTCATATCCGCAAAGAAATTTTACAAAAAATTTTCAAAAAATCGTTAGAATCGTGCAAAAACAGGGTAAGTATATATATAAAATTATTTATTGAAGGAAGGAATGCATATGATAAACGGGAATGTAATCGTAGGGCAGTCGGGCGGTCCGACGTCGGTAATCAATTCAAGTCTTGTCGGCGTGTTCAAGACTGCGAAGGACATGGGTTGTTTAAAGGTCTATGGTATGAGAAACGGAATAGAGGGACTTTTAACGGGGCGGTATGTGGACTTGTCCGATTATATCAGGAGCGACCTTGATATTGAGCTATTAAAGCGTACGCCGTCGTCATTTTTAGGCACATGTCGGTATAAGCTGCCGGAGCATGACGAAGAGCCGGGAGTATATGATAGAATTTTCGACATATTAAAGCGTCTCGATATTAAGCATTTCTTCTATATCGGCGGTAACGACTCCATGGACACGATCAAAAAGCTGTCCAATTACGCGAAGGAAATAGGCTCGGACATTACATTTATGGGTGTGCCCAAAACTATCGACAACGACCTTGCCGTTACCGACCATACTCCGGGCTACGGCAGCGCGGCGAAATACATAGCGGCGGCGATGAAGGAAATTATCCGCGACGCGAATACATATCCGACAGATTCGATAACCGTCGTTGAAATCATGGGCAGAAACGCCGGCTGGCTTACCGCGGCCGCGTCGCTTTCAAATTCCGAGGACTGTAACGGCCCGGACTTGATTTATATGCCTGAGGTTGTGTTTGACCATGATAAATTCATGCGGCGCGTTATGGAGATCAAGAAATTCAAAACCACCGCGATTATAGCGGTTTCGGAGGGCATAAAAACCGCTGACGGGAGATATGTATGCGAGGCGAATAAAACTACTGTATTCGAGGATTCATTCGGCCATAAGACGCTGGGCGGCACGGCGCTGTACCTTGCGGATTTTCTCGCGGAAAACACCGGTATAAAATCACGCGGTATCGTGTTCTCCACATTGCAGCGCTGCGCGTCACATCTTGTTTCAAGACGAGATATAACCGAGGCGTTTACCGCCGGCGCGGACGCTGTCGTGGCGGCTCTGAACGGCGAAACGGGCAAGATGATAATCTTCGAGAGAATTTCAAACGCGCCGTATCAGCTTAAAACCGCGTCATACGATGTAAATCTTATAGCGAATATTGAGAAATGCGTTCCGAGTGAGTGGATTTGTGATGACGGAACGAACGTTACAAAGGAATTTGATGAATACGCGCGTCCGCTCATAATCGGCGAGCTTTCGCCGTTTATGGTTGACGGCTTGCCCAGACACCTGTTTATTGATAAATGATCGGACACCGCGCGTAAAAAGACATAATTTGTGGACTTATAAAAAAATCCGCCCGCATCGGGCGGATTTTTTTGTATGTTCAAGGATTTCATTTTTGTAAATATGACAAAATTATGAACTGATTTACATAATACAGTAACAAATGTTACACTATTTTAAGGGAATACGTGTTGATTTGTCATATAATGGCGCATATAATATATGTTATAATTATGTAAACTGCGCGATGTATACGCGAATGCGGCGGCGGTGTCAGAAGCAACACGGAAGGTTTTTGTCATATGCTTCGCAATCCTGCGGATTTTACGGAAAACAGCGATAAAATGACGCCGCGGGCCGGTTGGAGTTTACTCAAGGGGGAGGTATGGGCTTGAAAAAAATTTTTCTAAGATTCCTGTGTGTGTTCTGCGCCGCGGTCATAGTTATGTCGAGCCTTTCCTTCGGTGTGATGTCTCCGGCGAGCGCGGACGAGCCTATCGGCAAGATGGCGTCTGTATACGGCTATATTTTGAATGATTATATTGAAAGCTACGGCGTAATGAGCACGAACGCGGCCGGCGCTGTCACCGACAGCAAAGGCGAGCTTGTAAATCCCGGCGGCGTGATTTACGGCGACATAATGAACTTCGATCGCCCCGATTGCCCGTATCTTGTGATTTTCCTCGCGGATAACGCGCGCCGCACCGCCGCGTGCCATTTGTGGATGTACAGCGACGAAACCGAGCAGGCGACCAGGATCGCGGTTATTGAGCGAACGCTTGACAGTGTGTCCGATACGCGCAGGGGCGAACTGAGTATGGAGTGGGGAGAGGACAGGCAGTATATAGTATACCGCGAATATGAGAACTTCCAACCGATTACGGAACAGTTTTATACCGTAATAAACGGTGAAACATTTATGCTTGTAAATAATCCGTCCGACACATCATTTACGGGAATTATAGGCTTTAATAAAACGTTTGTTAATGCGGGTGTTGACATTTCCGATTATAATAATACGCTCGACCAATTTTTTTCAAAGCTTAAGGATACCTCATCAGACAGTGTGAGCAGCGCGGATATATCCGGCAGGCTGTCGGATGACGACCGTGACAGCATTACAAAGGCGCTGATAAACGCGTCGCTTTATGCCGATTTTGACATTTCACGGTATAAAACAGCGGAGGAACGCGATTTAGCGCTGACAAAAACTACGTCAGACGCATCCTACACGAGCATGTCGTCCTTTTATGATTTGGGTGATGGCATATGCTATTCGCAGTTCAGTACCGACCGTACAAAATATAATTACGCGGTTTTAAGAAAAAGCGATAAGGCGCCGGGAGGCTGGCAGCTTTTAAAATCACGCCTTGACGGAATACCTCTTTCCGACCGTGAGCTGAGGCAGATGAAGATGAAATATCTGCAAAGTCCGCTTGTTGACCCGCAGTCAAATACAGACCTCAAGCTGACGCGAGCGGAAAAGCGCGCGCCGCTGCAGACGAGCGAAGCCGCGCGGACAGAAGCGTCGGAAAATCCCGATGTTACGCCGCTTACCGTGACGATAGGCGATGAGACGGTCGTTATACCGGCTTCGACAAAGGAACCCGATGACAAAAGGCTTATCGAGCCTGTGATAAGCGTTAAAAAGGTGTTTGATGACCGCGTCAAGATCCCTGCGGCATGTATCGGCGGCGGAATAACCGCTGCGGTAGTCACCATATTATGGGTGTATATGTTCTCCGGCAATGATGAATAGGTTTTATGATTATTACTTACTTAACATTTCTCTATCTAAAAAGGGACTGCCTTAGGCAGTTCCTTTTTGGATTAATCAGGCCGGTTTATTTCCCGCGCCCGGTTGAGAAAGCGCGTGTATTTGCCGACGGACGCAGCTTTAAACTCAATTCCGAGCATGTCAAGCTCCGTATGCAGGCCGGGCGGAATGCCGCCGCCGATATACTCGATTTCAAGCTCGTAATCGGTTGTGCCGAGATATTCTGTTTTGTCAAGACATATCTCGGTTTTTTCATCCCACATTTTACTGTGCCGTTTGGTTACGGTGCAGCCGAGATTTTGTAATTCCCCGGTTTTTATTCCGATGTATTTTTCACCGTCCACAATCGTGTCGGGTACGCCGCTTGCGGGAAATTCCAGCTCTTCGCAAATTTGTAGCGGACTGCCCGCGTTTTTGTGTAGCTTTACCTGAATGACACTGCCGCCGTCCTTTTCCCGAACGCGGAGCATTATGCGGTTTTTTTCCAATATACCGTCCGCGTCGCCGTAGTAGTGGTTCGTTTGCGTAAATATGCTGTCCCATGTAAAATGCGCCGCGATTTTCTCGTATTCCGATTTCGTAAGCAGGCTCTTGTACTCCGTTTCAAGCATAGTTCCGTCTCCTTATTTGCGGTAGGTTTTGGTTTATCGCGTTATCGCGTATGGGAAATCTATCCCCGTAGGGCGCGATGTATATTACAGCACCTTCGCCAAAAATCCCTTTAATCTGTCGCTTTTGGGACTGTCGAAAATCTCGGAGGGCGTGCCCTCCTCCACGATAACGCCGTCGGCCATAAATATCACGCGGCTGCCGACCTCGCGCGCAAAACCCATTTCATGTGTTACGACGACCATTGTCATGCCGGTTTTCGCGAGCGTTTTCATAACGTCAAGAACCTCGCCGACCATTTCGGGGTCAAGCGCGGACGTAGGCTCGTCGAACAGCAGTACCTCCGGCTTCATGCAAAGCGCGCGCACTATTGCTATTCTCTGCTTCTGTCCGCCCGAAAGCTGCGACGGATACGCGTCCGCCCTATCCTCAAGACCGACGCGCTTCAATAAATCGCGCGCCGTTTTTTCCGCCTCTTCCTTAGGGATTTTCAAGAGCTTTGTGGGCGCGATCGTCATGTTGCGCAGTATCGTCATGTTCGGGAACAGGTTGAAGTGCTGGAAAACCATTCCCATCTTCTGACGATGCTTGTTAATATTCACATGCTTGGCGGCAATATCCTCGCCATCGAACACTATCGAGCCTTCTGTCGGAAGCTCAAGAAGGTTCAGGGAGCGCAGGAACGTCGATTTACCGCTGCCGGACGGCCCGATAATTACCACTACCTCGCCCTTTTTTATATCCGTGTCTATTCCGTCAAGCGCGCGCACCGCACCGTCATTATAGTGCTTTTTAAGTCCGCGTACCTGTATAAGCGCGTTACCGTTCACTCTTCTTCAGCCTCCTTTCAATCCTGCTTACCAGATGCGTAAGCAGCATAACCATCACATAGTAAATAATCGCGATACCTACGAGCGGCATAAACGCCGAGAAGGTAACGCCGCGTATGATATAACCGCCTCGCGTAAGGTCGGTAACGCCGACGTAACCCGCGACAGACGTTTCCTTTAAAAGCGCGATAAACTCGTTTAACAGCGTAGGCAGTATGTTTTTAAACACCTGAGGTAAAACGACGAATATCATCGTTTGCAGATAGTTAAAGCCCAGCGAGCGCCCCGCCTCAAACTGTCCGTTGTCGATGGACATAATACCGCCGCGGAAGATCTCCGCGACATACGCGCCGGAATTTATGCCAAACGATATGATCGCCACCATTACGCCGTGTGTGCTGCTTGCGAATATTATGTAAAACATAATCATGAGCTGTACGACAACGGGAGTGCCTCTGAAAATCGAAAGATAGATTTTGCAGACATTGTTTAAAAACGTCATAACCCAATATCCTATGCCGCCGTTCTTTTTCATGGTTTCCCGGTTCTTGTCATATGTCGTGCGTATAGCCGCGACCGTAAGGCCGAGGATAACACCGATAATCGCCGCGAAAATCGTGATAATAACCGTGTTTTTAAGACCTCTGGTGATGTTCATCCACCTGTTGTCCTCAACGAAATTCAATATGAAATCGCTTTTTAATTTTTCAAGCCAATCAGCCAAAATTTCCCCCTCCTTTTTCATATAAAGCGAGGACGGCGAAAGTAATAAGCCGTCCCCGTTGAAAGCTTTTGATTAACACGGCGCAAAGGAAAGCGGCCTTAGCGCCGGATGGCCGATATTATTCGGCCGGAATGTATTTCGCGATAATCGAGTCAATTGTTCCGTCAGCCTTAAGCTCCGCGATAGCGGTGTTAAGCTGCTCGAGAATCGGGCTGTCCTTCGCGACGCATGCCGCGTATTCTTCAACCGCGTATTCGGTATCGAGAATTTTAAGGCCATCGTTCGCCTTAACAAACGATTTCGCCGGCTCATTGTCGATGATCACGCAGTCGACCTTGCCTGCTACGAGCGCCGCAACCGCGTCCGCGCCCGCCTGGAACTGCTGGACCCTGTCCGGGCCGAATTCCTCCGAAGCGTAAAGGTCGCCGGTGGTCGAAAGCTGAACGCCTACCTTATACGTCGCTCCGTCCGCCGCGAGGTCGTCATAGCTCGTGATCGGGGAATCGTTCTTAACGATTATCGACTGTATTCCGGTAGCGTAGCTGTCGGTGAAGTCCATGCTCTGCTGTCTTTCCGGCGTAACCGTGATACCCGCGAGACCCATGTCGTACTTGCCCGACTGAACGCCAGCGAGAACCGAGTCGAACTCAACGTCCTCGATTTGAAGCGGTCTGCCCAGCTTGTCCGCTATAGCCGCCGCGATCTCCGCGTCGATGCCGACGATCTCGCTGCCTTCGTAAAATTCATACGGCGGGAACTGCGCGTTCGTGGCCATGATAAGCGGCTCTTCGCGTCCGGCCATGCCGCCCTCGTCGGTTGTATCCGCCGGAGCATCCGAACCGCCGCAGCCCGCGAGCATCATAACCGATGAAAGCATTGCAGCCGATAAAATGACTGATAATAATTTTTTCATAATTTTCTCTCCTTTATAAAAATTTTACCAATAATAAGTATAGTATAAAATTTCGGAAAAGTCAATATAAAAATGCAGGCAATTATGAATTTAAACGATGAATTGTAATTTTATGCAAAAAATGTCCTCGAGGCGGCCGTATCGGCGTGCGGAGGAATACCCGCGCGCCGGGCAGGCACCAAAAAAGCATGTCGGATCTCGCGAAAATGGGTCCATCGGCGTACATGGATACGCCAAGACCCGTTTTTGCGGAAAACGTGTAACAGCGCCGCTTGCATTGTATATCGGCGCTGTTGTTTTGCGAATATAAATTTTTTAGCTTATCCGAAAAGCCGCCGCCTTTCGCGCGGTCCGAATGCGTATCACCTGTCATTACGCCGCAAATAGCATAGGGTTGTTTCGTATTAATGCTTATATATCTCCGATTCGGGCCGAAGTTTATCAATATCCCAAATAAAGACCTTAAAATTATCGTGAGCCGCGCTAAATTCCGCGTTAAATATATTGCCGCTGTAATCGGACGCTTTTTTCATCTGTACGCTCATAAGCCGTCCTGCCGAATCATATTCGGCATAAATAATCGTTTCCGCGTCACTGACATTGACACGTTCTATATCAAATGTTCGGACGCCGTCCGATTCGGCAGAACCGGTGACGGTGTAGTTGTACGCCGTCCTGAACGATAATGTTTCGCCTTGTCCGGTGTTGGTGTAAGCATAGTAATAATATACCGTATTCGGCTTAAGTCCCTTTATATATCCCTGATACGGCGGGTCGGAATCCTTTTGCGCATACACATATTTTATTTCCGTGTCACCCTCCGCCCAGAAGCGGTAATACATTGCACTGCTCACAGTAGGGTCGTACAGCTCTAAAGCTCCGTTGAGCGTCGCGGTCGTCGCGGTAATATCCGTCGCGGCTTTTGTCGTTACCTTAGAGCGCGGCGCGACGGTCGGATCGGGCGTATCGGTCGGATCGGGCGTACTCGTCGGCTCCGGCGTGGGGGATTGCGTAGGAACAGGCGTTTCGGTAGGCTCCGGCGCGGCAAGTGTTGTGAAGCTTTTTATCTCACCCCTCGTTTGCGTACCATAGTTGAAAGCGTAAAATATATAAGTAGTAGAGGGGCGCAGGCCGTCAACCTCAACAAACCATGCCGCTCTGTCAGCTTTTGAGCGGTCACTGTAGCTGCGGGTTTGATGTAACGTTTCATCATCTTCATTGTCGGTTGCAATATAGTAATAATCCAAAAAATACGAGTTGGTAATGCTTCCGTTCAGCACAGCCGAGGTTTGTGTGATTTCAGTTGCGTCATTTGTGATGATCTGAACACTGTCCTCCGGCGCGCAGGTCGGCATCGGCGGCAGAGTCGGTATTACTCTGTCCATGTAACCTATCGCCACAAAATTTAGGCTGTTGTTCTTCGCGTATTTATATGCTTGGGAATTGGTGTATCCGTATATTGTAAATCCGTCCGCCATGTCACTGAAAGCGTTGCTGCCTATGCTTGTGACTTGCGGCAGTATTGTGATTTTTTCAAGCGCGGCGCATCCCGCGAACGCGTTTGAACCTATCTCCGTAACGCTTTGAGGAAGCTCCGCGTTTTCAAGCGACGAGCAACCCATCGCAAATTCCTTCGGTATTACCGTTATGCCTTCGGGAATAGTAAATTTTGTCAGCGAAACGCAGTTTTTAAATATTCCTTCTCCGAGGCTTGTTACCGTGTCGGGAATCGTAATCTCTCCGAGCTTTTCACAGCCGTAAAAGACGCGTCCGTCAATGCTTGTAAGACCTTCATTGAGCTTGACATTTTCAAGATTTTTGCAGTTCATAAACGCGCCGCTGCCTATTTTAGTTACCCCTTCGGGAATAACTATCTCTGTAAGGTTCGATTCCCGAAACGCCGCGCCGCCTATCTCCTTCAGGCTTGAAGGAAGCTGTACTTCGTCCAGAGCGGTGTCGTAAAACGCTCTTGAGCCTATTGATGTCAGGCTGTTCGGCAAATCGACCCATCGTAATTTGCCGCACATATAGAATGTATCTTCCTCGATCACGGTTACTCCGTCCGGAATATCTATTCCCGCAAGCTCGGTCTGAGTAAACACCATTGCGCCTATGCTCTTGAGATTCGGAGAAAGAGTAATATCGCCTATATTGCTGAAATAGAAAGCCATTTCATCTATATGCGTTACCGTGTCGGGCATTGTCAGAGAGCTTACGGTCGTGTTCCCGTAAAATACTTTACTGCCTATTCCCGTTACCGTTATACCGTTTATCGTGTCGGGGATTTTCACTATTACCTCCGAACCCGAATATTTCGTAATCGTTCCGCTTTCGTCAATTTTATAATACGTTTCGGGATCGGGCGTCGGTATCGGCGTCGCGGGCGGCACGGTTTCGATAGGTTTGTCATCGGGCAGATTTTCCGTTCTTACCGCCGTTTCGCCGTTATGAACAGTTTTAACATACGACGAGAATTTGCGCATATCGTATTTGTCGTTTTCCTCGTTTATGTAATAGCCGATATGCGGCGGCTGGTTATAACCCGCGTTCTGGCATACGGTCTGCATACGGTACGCGCTGTCGTGCATGAGCGTGTAGAGCTTGTGCGGAGTTTGTATTGTAGTCGTATATAATCTCAGCGATAAATTGTCCGCGCTTCTTACGAGTATTTCCTCGCGCCAGTCGCCTAAAATATCCGCCGTCAGACAGGGATTGCATTTTGTACTGTTGTTCGTGGCGGTGCCGTCGAGCGTCTGCACTCTGCTGT
>CANQYQ010000098.1 GCA_947628155.1 uncultured Clostridia bacterium
TCTCCCCCGCCCCATCACGATATATATTCGATCGAGGATCTGGCGCAGCTGATACACGATTTAAAGAACGCCAACCGTGACGCGCGCATTACCGTTAAGCTGGTATCCGAGGCGGGCGTCGGCACGATCGCGGTCGGCGTCGCGAAGGGACGCGCGGACGTAGTGCTTATTTCCGGCTACGACGGCGGCACGGGCGCGGCTCCCAAAACGTCAATACGTCACGCGGGACTTCCGTGGGAGCTGGGCGTTGCGGAAACGCATCAGGCGCTTTTGATGAATAATCTGAGGAACCGTGTAGTGATCGAAACTGACGGTAAGCTTTTAACAGGCCGCGACGTGGCGATCGCCGCGCTTCTGGGCGCGGAGGAATTTGGTTTCGCGACAGGTCCGCTTATCGCTATAGGCTGCGTAATGATGCGCGTGTGCAATCTTGACACATGTCCCGTGGGCGTGGCGACGCAAAACCCGAAGCTCAGGAAAAATTTCGCGGGTAAGCCGGAATATGTCGAGAATTTCATGCGGTTTATCGCGCAGGATTTAAGAGAGTGGATGGCGAAAATCGGCGTTAAGACGGTTAACGAGATGATAGGCCATGTTGAAAAGCTTTCGCAGCGTACGGCGTCGAACTGGAAAACGAGAACAGTCGATTTGTCGTCGGTTCTGTATCAGCCGACAGTCGCCGATTCGAGCGACAGGTATTTCAATGTGCAACAGGATCATGAGTTAAGCAAGTCGATCGATATGAATACGCTTCTGCGGCTGTGCCATCCGGCGATAAAGCACGGTAAAACTATTGAGTCAACGCTGGAAATAAAAAATACCGACCGTGTAACGGGAACTATCCTTTCATCGGAAATCGCGCGTACGCACGGCGCGAAGGGACTTAAAGACGATACGATAAAGCTGAAATTCATCGGTTCGGCGGGTCAGAGCTTCGGCGCGTTTTTGGCGAAGGGCGTAACGCTGCGGCTTGAGGGCGACTCCAACGACTACATAGGCAAGGGCCTATCGGGCGGTAAAATAATCGTTGTGCCGCCGGAGGATTCAAAAATCGTGCCGGAGGAAAACGTGATAATCGGCAATGTCGCGTTCTATGGCGCGATAAACGGCGAGGCGTATATACGCGGCATCGCGGGCGAGCGGTTCTGCGTAAGAAACTCCGGTATGGAGGCCGTCGTTGAAGGCGTGGGCGACCACGGCTGCGAATATATGACGGGCGGATGTGTCGCGGTAATCGGCGAAACGGGACGTAATTTCGCCGCCGGCATGTCGGGCGGTATCGCGTATGTTTACGATAAGACCGGCGATTTCGCGAAATCGCACTGCAACGAGCCGCTGTCGCACTGCATTGAGGCCTTGGACAAAGGAGACACGGAAAAGCTAAAATCAATGCTTGAAAAGCATATCGCATACACCGGCTCGACAGTCGCGGAGAAAATATTGAAAAACGAAAGAGAGTTTAAAAAGTTCGTTAAAGTAATACCGCCGGACTACAAGCAGGTAATCGCGGTCATGGCCGATGAGCTTGAAAAGGGCGCGGACGAGGACCGCGCGATGCTCGCGGCGTTCGAGAAGGTTACCGGCAAAAAGGTCAGCGCGTGAGAAAGGAGTGATTATAAATGGGTAAACCGACAGGATTTTTGGATTACAGAAGAAATCTTCCCGAGGACAGAGAGCCGGAGGAAAGGATCAAGGACTGGAGCGAATTCCACACTCATTTCGATTTGAAGTCACTCCGCACACAGGGCGCGCGGTGCATGGACTGCGGCGTACCGTTCTGCCACGCGGGCATGGCGATAGGGAGAACGTCTATAGGCTGCCCTCTTAACAACCTGATACCGGAGTGGAACGACCTTGTTTATAACGGGAATATGGAGGAGGCGTACAGGCGGCTGTCGCTTACGAGCAATTTCCCGGAATTTACCGGCCGCGTTTGTCCGGCGCTTTGCGAGGGTTCGTGCACGGCGGGAATGAACGGCGATCCGGTAACGGTCAAAAATATCGAATGTCATATTATCGACAACGCGTGGGAAAATGGCTATGTTAAGCCGCGCATTCCAAAGACCCGCAAAGGAAAAACCGTCGCGGTCGTAGGCTCGGGTCCATCGGGACTTGCGTGCGCGGATACGCTTAATCAAATGGGTTACAGCGTGACGGTATTCGAAAAATCCGACCGCCCGGGCGGACTGCTCATGTACGGCATACCGAACATGAAGCTTGACAAAAGCGTTGTAAACCGCCGCGTTAAGCTGATGGAGGAGGAAGGAATAGTATTCAAATGCGGCGTAGAAATCGGCCGAGATTATCCGGCGGATAAGCTTGACGATGATTTTGACGCGGTCGTGCTGTGCATAGGCGCGGGCAACCCCAGACCGCTCCAAGCGGAGGGCGCGAACCTGAACGGCATTTACTACGCCGTGGATTTCCTCGCCGCAAACACAAAAAGTCTGCTCGATTCCAATCTGACGGACGGCATGAATATCAGCGCGAAGGATAAAAACGTAATCGTGGTCGGCGGCGGCGATACCGGCACGGACTGCGTAGGAACGTGTATCCGCCACGGCTGCAAAAGCGTGACTCAGCTTGAGATCATGTCGGAAGCTTCGGAAGGACGCAGACCCGATAATCCGTGGCCCGAATGGCCGAGGATAAAGAAAACCGATTACGGCCAGGAGGAGGCGATCTGCCTCTACGGCAAGGACCCGCGCGAATACCTTACGACGATAACGAAAATCGACGGCAACGAGTACGGGAACGTGCAGACCGTACACACGGTCAACGTTGAGTGGGTCACGACCCCGTCAGGCGCGCTCGCCCCGAGACCCATTAAGGGAACGGAAAAGGAGCGCCCGTGCGATTTGATTCTTATCGCGATGGGATTTTTAGGCCCGGTGCAGAATATAGCGAATCAGCTCGGTATGGAAACCGACGCGAGAAGCAATTATAAGGCGGCGGAGAAGAACCACAAGACCTCCGTACGCGGCATCTTCGCCGCGGGCGACTGCCGGCGCGGACAGAGCCTGGTCGTATGGGCTATCCGCGAGGGCCGCGAAGCGGCGGACGCCGTGGATAAATATCTGAGCAAATAAAATCACGCGGGCAATCCGCGAAAAAATCCGCCGGGACGGCTGCCCCGGCGGATTTTTTACACCTGAAATTTAACATGAACGGCAATTGAGCGGATAAAGACCTTCCATCTATAACGCGGCTATATTTCCTCCGTGATTTGTATTATTAAATCTCCGTTTCGCGAAGATATTTTGCCCGAGAGCTTCGCCGTCTCGAGATATTTTAACGCGGGACTGTCGGTTATAATAACGGGAGTGGTTTTGCCGTCATCGGCAGCGCCGTTATTTTCTATAAAAACGCGGCAGGCGCGGCCCCCGCTGTCAACACCCGCCAGAATATATCTCGCCGACAAGGTCGCGCGGCCGTCGCTGTAACGCATCTGCGTATCTACAGCATCGGGCATTGTTTTTCCCGTAAATATGGGAGAATTGACCTCGCCCGAAAAGCGTACAAAATATACCTCCGCCGTTTTTCCGAGCACTTCCGTAGTTTCTCCGATTTTAACCTTTATATCGAATACCGGCTTTTCATTCATATCCCCGTTCTCTCCTTCCGTTTAACGAATACTCCGTTTTCAAATTCCCTTTTAAGCGCCGCAAAATATACCGTAATTATAGCATACGCCGCGGCGGCCGTCAAGCGGTCACGCAAAACGGCAATACGGGATATGGGCAATTTTACTTTTAAAATCACTGTAACCGGCCTTGAATATCGGCTTAATCAATACACTTACAGATGGAAAATTACGCATATTTAACCGTATTTTACACCTATTCATATACAAATGACTCCGCATAAGGCTGCTGTGTATCATTATCCCATATAAATACCTTGAATTTGCCGCTCTCGTATGGGAAGGATTCCGAAACGGCGTTTCCGCCGTTGTGCGTGATTTTTCTCATTTGCACGCTTGTAAGCGCTCCGTCATCGTCATAGACCGCAAAAATCATCATGGCGTTGTCCTTTTTCTCATAGCACGCTGCGATAACGGCGGCATGACCCAGCTGCATATTCGTCGAGCAGGACACTATCTCATACGGATAATCATGCGGTTCGGGCGTATCCGTAGGCTCGGGCGTATCCGTAGGTTCGGGTGTTCCCGTTGGTTCGGGCATATCTGTCGGGCCGGGCGTTCCGGTTGGTGCGGCTGTCGGACCCTCCGTCGGCGCTTCGGTAGGTGTTCCCGTAGGCTCGGGTGTTGACGGGGCAGCCGTCGGCAGCGTTTCATCGATAACATACGGAATATCGTTCGCGGCCGCATATTCCATCGCGGCCGAGCCGTCCGCGACATAGAGCGTTACATTCGGGCAGTCGGCGAATACATTATCGAGGATCGTGGTTATCCCCGACGGAATACGCACCTTTTCCAAGGCCGTACAGCCGCCGAAGCAGCGTACAAGCCTTGACATATTCGGGGAAAGCTCGACGCTCTTTAGTTCGGTACAGTTTTCAAACGCGTAGTAGCTGACGATCGTAACGCTGTCCGGCAAAATGATCGAGGTGATATCCGAACCGGAGAACGCCGCGTCGCCTATCGTTGTGATTGCAGTTCCGTCAACCTCCGCCGGTACAATTACGTCCTTATCCGTACCGTTATACCTTCTGAGCGCGCCCGTGTCCGATTCTACGACATAATCCTTCTCTATCCTTTTACCTGTTTCAATGTCGTAGAACGGTATCCCGTACAAAAGCGCGTAATACTGCGGCATGGAATCCGCATGGCCGTAAACGGAAAGCTTGCCGGAGTACGCCGATATCCAGTCGATATTTGTTTTCATTCCCGGGGCGGTGAGCTTGGTAAGCGAGTCCAGCCCGGAAAACGATTCGCGTCCGGAACGTATGTCCGCGTTAAGCGTAAGCTCCTTTAGGGAGGAGCAATGATAAAGCGCGAAATCCTTTACCGATGTGACATTTTCGAGATTAAGCGTTTCGAGCGATTTGCAGTAATAAAACGCGGAGTTGTTAAGCGTTGTGACCGTTTCGGGAAGCGTGACGCTTACGACGTCGTTGTTCTGCGCAAACGCGTTGCTTCCGATCGACGTAACGGTTACGCCGTTAATCGTTTTGGGTACTGCCACATGCGTGTCCGTGCCGTTATATGCAAGAAGCGTTCCGTTTTCGTCCACCTCAAATTCCGGCGCGGGCGTGGAGGTGGGTTCATCGGTGGAAATGGGCGTGGGAGCCTCGTCGAGCGCCACGAACGTGATATAGTTATTCCTTGCGTAGGCTTCCGCGGTAGAACCGGTATAGCCGTATATCGTCAGCTTACCGTTTGTGTCCTTATTACCGAAAAGACCTCCGCTTATGAACGCATCGCGGCTTTTTATCGTAAGCTTTTCCAGATTATCGCAGTCCTTAAACGCGCTGCCGTACAGATTTTGCAGCTTAGAACCCAATGTAAGCTCGGTAAGCGATATACATGAGTCAAACGCATTTGACAACACATCCGTAACGGAATCGGGCAGCGACACATCCTCAAGCGCGATACATTCCATAAATAATCCCGAATCGAGCTTAGTTACTCCGTTCCCCAGCTTTGCCTTTTTAAGTGCGGTAAGATTTGAAAATGACCTCACCTCAATTGATGTAACGCTGTCGGGAACGGTTATCGAGGTTATTGTACCGCCACCGGACACGAACGCGCTGCGCATGATTTTCGTGACGGTAATTCCGTTTACCGTTGACGGGATTTCAACATCTCCGCCCGGACCGTTATATTCTATAAGAGAGCCGTTTGACAATACTGTAAACATAGAGTCCGGACCGGGCGTTGGAGTCGGCGTGGGTGTCGCCGTGGGCGCAGGCGTAGGCATAGGCGTGGGGCGGATATCGGGTTTTTCGTCGGGCAGATTGGCCGTTCTTACCGCAGTTTCGCCGTTATGAACAGTTTTTACATAGGCCGCATACTTCCTTGTATCGTATTTGTCGTTTTCGTCGTTCACATAATAGCCTATGTGCGGCGGCTGATTGTAGGCAGCGTTCTGTGCCGCGGCCTGCATACGGTACGCGCCGTCATGCATGAGCGTGTAGAGCTTGTGATTCGTCGGGATCGTCGTTGTGTACACGAGCAGGCTTTCGTTATCGCTCCCGCGCATTACGACCTCCTCGCGCCAGTCTCCAAAAATATCCGCGATAAGCCCGGCGTTGTTTTTCGTGCCGTTGTTTGTCGTGACGTTTTGAAGCGTCGTTATTCTGCCGGTGTTGTCGGAAATTTTCGCCCAGCTTCCGCTGTCGCTTCCGCCCGTGCCGTCGAACAGTTCGTCATACATATCCCCATCCCAGAATATGCGCTGATTCGCCGAGTCGGGCGAATAATTTGCGGATATTACGCCGGCGCCGCCGTAGGAGGAATAATTGCCCGCGCCCCACAGCTCAAAAAATCCGTCCGTATATCCGACATTCGCCATCATGCCGCGCCCCTGATCGCTGTTCGAATCCACATGGAACAGCTCCTCGCCGTTTTCCGCCTTGTACATCGTCATGCCGCCCAAATGCTGCTTGCCGTCGTTACCCGTCGTGCTGCCCGTTATGGCGCTGCCCTTGTAATCCTCGTGAACGCTGAAATATTCCATGCCGTCATGCGTCGGGTCGTAATCCGCGAGATGAAGCGCGTCGCCGTGACCGCGCCCCGAGCACCACAGCGGCGTCAGGTCGTTATCGAGCGCAAGCGAACCGCAGAAAATCTCGTCGCAGCCATCGCCGTCAACATCGCCGACGGTCAGGTTGTGATTTCCGTTCCCGGCAAACTGAGAGTATCCGTTTGTTGATGTGTCAAAGTCTTTAACCTTTTTTAATTTCTTGTTTTCAAGGTTATACGCCGTAACGGTAGTTTTCGCATAATAGCCGCGCCACGCTAAGATTGACGGCGTTTTGCCGTCGAGATACGCCGCGCCTGTCAGATAACGCTCCGAGCGATTGCCCCAGTTGTCGCCCCATTCGGTAACCGTGCCGCGTGGGTGCGGATAGTAAACCGTATCGAGCGCCGCGCCCGTGCCGCCCTGGAATACGGTGTAAAATTCCGGCCCGGACATAACGCGGCCGCCCGTGTCGTTCGTGCCATATTCGCTGTGGCGGTAATCGGCGGTGTTATCGGTATTTGTGATAGTTGCGTCGGACGACGCGGCCGAAACGTAATTCCCTTTTCCGTCCTTCGTGCCGGGCGCGGTTTTCATCGCAAGCTCCGCCCTGCCGTCGAGGTCAAAATCATACGCGGCGATCTGCGTAAAATGCGCGCCCGCGTTAATGTTTATGCCCATGTCGATACGCCAGAGCTTTTCGCCGCTTATTTCATAGCAGTCGATGTAAACATTTCCGCTGTGAGCTGCGGGCTTGCCGCTATCAAATGAGTTTGACGGTTCCCACTTTAAAATCAACTCGTATTCGCCGTCGCCGTCCACATCGGCGGGGGTAACGTCGTTGGGCGAATATGTGTATTCAACGCCGTCAAGGCTTGTTCCGCCCGCCGGGCGGTCGAGCGGAATTGTTATGTACTGCTGCGGCTGTACCGTTACCGCCTTGCCGGATGAGCGCGTCTCACCTGTCGGAACGACCGTGTATGATGTGCCCACGGTTGTGTCGATATAATTTGTCGCGTCAAGCGCCGCCGCCACCTTTGTATCGCCTCGGTATACGTCAAATTTCGTGTCGTAATTTTCCGTGCCCAAGAGCCGCCACGATAAAAATACGCCGCTTCCGCTTTTTATTGCGACCGTGCCGCGGTCGAGATACTCCATCTGCCGCGCGTCACTTGAAGCTGCCGTTACGGAAATATTTTCCGCAACAAATGCAGCACCGAACGGCAGCGCCACGGCGGCTGCCGTCAATAACGCTGTAATTTTCTTTTTCATGCCTTACCTCTCCTGTTCTCTTTACTCCGCTTCGAAGCTGTATACCATTTCCTCAACCTCGCTGTCAACGCTGCCTGTATAGTAAACATCGTTTCTCACGTATGAGAATATATAGTTCCTGTCATTAATCGACGTAGTATACACCGTCGCGTAGGCAATTTCACCGTCGTCATTCTTCTGCTCCGCCGTAAATGAATAATAAGCTCTGTTATTCACGCGCTTGCTTGATACGTTTTTAACGATTTGGTGCCCGTCATTGCGTATGGTCCTTACAAGCTCATCCGTTGCCTGCTGAAGACGGTCGCCGCTGCCGGAAGCATATGAAACCGCAAGCATTCCTCCCGTTCGGCTGTCGCGCAGCGTACCCGAAATATACGTGTCCCACATATTCGGCACCGTCATTTTGCCGCCCGCTATGGTTTTGACCGATGAGCCCGAGCCTAAATCGCTGCTGCGCAGAAGCGTTCCGACAACCGATGAATCAAGCGTTTCGACCTTGACCGAATTTATAAGCCTGTTCGCCTCATCAAGCGTTTTTGCCTGGGCCGATACATTGTAAACATAATCGCCGTTTTCAAAGAACACGTCCGAAAGCTCATAGCTGTGGCGGCCGCCGCCCTGATATTTCGCGGTATAGCTGTAACGTCCGCCTTCATTCTTTACCTCGCTTACAATTACGTTATTGTCGTTCGTGACCTCATCGCGCGAATCCCTGTCGTGCTGCGCGAGCGACGCGGCGGCGGCCGACGCGGATTTTGAGTAAATGCCGATACTGAGCGCGCTTATATCGTCCGTCGGATTTATAAACCGCAGTTCGTTTGTGACGTCGCTTTCTATCTGCGACCACTCGGCCGGGATTTTGAGCGTTACCTTGTAATCATCATCCTTAAATTCGCGGTATCCGTCCTTGACGTTTGACAAATCATAATATTCACCCGCCGCGTTTATCTCAAATGTGCCGTTAAGCTCAAGAAGGTCGTTTATGCCATTATAATCATTTTTTACGCTTAAAAGCGCGTAATACGCCTTGCCGCCCTTTATGTATTCAATAGCGTCGTCGGTCATCGTTTTGTCTTTGCCGCGAAAATGGATCTTGACCGTTCCGTCGCTTAACGTATCGCGGTCGGCAATGGAGATCGTACCTTCTGCCATAATGTCCTTTAGATTGTTAAACTCGGTATCAACGTCAATATCCTCATCATTTATATCTATACCTATCGTGAGAGCGCAATTGCTATCGCCGTCGGTGAAT
>CANQYQ010000099.1 GCA_947628155.1 uncultured Clostridia bacterium
TGCGTTGAACCCAGTACCGTGCTGCCATGGTAGGTAAGCATGGAATTTTGGTTATCAATTATTGTTTTTAATCCCTGTGAACCCGGTACAAGAAGGTACGGTATATACGACAGTCCGTAAATAATAGCGGGAACGATTATAAAGAATATCACGCACCATCCGATCGTTACCGCTGTATTATGAGCGAATGAATCGATTACGTCCTTGTGCTTTATACCGTCCGTTTCGCCCCTAGGGTTAGCTTTCGCGTATTCATATTCGCGCCAGCGGCGGAACAGCGTGTAGAAGAATATTACGGCCAGTCCCGCGCCCGCGTATATACCCGTCCATTTTGACGCGATACCCAAACCCATGGCCGTGCCGCATAACGCGAGAGGTATAAGCGTTTTCTTAAGCGGCGTGTCATAGAAGGACATCGTGTAGTATTTATACATGAACAGATACATCAGCATTATGAAGAACGTCACGTATACGTCGATCGTCGCTATTCGTGTCTGCGCGAAGTGCATGAAGTCAAATGTGAACAGTATGCATGTTACTATCGCGAGCCATTGCTTTTTAAGCAGCCTTTTCGCGAAAATATATATTATCGGTATCATGAATATGCCGAACACCGTGCCCGCGATTCGCCAGCCAAACGGATTCATACCGAACAGAGCTATGCCTATGGATATGATTATCTTGCCGAGCGGCGGATGCGTCCATTCGTAAACGGGCATATGATGAAGGTGCTCATACGCCGTACGCGCGTGATATATCTCGTCAAAATACGTACTGTTCCTGAAGCTTTCGCGCTCCGGTACAAGCTCCTGCTCGTCCGTAAGCTCCAATGCGCCGTCTCCCATAATATCATTGGGATAAATAGCGCTGCCGCCGTCATCCTTCAGCTGTATTTCATTAAGATATAATTCGTCTGCGGACGTGGACAGTACAACCGTCGCCGCCGAGGCATTTATGTCCTTCGTCTCCCAGCGGAAAACCGAGCCCTCCGTCATGCTCTGCGAAAATGTTACATTTCCCGAGCCGTCGAGCGTGGTAACATTAAGACGTCTGTCCGATTTGTTTAATTCCTTAGGCCCGTCATAGAACCACAGCTTTGAGACCTCTGTGGGGCCATTGAGATTAATCGTGATCGGCGCGTAAAGCGAAACGCCCGTCTGCGGCGACGCGCTGTCCGGTTCGTCGGTGACTGCCGCGACCATTTCCTCGCCGGAATTAGACGGCAAAAGCGCCTCGCCGCCGTTATATATACCTACCTCGCTTATATTAACAGCGTCATTTACCGGGGCAAGCGTGACAAACTGCGCGTTTTCGCCTATGCCGCCGATACTGAGCCATCGCAAGGCTGAAGCAGATGTAATAAGGCGCGTACGTTCATCCTGCGAATCCTCGCTGTCACGGAACGACAGCATAAGCGGATGCTCTTCCGTTACGGCTGTATCGCCTATATATATGCGCATGTCCGATATCTGCTTTTGCTCACCGAGGTTAATAGTAACCGCGCTTCTCGTAAGCATCGCGCCTGTTTCGGGAACTCTCCTGTCGCCCAAATCATACAGCGCGAACGCGGAGTATACGACCATTACGGCCGCGATCGCCGCTATATCCTTACGCGCGATTGTGCCGAGCTGCTCCGTACGTTTGAAACGGGATCCGGATTTTTTTACCGAAGGCTGCGTTTTGCTCTTTGACGCGGCCGCGGCGGCCTTCTTCGCGCTCGGCGCGGCCGCTTTTCCGGGTGCTATCATAACCGACTCTATTCCGTTCCTCGCGTACAGCTTCCATGTAACATATCCCATGAACACAAGAAGAGCCATATTGATTGCCGACGCGATATTTACACCTGAATAAAACGCGTACTTGCTCGTATCGGTTTCATATATAAACAATACCCACGCTATATTGTAAAACTGCGAGAGCGATACCAGCACATACAGCGCAAAATTATATATATTGCGTGATTCGATCAGCGCCATCAGCAGCAGCATCATCGACGGGAAGCCGTAGCGTTCATGCATTTTGGTTGACAGCATAAATGTGAAGAACGCCAATACTGCCGCGGCATAATAATATTTCGATTTGTTTTTGCTTTTGAAGAAAACATATCCCGCCGCCGCGACGATCAGCGCGAGGAATATATAGCCTATAACCGTTCCGGCGGTATTAAGTCCGTCCCAGTTGAGTCCGAGCATGCCCCAAAGATTAAGCGCGTTTATCGTAAAATACGGATATTCCGACAGCGCCGTTACGTATTGCTCAAACACGAGTTTTATGTTAAACGGCGCCGCGATCAAGACCATAGCCGCTATCGCGCCGAGGCCTATAAGGATCGAACGAATTAACTCCTTTGCTTTAAATTCCGGATAAACGTACTCCTCGATTATAGCGAAGATTATTATAGGCGTGTAAATAAACGCCTGAGGCTTTATTAAAATGCAGATCGCGAATATAAAATATGAAATCTCAAGCCTTTTTTCCGCTATAAGCCATATCATGAGCGCAATAAAAAGCGTGTACACCGAATCGACCTGACCCCAGAGCGCGGAATCGGTTATAACCGCGGGATTAAACAGATACAGCGCGCTTATAACAGCGGACGCCGTCGCGGACAGCTTCTTTGAAGCCGTCTTGTATATCAGATATCCGCATCCCAAATCCGCCAAAATCGCCGGAAGCTTTACGAGCAGATAATAACCCGTGTTCTCAAGTGAAAAAAGCTGCCTGATAGCGCCTATAACATACAAAATATACATGTATCCCGGCGGATAATCGGTAAATCCGGCGGATGAATAGAAATTCCCGACGCCGTTCTCAAATACGCCTTGCGCCCAGCCGGTAAAGCACGCCATATCCGTTTCATGCCCCTTGTACGCACAGGCGCAGATTATTCTGACAACAAGCGCGGCCGCGAGCAGCATATACAAAGGCAGCATCCCCTTGCCGGGTTTCCTGTTTCTGCCAAATTCGGGAACGAGAACATACTGCCACGCAGCATAGCCTAAGATCAAACAGCCAATAATTACAAATATAATCGCAGTCATTATTACACCTCGTAAAAAACATTCTCCGAATATTTTACTATATATTGCTGTCATTTGCAAGGGAAAAATGAAAAAAAGTCGCCATAAAATCTCCCCGGCAAAGAAATATGTTTAAAATCCCGAAAATGAGGTATATATTATATAACATAGCGTAATGACTGTGTTATTTAAACGGATAGGAGTGATGACCAATGAAATTTACAATCGTTACCAGAAAAATAAATCTCAAGGAAAAGGGCCTTACGGAGCAGCGTGTAAAGGAATACGTAGAAAAAAAGCTCGGTAAGCTCGATAAATTCTTCAAGGAGGAGTCCGACGCCAGGGTTGTAATAGGCACGATCAAGGACGAGGAATATATTGAAGCGTCCATTTTCGCGAGCGGCATGATTTACCGCGCCGAGGAGGCGGATGAGGATATCCTTACGGCAATAGATAAGCTGGTTGACGTAATTGAGCGTCAGATAAGGAAGAATAAGACAAGGCTTGAGAAAAAAATAAAGCGTGACGCGACTCTCGACTCGAAGCTTATAAGCGGCGCAAGCTATACGGAAGGCGAGGATGAAAGCGAGTTTGAGATTGCGAAGAGAAAGCGCTTTACGGTAAAGCCGATGCACGAGGAGGAAGCGATTTTGCAGATGAATTTACTCGGTCACAACTTCTTCGTTTTCAAGAATGTCGAGACGGAGGAAATGAATGTTGTTTATAAGCGTAAAGACGGCAAATACGCGATAATCGAATCCGTTGACGGCTGATGAATTATGTAAATATCCGTTTCGGCGGATAACCCTATTTACTTCCTAAAATTAAGAACCGCGCCGACGCGCGGTTCTTTTGCGTGCGGACATAGTCCGGCCCCAATAAAAAAAGCGCGGCCGTGATATAATCCCGCAAAATCAACGCGCGCCCGTAATACAATTACCCGGAAAAGCATTCAGCGGCGCCGTTTAAGTAACGACGCCGCCGAACTTATCACTTTCCGCTATCCCCCTTACGCGGTCCGTAATATTTGTTTACATGCTGTGGATCATGTCAATAATGGGCATAGCGTCCGATCCAGATATCGCGCAATCATTAATATGACAAATATTGCGTCTTGATCCAGCCGGTTCTTCCCATATATATTACCTGATTATATCCCGCTCCGTCGCTGCCGCGCCGCCAGCCTATGCTTGCGACCGCCGCGCCGAGAGGAATAGTCATAATATAATTATCCGAGGCGGGACCGGTCCTCAGATATACCGAATTTGCGACATTCGCGACATACATTACTTCATATCCCACATTAGCCGGAGCGCTCACCCTGTAATAACCCGGCGCGCTGTAGGAAAGATATCTCGTCTTGATCCAGCCTCTCATGCCCTGATGAACTACCTGATTATAGCCTTCCCCATCGCTGCCGCGCTGCCAGCCTATGCTTTCAACCTCAGCGCCGAGAGGAATGGTTATAATATAGTTATCCGAAGCGGGAGCGGTCCTCAGGTATACCGCGTTATCCACGTTCGCGACATACATGATTTCCTTTGCCAAAACCGCCGAACCCGGGAATGCCACAATCGCCGCCATAGCGGCCGCCGCAATTGCCTTAAATATTTTCTTCATATAAACCCCTCCTTATTTTGTGCCGCAACAATTGTTGTCTGCATCCTTTATATATTAATTATACCACATTTATGTACTATATTTCAATAATATATCATGATTTTTTTGTAGAAATTGCTTATGATATTTTGTGCATATTGCAAATAAACCGATATCGGCGTTCGCTCCAAACCTAATTTATACACGCGCCGCAAAGGTTCGCTTCGCGTAATATCCGTACGTGATAAGCGACAGCGCGACAGTGAGTATATCGGCCGCCGTCTGCGACCACACAATACCATATATACCTACAATACGGTTCAGCAAAAACAGCATCGGAATATTGAACACGGCCCAGCGTGTCACGCCGAGAAACATCGCGTAGCCGCCCTTACCGAAGCCGTTAAACAGGTATACATGGAAAAAGCTTAAAAACATCAGCGGAGTGGCAAGTACGCGTATGCGCAGAAAATCCGTGCCGAGCGCAACCGTCCGCGCGTCATTGATAAAAACATTCATGATCTGCCCGGCGAATATTTCATACAGCGCTATGCTTATTGCCGCGCATATAAGTCCAAGCCTCAGGGAATAGTTTTTCGTATCGTTCATCCGCCTATAATTTTTCGCGGAATAATTATAGGCGATAATCGGCATCATGCCCTGGCAAATACCTATTCCGACATTCAGCGGCAGCCGTTCCGCCTTCAGCACAATCCCTACCGCCGCGAGCGCTATATCATTATAACCCGACATCAGGCGGTCGATCACGACATAATCCAAATCAAACAGCAGCGTCGCGATCGACGACGGCAGTCCCACGCCGAAAATCCCCGCAATGCTTTGACGCGACGGCAGCTCGCGCGATAAATGAAGAACGTCGTTTTTCATGCGTATAATAACAATTATAAAATATGCGCAGGCTATGCAGTTTGATAAGCATGTGGCTATACCCGCGCCGATAATCTCCATTCCGTCGGGCAGAAATACAAACATAAACAGCGGGTCGAGCGCGATATTTATAATACCTCCCATAGTTATACCGAATCCGGCGCGGCGCGATTCCCCGACGCTGCGCATAAGAGTGGCAAGCGTATTGGAAAGCACCGTCGGAACGCCGCCGCATACGATAACAAAAAACGCGTATCCGCTTGCGTAATTATATGTTTCCGCGCCCGCGCCGAGCATACTCATAAGCGGACGCATAAAAATAAGCGTCATAAGCGAGAACAGCGCGGATAAAACTATGCCTAAGCATACGCTGAAGCTGTATACCCTCCGCGCTTCGTCGGGGCGCTTTTCTCCGAGCAGACGCGATATAAGCGCGCCGCCGCCCACTCCGGCAAGGCCGGATAAGGACAGGGTTATATTAAATATCGGCAAAATGAGCGACGCGCCCGCAACCATGTACGGATCGTTTGTCCGTCCGATAAAAAATGTGTCGGCAATGTTATAAATAAGTACTATCAACTGGCTGATAACCGTCGGAACGGCCATAGTCCGCACAGCCTTGGCAACCGGCATTCTTTCAAATATGTCTGTATTTGTTCCCGTCATTTTCTCCCCCATTAGCGTATATTCCGGCACAATGATCTCTGCCGGTCCATATATCAAGAGGCGGCAGCGTATTTGTCACACTGCCGCGCTTATTGGCGCCCATATCGCGTGAACGCCGTGTCATCAATACCGAATCATTTACACTGAGGCCGCGTGCCTCCTTCACCTCGTTTATATCACAACATCACAGCGCAGATAATCGTCGATACCCGCGGCTATGGCATGCCCTATCGCGTCCGAGGATGAATACAGAATATCCAAATCCGACGGATTGTCAAAAAATCCGATCTCCATATAACCGCATACCACGGGAGCCTTGCAGAAAGCAATAAGCTCCGGCTCGAAGGTTATCGGAGAATTCTTCCTAAGCGGCGTCATAGAACCTATCCGCTCATTTATGTACCAGCCCAGCGCGTTGCCGGCTGTGGTATACGCCTCCGACGAACCCGACTGCGTCGGCTGATCATACGGGCCGGCCAGTGAAATATAGGACGAGCCACGTCCGCCGCCGGCGTTTGAGTGAACGCAGACAAATACCGAAGCGTCCGGCTGCATAGTCGTGTCATTGCCGGGATAGCAATATGTGAGTCTGCGCGTTATAGACGGATTTTCATCATTTGACGAACGCGCGAGTCTTACCTTATATCCCATCTGCTCAAGATATGACTTTGCCGCGAGACAATTGTTCATATTAATTTCCGGCTCCGTATCACGGTCGCCGTTGCCTATCGGATACCAGCATCCGCCGCCCTGTGTTACGCGGTGCGAGCACCCGTCGCCCCAACAATCCGAGCCGGACGTCCCGTATTTAAAATGACGCCATTCACCCCAGCCGCCGCGGTCGGAATTATAAACCCAGCCGCTTTGTTCCTTCTCCTCCGCGCTCATAAGCCCGGAATCCTTGCCGTGTCCGGGATCGAGAACGATTATTATGCCTCCGTTCGGAGAACCGGTATTCGTAATAATAACCGACCTTGCCGCTCCGTTCCAGTATACGCCGTAGCCGAAGCTCTCCGCGACAAATCGTATCGGGAGCATCGTTCGGCCGCTGATTATGACCGGGATCACATCGAGAGTCCGCGGCTCATTATTCAAATACGCCGTTGTCGAATCGATCGTAAGCTTTATAACATTATCCTTATACGCGAGTGTCGCCGTACGCGAATTGCCGTCCCACTCGGCCGTGCCGCCTATTGCCTCTACAAACGCGCGCACGGGAAGCAGCGTACGTCCGTCGATAATAAATGGCGATGTGCCGTTGTCATCAATGTTTCTCCTCTCACCGTTCACCGTCATTACGGGATTGTCTGATTGAAACGTAATCGTCATCTCCCCATCGGCGTACGCGGTAATTCCGAAAGCGAACAACGCTATAAAAAGCGAAATCAGTATTTTTTTCATTATATTTTCCTCCCTGCATTAATAATTATCCGTCATGTATATTATACCACCGCTCCCGCTCAAGGTCAATACGATCCTGGCCTCTTTGCGCGGCTTTATTACCTTTTTTGCGAATGATATATCACCGTCCGATCATCCCGCGCGTCACAGCTAAGCGGTGATCGGCGTTCCGTGACGATGCCTCGGATCTATCACACCGTCACTTCTCCCGCGAGCACGCGCTTATAATCCTCGTAATTCTTTTCCAAAAGCGTCGGCGTATCAAGCTCATACGGGCATTTTGTCTTGCACCGGCCGCAATGCAGACAGCTTTCAATCTTTCTCATCTCCGCCTGCATTTCCTCCGTCAGCCACGCCTTTGACGGCGCGCGGCGAAGCATCAGCGACATACGCGCGCAGTTATTTATAAGTATCCCCGCCGGACACGGCATGCAATAACCGCACCCTCGGCAAAATTCGCCGGATAATTCCTCCCTCTCACGCTGTATAAACTCTGCGATCTCGTCCGTCATTTCGGGCGTCTCGTCCATATACGAAAGCCATTCGGATAATTCCCTATCACGCTGTATACCCCATATGGGCAGAACGTTATCAAACCGCGTCATAAACGCCATCGCCGCGTCGGAACGCGTGATAAGCCCGCCCGCGAGGCCCTTCATCGCGATAAATCCGACGTTTTTCTCACGGCATTTATCTACAAGCGCGATCTCCTTATCCGACGACAGATAACTGAACGGGAACTGCATCATTTCGTAAAGTCCCGACTCCACACACTCCATCGCAACCTGAATTTTATGCGCCGTCACGCCGATATGACGGATCTTTCCCTGCGCTTTTGCCTCCTCCATGCACTCGTACATACCCGTACCGTCGCCCGGACGGCAGCATTGATTCACGCAGTGGAACTGATAAATGTCTATATAATCGGTTTTGAGCAAATTAAGCGATGTTTCAAGCTGCTCCCAAAACGCTTTCGGCGTCGTTGCCATGGTTTTAGTCGCTATGTAAATTTTATCGCGCATCCCCTCAAACGCCGCGCCCAGCTTTTCCTCGCTGTCACTGTAGGCGCGCGCGGTATCGAAGAATGTCATGCCGCCCTCATACGCGCGGCGCAGTATCTTTATCGCCTCCGCCTTCTCCGCGCGCTGTATCGGCAGCGCGCCAAACGCGTTCTGACATGTCGTGATCCCCGTCGAACCCAAGGTTATATTCCTCATGCTATCACTTCTCCCTGTAAATTATTTCTGTACCATATTTTATCATAAATCACGGCGATATGCAAGCAGACGCCGGTGAAATATTATTTGACCGCCCCGATTTCGCGGACGCTTCGTTCCGGACCGTTTTCGGGTATAAAAAAATCACAGACAACAATCTGTGATTTTTATGGAGCGGAAGACGAGATTCGAACTCGCGACGTTCACCTTGGCAAGGTGACGCTCTACCACTGAGCCACTCC
>CANQYQ010000100.1 GCA_947628155.1 uncultured Clostridia bacterium
TCGGTAACCAGCTTCAGCACCGATGTTAAATTAGAGGAAGGCGACACCTACGAGGCGGTCGTTCTTGAGGCTGAGGACAGCAATGACGGATTGAAGGTTGTCGAGGGCGGCACGGTTTACTCCGCTGTTTATAAGCCCACAGATATAGCGGAGCAGCTTATCTTAAACGAAGATAACAACAGTAATGAGGACTTTAATTATTTCGGCATATCGTATGACGGAACGGATAATCTCAGCGGCAAAAACGGCTGGACTCAGATAGGAAGCGCCGCAATTACGAGCTTATTGAAGGAGCAGGGCGATATTAAATATGTCGAGCTGACATCGACCGGTAAAAAACCTGCCGGAGGAAGCGGTTCGTTCTACTACGACAAGAAGCTTGCTCACGAAATCGAAACGACAGGCAGATATCTTATTTCCGCAGATATGCAGTTTGTTTCGGGCGGAGGAATGACGTTTAACCTTACGAAGAATCATAACAGTAAAACGCTCGGCGGTGAGGAAAGTCTGCATTTATTTGACGTATCTGCAAGCGGTGATATAACACGCGGTGATGTAAAGGCGGGCACAATATCGGCAGCGGCATTCACAAATGTTCAGGCAATTCTCGATATGGATCTGGGAACGCTTGAAATCACCGTAGCCGGAAACGACCCCGTAACCGTTCAGCTTGATAATTACCAGACTTCCTCAACAACGGTAACCCCGTCAATGCTTAACCAGTTCATGTTCGGCGCGACGAAGGAAGCCGCGTTTGACGTAAAGGTTGCAAGCCTTACCGTTGCGTCACTTAAACCCAAAGCTTTGCCGCAGCACACGCTTACGGTCAAAGCGAACAATGATCAATGGGGAACTGTCGAGATCAAGCAGGAAACCGATCCGCAGACTCCGGTAACTGAGGAGACCTCGCCGCTTAATACCGTTAAGACGGTAGTGGCAAAGCCTGCGGCGGGATATGCGTTTACAAACTGGACGGACGGCGAAGCTGTCGTTTCGGATAATGCGGAGTATACGTTCAGGCTTAGAAAAACTCATACCCTTACCGCAAACTTCGTAGAGGAGCCGGGCGTGGAAAGCGTTACATCGTTTGGGCTTGCCGCTGATAAGATGCGCGCAAAGGCTGAAGCGGGCACAATAAAGGTAGATATTGTAAATGCGGTAAATGCTAACAATATTCCGGTAAGCAAGGTTACAAACGCCGATGCGAAATGGTCGTGCGACGATACAGCGATAACTGTTAAGGACGGAGTTGTTACCATTCCCGAGAGCTATACGGCAGACGCGGCTAAAAAGACCGTGACCGTAACGGCTGAGCTGAACAGCATAAGCAAAACCATTAATTTGGTTCTGTATTCGGCTAAGGAATATGAGGACTTCTCGACCGTTGAGGATGTTGCGTCATGGATAACGGATACATCGACAAATCCGTTAAGCGCGATTCTCGACACGTCCGCAGACAGTACGTTCAAGGGAATGTCAGCCCTAGGAAACGGCAAGGTGCTGGTGCTTGGAAACAATTCAAACGGCGACGGCAAAAAGCTTGAATACGACCGTGATATGAACCTTTCCGAGCATAAAAATCTGAAATTCGGATTTGAAATCGAACCGCATCAAATAAGGTCAGACGGAAAGGATGCATCGGTTACATTGCAGTTTGTCGACAATGAAAATACTCCTGTATTTAACATAACGGTACAAACAGGCAATAAGACGCCCAATTCAAAATTTAACGGAACTGAGGTATCGGGATTTGTTGCGGGAGTAACAGTTGCGGTTGACACGGAGCTTGATTTTGAAAACGGTAAGATGACGTACACTCTTACGGACGCTTCCGGAAAACAGCTTACTACAGGCGAAGCGGATATAACCGCAAAGAACCTGGCTAAGATGTATTTCTCGGGTGAATGGCAGTACGGTAAGTTTGCCATAGATAATATCTACGCAGACTATGCGGATTAATATTTGACAGCACATAAAAAAGGGACTTTTAAAGTCCCTTTTTTAATGCGTACAAATCCGAAAAATATTTACATAATTTTATCCTGTCCGCATATACATAATAACGTATATTGGACAAAAGGAGGATAAAGCAGTGGAGGAGTATAACATATACAACGACATATCCGAGCGCAGTCAGGGCGATGTTTACATAGGCGTGGTGGGGCCGGTAAGGACGGGGAAATCGACATTCATAAAGAAATTTATGGATATGCTTGTCATTCCCAATATTGATAACGAGTACCGTGCCGAGCGCACGCGCGACGAGCTGCCGCAGTCGGCGGCGGGACGCACCATTATGACCACAGAGCCGAAATTCGTGCCGAACGAGGCGGTGGAAATTTCCGTGGGCGACAACGCGCATATGAAGGTCAGAATGATCGACTGTGTCGGCTATGTCGTGGACGCGTCGCTGGGCTACGTCGAAGAGAACGAGCCGAGAATGGTTAATACGCCGTGGTTCGACGAGGCGATACCGTTTAACGAGGCGGCGGAAATAGGTACAAAAAAGGTAATAAACGAGCACTCGACAATCGGGCTTGTCGTAACCACAGACGGTACTATAACCGATCTTGAGCGCGAGGATTATGCCGACGCGGAACGCCGCGTAGTAAGCGAATTAAAGGCGATAAACAAGCCGTTTATCATCCTTTTGAATTCCACCTCGCCGCACGGCGCGCAGGCGATGGCGCTCGCGGATGAATTACAGAACGCGTACGCGGTTCCGGTACTGCCCGTAAACTGCGCGGAGCTTACCGCGGAGGATATAAACGGAATAATCGAAACCGTGCTTTTTGAATTTCCGCTTCGGGAGATCCGTATTGTGACTCCGTGTTGGATCGATTCGGTCGGAGAGGGGCATTGGCTGCGGCAGGATATAAACGGCGCGGTCATGGACGAAATAAAAAGCGTGTCAAAAATCCGTCATACGCGCGCGCTCGCCGACAGCCTTGACGGATGCGAATTTGTTAAGAGAGCGTACATTGAGGGTATCGACCTTGGCAAGGGCACGGTAAAAATAAATATGGAACTGCCGGAGGAATTATTTTATAAAATCCTCGGTGAACAAAGCGGCTTCGAGGTCGGTTCGCAACAGGAGCTGATGTCGCTCATGCGGTCGCTTGCGCAAATGAAAAAGGAATACGACCGCGTAGAGTTCGCGCTGCACGAGGTACGTGAAAAAGGCTACGGCGTAGTGTATCCGACCCCGGACGAAATGACGCTTAACGAGCCTAAAATTGTCAAGCAGGGCGGACGCTTCGGCGTAAAGCTGAGGGCGAGCGCGCCGTCGATACATATGATGCGCGCGGAAATAGAGACGGAGGTCAGTCCGATCGTCGGCACGGAAAAGCAATCGGAGGAGCTGGTGCATTATCTTTTGTCGGAATTTGAGAGCGACCCGCAAAAGATTTGGGAAAGCAATATTTTCGGCAAGTCAATTTATGATTTAGTGAACGAGGGACTGAACAATAAACTGTCCAAAATGCCGGACGAGGCTCGAAACAAGCTGCGCGATACGCTTGAACGCATCATCAACGAGGGAAGCGGAGGTCTCATATGCATAATTCTTTAGCGCGCTTATCAGCCGCCGTTTTAACGGCGGCTGTTCTTTGCGGCTGCGCGTCACATAAAGCCGCGACGATCACAATTGAGTCCGTTGAATATGAAACAGATACCGCCGAGGTTTACGCGGAAAGGCCGGAATTTTCGTTTATGAAAAACCGCGCTCTTGCCGGCGAGCTTAACGCAAGCTATGAAAAGGAAACCGATGACGCACTCGCAGCGTTCGAATCGATCGCGCAGGACGGCGGCGAAATACGCGCCGGGAACAAATATGTGTTTGAACTGCGGCAGGACGTTAAGTATAACGAGAATGATTTTATAAGCATAGTTTCCGACATATATCAATATACGGGCGGCGCGCACGGCAGCAGTACGTGGAACGCCCGCAATATTGATACGGTTACGGGAGATGATGTGCTTCTGGACGGCCTTTTCGAGGGAGACGATTACAAATCGGTCCTCGACCGCCTCATCTGGGAGGAGGTCGAGGAAAATCCTGATGAATACGGCGATTTATGGGAAAAGCCGCAGATCAAGGACAGCAATCAGCGGGATTTCTACCTTACCGACGATGGCCTGGTGCTTTTCTATCAGCCGTACGATCTATCCTATTACGCCCGCGGCTTTGTGGAATTTGAGATAGACTATTCGGATATTCTCGGTTATTTAAAACCCGAATACCGCCGCCTCGCGCCGCAAACGTAAAAAGGCGCGTGAAATACGCGGGTTTTACTGTATTATAATAAAATGCTCCCGCGTATTTTATGCGCCGTATCAAAAGCAAGAATTTATTTATAAATCAAAACCGTTCGCGTATCGCCGTCCCAATCTATTGTGACGCCGAGTGACTCGGCTATAAATCTCAGCGGAACGACGGTACGGTCGTTAAGCAGTCTTGCCGGCACGTCAAGCGGATACGCTTGTCCGTTTATGTAGGCTTCGTTTGAATCGAGGGGTATGACTATCCTCGTTCCGTTCACGGTTATCGAGGCCTCTCCCGCGCCGCCGTCCCATTCGACTGCCGCGCCGAACATTTCCGATATTACGCGTACGGGAATAAGCGTGCGCCCGTCCTCGATCACCGGGAACTGGTCATTGAAATCGACGAGGCTTCCGTTGACGCGCACCTTTGCGCCTATGTACTCTATATCGTTGTGGTAATACCGCATCACATGCTCGATATAAAGAGCGTCGCCGTAGCTGTCATACGGCCAGCCGCTGACATAATTTTTCGCGTTTTTGCGCTCATCAAGCCATCTGTCGCCCGCCGCCGCGATTATGCGGTCGAGTACGGATGAGCCGAAGTTATATGACTGTACCATCTTCATATAATCGCAGTCGTAGCGGATCAAGGCCTGTGAAATTATATGCGCCGCGTATGCCACGCTTTTTTCCGGGTCGAGCCGGTCGCCCAAGGTCCAGGCAACGCCGGTCGTATCGAGGCCGAATTTCGCGAACGAATCACGATTGCTGTTTTCGATCTGCATTATGCCCCACGCGGGGTATTCCGTGCCGTCGTCGCGGTACGATAAATTTCGCCCCGACGATTCCTGCATACATATCGCCGCGAGCAGATTCGGGTCTACTCCGTACCTGTCGCCCGAGGCTTTAAACAGTCCCGAATACGATTTTACAGCGGAGTTAAGCTGCGCCGTACCGATTTCGATCCCGTCCATGCTTGTCCCGCGATGGTCGGGGATAGCGCCCGACGCGAACACCGCCGACGGTATAAAAGCGATCGCCGCGGATATGAACGCGGCAGCGATTCTCGATTTCATTATGTACCCTCCCTTGATTATGTAATATATAAGCCATTATACCATAATTAAACCGATTTTGCAATCAAATAGCCGTCGGTAATTTCATCCGGAACCAGATATACTTTGACATATGCATAAAAACATATATATTACGGCAAAATAATTACATATTTAAGTACGAAAAAGCGGATTTAAAAAATCAGCGCGAACGGAGGAATAGTTTTGAAGGGTTATATTGAGATCTATGACATTTATGCGCGTGAAATACTCGATTCGCGCGGCAACCCAACGGTGGAGGTCGAGGTCAGAACACAAAACGCGAGCGGGCGCGCGGCCGTGCCGTCCGGCGCGTCAACGGGCGAATACGAGGCGGTTGAGCTGCGCGACGGCGACGAGAGCCGCTACCGCGGATTGGGTGTTGAAGCCGCGGTGGGCAGTGTAAATAACATTATCGCCGATGAGCTTATCGGAATGAATGTTCTTGACCAGCGCGCGATTGATATAAAGATGATTTCCCTCGACGGCACGCTTAACAAATCGCGGCTTGGCGCGAACGCGATCCTGGGCGTATCTCTCGCCGCGGCAAAGGCTGCCGCCGCCGAATCAAGGCTGCCGCTTTACCGCTATATAGGCGGCGTGAACGCGCATATTCTGCCCGTTCCGATGATGAATATTTTAAACGGCGGCGCGCACGCGAATAATAACGTTGATATACAGGAATTTATGATTATGCCCGTCGGCGCGCGGACATTCCGCGAGGGACTGCGTCAGTGCGGCGAGGTATATTATTCGCTTAAACGGCTTATTTCGGCCGAGGGCGGCGTAACAGCCGTTGGGGATGAGGGCGGATTCGCGCCCGACCTGCCGTCGGATGAAAAGGCGCTTGAGTTGATCGTTGACGCGATCGCGAAGGCGGGATACACGTCCGGGCGGGATTTTAAAATCGCGATAGACGCCGCTGCGTCCGAATGGGCGACGGACGACGGATATGTGCTGCCCAAATCCGGCGTCAGGAAAACATCCGATGAATTGATAGAATATTGGGATCGTATCGCCGCAAAATATCCGATATTTTCAATCGAGGACGCACTTGGCGAAAATGATTGGGAGGGCTGGGGAAGGCTCACCGAACGTCTGGGCAATAAAATACAGCTCGTCGGCGACGACTTGTTTGTGACGAATACACAGCGGCTTAAAAAGGGAATTGACATGAAGGCCGCAAATTCTATTTTAATTAAGCCAAACCAAATAGGAACGCTTACCGAAACGCTCGACGCAATCGAAATGGCTCATAAATCCGGCTATACAGCCGTCATATCGCACAGAAGCGGGGAAACGGAGGATACCACGATTGCCGATATCGCCGCCGCGGTGAACGCGGGTCAGATTAAAACCGGCGCGCCCGCGCGGTCGGACAGAACGGCTAAATATAACCGCCTGCTGCGTATCGAGGAGGAGCTTGGCAGCGCCGCCGCATACAATAGCTTCGCTGATTGATTCCCGTTTAAAATCCCGGCGCGCGGATATTTATCTGCAAGCCGGGATCAAATTTATTGTTTTTCGCGTTTTTCTTCCTCCGGATTGTCCAAAGCGGCGCGCACCGCCTCGGCGGCAAATGCCGAAAATGTACAGTCCAATCCTCGTAAGGAACCCTCCGCCGCTTCTATTACGTCGTCCGGGGATCGTATATACTTGTTTGCGCGTGAGAAGCAATGGGTATTTTAAATTTTCGCACTGCTACACCCCTCCTCTTAATTTACAATATGTTTTTCAATATAATTATATAAAATATCGCAATATTAATGAATATATGATTTTATATGGAATAATATTAATATTTTGAATTGCAATTTATAATATATTATGCTATAATATATCTATCATTATTATCTTTAGGAGGCAAACAATGAAAAAAGAATTAAAGGGATTTGCGCTCGGCGTAATTTGTACATCGATAGCGGCGGGAGGTCTGGCGTATGCGAAAACCGGCAGTGAAATGATCGAGGCGGCATACAACAACATCAAAATTTACATGGACGGCGTACTTGTTAACGCGAAGGACGCGAACGGAAAAGCGGTTGAGCCGTTTATTTCAAACGGAACTACATACCTTCCGGTGCGCGCGGTAGGAGAAGCGATAGGCAAGCAGGTTACATGGGACGGCGCGTCAAGCTCAGTGTATCTTGGCGAAGTGCCGGGTCAGATGACATACCTTACGGATATCATGGACGCGTATTCGTCAAACAGATATGCAAAATACACGCCCGAAAACGGTAAGAGCTTCAGCATGGGAGGAACAAAATATACTAATGGATTTGTTCTAGGCAGTTACAGCGGCGAAGCGTCATTTAATCTGAACGGCAAATACAAAACCGTAACATTTGATATGGGACATGTTGACGGTACAAACAATGCCGACGGCACAATACAGATATATGTGGACAATAAGCTTATAGACGAATATGAGGTTGGTTACAGCGATATTCCCAAGACAATATCGATACCTGTCAACTACGGCTTACAGCTGCAATTTAAAAAGGGTAGCGATTCCGGCTATATTGGCTTCGGTAATATTACCATACAGTGATTATAAAGTTTATTTCATGAAAAACGGACTGTCTGCCGACAGTCCGTTTTGAATTTCAATTTGCGTTAAATCAGCCCAATTCAGCGAAATACTTGATTGTTCTAACCATCTGCGAGGTATAGGAATTCTCGTTGTCATACCACGAAACGACCTGAACCTCATAGAGATCATCCGCGATCTTCGCAACCATTGTCTGAGTAGCGTCGAAGAGCGAACCGTATCTCATGCCGATCACGTCGGAAGATACGATCGGGTCTGTGTTGTAGCCGAACGACTCGGAAGAAGCCGCCTTCATAGCCGCGTTGATGCCCTCAACCGTTATATCGTTACCCTTAACAACAGCCGTAAGTATTGTTGTCGAACCTGTCGGAACGGGAACACGCTGCGCCGAACCGATAAGCTTGCCGTTAAGCTCGGGGATAACAAGGCCGATAGCCTTTGCCGCGCCTGTGGAGTTGGGAACGATGTTCGCCGCGCCCGCGCGTGCTCTTCTCATATCGCCTTTTCTGTGCGGGCCGTCAAGGATCATCTGGTCGCCGGTATAAGCGTGGATCGTGGACATGATACCCGACTGGATCGGAGCGTACTTGTTAAGAGCGTCAGCCATCGGAGCAAGACAGTTCGTCGTGCACGAAGCAGCCGAAATAATGGTGTCGTCCGATGTGAGCGTCTTTTCATTAACGGAATATACGATTGTCGGAAGATCGTTGCCGGCGGGGGCGGAAATAACTACCTTCTTCGCGCCCGCGTCGATATGCGCCTGAGACTTAGCCTTTGATGTGTAGAAGCCTGTGCACTCGAGTACAACGTCTACGCCGAGCTCGCCCCACGGAAGATCCGCCGCGTTCTTCTCCTCATAAATCTTTAATACCTTGCCGTCAACCGTAAGAGTGCGCGCCTCGTTATCAGCCTCAACCGTGTGAAGGTCAGCGCCGATCACGCCGCAGTATCCGCCCTGAGCGGTATCGTACTTTAAAAGGTTAGCAAGCATTGTAGGCTCTGTAAGGTCGTTTATAGCGACAACCTCATAACCCTCCGCGCCGAACATCTGTCTGAACGCGAGACGTCCGATACGTCCGAATCCGTTAATTGCAACTTTAACTGCCATTTT
>CANQYQ010000101.1 GCA_947628155.1 uncultured Clostridia bacterium
CCCTTTGACAAGGGAGGCTAACGCTCGCCGTATGCGATTTTTGCTAACGGGAACGCTCTGCTTGCGCCCTTTGACAAGGGAGGCTAACGCTCGCCGTATACCATATTGCGTTACGGAACACAGGCGAACACGGTTCGCCCCTACGGTGTTCGTGTTTCCCATACGCGATACGCCGATAAACTAAAATTTACCGTTCCTATGATTGAAAATCCCGCCAATTTATGATACAATATTACCGAAGGGGGCGGCAGCAATGGCAAGAATACTAATCGTTGACGACGAGCCGGACATACGCGCGCTTGTCAGGCGTTACGCCGAGCGAGAAGGATATGAGACAGCCGAAGCAGGAAACGGCATAGAGGCTGTTTCTATGTGCCGTGAAGCCGATTTTGACGTCATCATCATGGACGCGATGATGCCGGAGCTTGACGGCTTTTCCGCGTGTAAGGAAATACGCGCGATGAAGGATATTCCCGTTATAATGCTCTCCGCGCGCGGCGAGGAATACGACAAGCTGTTCGGCTTTGAAACGGGCGCGGACGATTATGTCGTAAAGCCGTTCTCGCCGCGCGAGCTCATGGCGCGCGTTAAGGTCGTAATAGGGCGTCACGGCGGCATATCGTCGGATAAAATCAAGGCGGGCAATATTGAAATCGACACGCTCGGCAGAATTGTTTATATAAGCGGTACGAAAACCGAGCTTACGGCGAAGGAATACGACCTTCTTTTATATCTTATAAAAAACGATGGCATTGTCCTGACGCGCGAGCGGATCATGGACGCGGTTTGGGGCTGCGAATATTATTCGGCGGACAGGGCGGTTGACTGGCAGATAAAGCAGCTTCGCGCGCATTTGGGCGGCTGCCGGGATTATATTGTTACCGTAAGAGGGGTGGGGTATAAATTTGAGGCTCAACACTAAATCGATCGGTTTTAAACTATGGATATATTTCACCGCGTTCGCGGCCGTGATCCTCGCTGTTTTATGGCTGCTGCAAACGGTGTTTTTGCAAAGCTTATACAACTCCATGCAAAAGCGTCAGGTAAGCAAAATCGCTGATGAAATCTGCCGCGCCGAAAACACGGCGGACGCGATAGACACGCTCGCGGCGGATAATTCCATATTAATATTACTTACCGACGATGGCGGAAGCATTATATACAGCGCGGATGAATACAGTCCGTCGTACAAATCCAACGCGCACAACCACGGCGGCGGACAAAATCCGTACCGCGCGGGCGAGACGCAGAATTGGCAGGAGGAAGCATACCGCCGGCTGCCGGAGCATTACGGCGATTTTCTTGAAAAAATCGGCTCACAGGACAGCGTATGCTACACGATTGACCGCGATGACGGCGGAACGCTCGTTTACGGGCGGCGGCTGCCGGACGGGAATATTTTGTATATAAACACATCCCTCGGCGCGGTCGGCTCGGCTGTGTCGATACTGCGGATACAGCTTTGCGCGGTTACGTTTCTCGCGCTTTTAATCGGACTTTTTATAGCGATATGGATAGCGAAGCGGTTTTCAAGACCCGTTTCGGAGCTTTCCGAGCAGTCGCTTAAAATGGCGAACGGCGACTTTGATTTGAAGTTCAATAAGGGTTTTTGCTCAGAAACCGACGAGCTTGCCTCATCTCTCGAATACGCCGCCGGTAAAATAGCCGAAACGGACAAGCTGCGCCGAGACCTTCTCGCTAATGTATCGCATGATTTACGAACGCCTCTCACGATGATTAAAGGTTACGCGGAGCTTATACGCGATCTTGACGGCAGCGCGGAAACAGGGGAGGACGCGGAGATTATTATCCGTGAATCGGATAGGCTGTCGCTTTTGGTAAACGATATTCTCGATTATTCAAAGCTGCAGTCCGGCGCGGCGGCGTTTGATTTTGAGCGTGTGGATTTAAGCGCTCTCGCGAAAAAAACGGCGGAGCAGTTTTTGGAAATTTGCAAATCGGACGGAATCGAAATTATCACGGACATAGCGCCGCAAAAATATGTCACGGCGGACGCGCGCAGATTGGAGCAGGTGCTGTATAATCTTATTTCAAACGCCGTTGCTCATGTCGGCCCTGACAAGTGCGTTTACGTTTCGGTCACGGAAAATGACGGATTTATCCGAACGGAGATCCGCGACAGCGGCAGCGGAATAAATGCCGAGGATCTGCCGCATATATGGGATAAGTATTTCACCTCGAAAAAACGCGGCGCGAACGGTTTGGGACTGTCGATAGTAAAGGAAATTCTGACCGCCCACGGCGCGCGCTTCGGCGCGGACAGCAGGGAGAACGCGGGCGCCGTATTTTGGTTTGAATTTTAAATTGTCTCCCGTAATGTCACTGCACACAACAATTTTTCTCGCTGCTGCCGCCGAAAATATTATTATTAAAAAAACGGTATGGGGCGACTGTGCTTTTTCTGTATTGTAGAAAGTTTTAACGTTAATTTCGGGAGAACTAGCAATAGCAAAAGAACAAATCGAGCGTCCGAAGTTGAGCAAGGCATGGTATCATGCGGGTACAAGCCTGACAGCTCACTCAACAGGAAATATTTTTACGGTAAAACCCGTGCGGAGGCGCGGATAATGTCCAGCGCGCGTTAGCCGAGCTTAAAGACAGCACGTTCATAGATAAAAACACCAATCCGACGGTTAAAGCATGGCTTTTAAGAACCGGCGCGCCGTGGTGCGAGCTGCCCGAAAAATACGGACCGCGGCATACAGCGTATTACCGAGGGAAATATTTACGACTGCAAACAGGCTGAGAACCTGCTCGAACCGGTTATTCACGAAAATATGTACGCACTTGCGGGGGCGTATGATACGGATAAAATAATAAAATTTATTGAGTCAGCATCGGGATTATACCACCGAAGAAAAATCGAAAAGAGCAGCGTGAATATGACAAAGAAAAGTATCGCAATCGGAATCAAGTGGAACGATTTTTTAACCGAATAAAGCAGTTCAGGAGGATAGCGACAAGGTATGACAAGCTTGTGGAGTCATTCTTGGCTATGATTCATCTCGCAGCGGCACTTGTCGCTATTCCTAGATTTTATACTATTGTATAAGTATACCGCCTAATAGATAATTACATATATTTCCGCAGCAATGAGCGTATTCGATAAAAAAACTGACACCGTTAGGAAAACGATGTCAGTATATTGCCTAAAATTTAATAGTTATACCATAGCGGTGTTTTGCCCGCGCAAGCCCTAGCAGTTCATTTAATCCTCATCGGATTCCCGGCTGACCGGCGAGAAAATATCACCGTTCTGTGCGGCGAGGTATTCCTCATAGCTGTGATATTCCGCCTTATGCGGAGTGGGATGGAAATCCGCCTTATACGTTGTCGTATAGCTTCCCGTCTTCTCCGCCGCCGGCGCCGCCGCGCGCTTTTGCTCCGCCGGACGGCGTCTGCCGCCGTCCTTGCCGCCGCGTCTGTCTCTGTCATAGCGCGGCTTGGGATGCTTAGGCGCGATAACGACCTTTCTATACGGCTCCGAGCCTACCGAAAATGTTGTTACATTTTCATTATCCTGCAAATTCGCGTGGATAATACGTCTTTCATACGGGTTCATCGGTTCGAGCGTAAACTTCTTTCCCGAGCGCGCTACCTTATCCGCAAGGCGGTTTGAAAGCGCCACAAGCGCGTCGGCGCGCTTTTCGCGGTAGTTTTCCGTATCTATCGTTACCTTGATATAATCGTTTTTATTCCTACGGTTTACGACAAGAGAGGTAAGGTATTGAAGGCTGTCGAGCGTATCTCCGCGCTTGCCTATTACTATACCCATATTGTCGCCGGTAAGATTTACGGTCATTTCATCGCCGTCAAGCGACACGTCGGCCTTGACGTCAATATCCATTGCCGCAAACATGCTTGTAAGGAATATCCGCGCCGCCTCAACAGGTTCGTCTTCCTTTGAAGGGATCGGCAGAGTCGTCGGCACATACGGCTTAACATCGCCGGTCACCTCTGCCGCCGCCGCTTCGCGATCGCGGTTTTTACGCTGATTGTTGTTTCTGCGTCTGTTTCTGTTACGCTGATTATTGTTTCTCGGGCGGCTCTGTCTGGGCGCCGCCGCCGACGCGTCCTGCGCTGCCGCCGGTTCTTTAACAGGCTCCGGTTCACTGACCGGCGCCTCCGCCGCCTTGGCCGTTACCTTTACGAGCGCCGGCTTTCCGCCGAAGCCTAAAAATCCCTTCGACGGCTCCTGCATAATCTCTATCTCAACGTCGCCGCGCGCCGCCTCAAGCTCCGCTAACGCTGTTTCTATCGCCTCATCTATGCTTTTTCCGCTTTTTACCGTTGTTCTGTCTTGATTCGGGAATTGTGACAATTATCTCATCCTCCTTTTTATGATTAAAGTAGACATTCAGGCCTACCTGCTGGATTATTTGCAGCACCGAGCTGATTATCCAGTAAAGTCCTATACCCGCGGGAAGAGTCAGGGTGAAGAATCCGGTCATCACCGGCATCATCCACATCATGGTATTGGACATCTGCGCCGCGCTGTCCGCGGGCTTATTTTTATCCTTTTTCTGTCCCGACATCGCCTGCGAAACCTTCATTGAACCGATTGACGACGCTACCGCCAAAATCGGTATGAGCAGCAGCAGCACGATATCCATATGCGCGAAATTGCCCTGAATAACCTCGCCGATATAATTAAATGCCGCCGACGGAACATTCGCCAGGTTCATAAAGAACATATTGAAGTTTATTACCCAATCGCTCTGACCGGCCTGAGCCGCCCACTGCGAAATGTTCATCTGGTTCATGTTCGCGAGCTGCTCCTCCGTGCGCGTGATCATATTCGCGTCGGCGAAGCGGTCGCGAAGGTCGTAAACGCGGCGGATCACATCGGGCTCGTTGAAATCAACATGGAGCAGGAATGACAGCGGCCGCTGTATTACCTGGTACAGACCGATAAGTATCGGCATCTGTATAAGCATAGGCAAACATCCGCCCGACATGGAAATGTTGTTGTCGCGGTAGAGTTTCATCATTTCGCGGTTCAGCTTTTCCTGATCATTCGCGTATTTCTTTTGCAGCTCCTGCATTATCGGCTGGATTTTCTGCTGCTTTCTCATCGCCTTCTGCGATTTGATATTTAACGGAAACAGCAGCATCTTGATTATTATCGTGAATAAAATAATCGCGATGCCGTAATTTTGGACAAGGTTATATATGAATTCGATTATATAACCCATCGGTCGTGTTATGATGTATTCAAACATATTCTATTTCCTCTCTGCTGTCAAAATGTCAGGGAACGGGGTCATAGCCGCCCTTATGGAACGGGTGACACCTGAGTATCCTGCGCACGGCAAGATATCCACCCTTTAGCGCGCCGTATTTTTCTATCGCTTCTAACGCGTACTGCGAACAGGTGGGCGTAAAACGACAGCAGCTCCCACCCTTATACGGCGAAATACAGTGTCTGTAAAATTTAATTAAACCTATTAGTATCTTTTTCATTTTAATCCGAGCTTTCCGAAGACATATTCCAAATCACGCTTGATCTGCCAAAATCCGGCGCCGTCGGCGCGGCCGCGCGCGACTATTACGAAATCGTAACCATTGGGGATTTTTTCCTCAATTGCCCTGTAGCTTTCGCGGATCAGGCGTTTTGCGCGGTTGCGGCGAACCGCTTTTCCGAAGGACTTGCCGACCGTAAGCCCCAGCCGCTTATCGTTACGGCGTGTTTTCATCGCGTAAACCGCGACATACGCTCCCGGCGCGCTTTTGCCCCGGGAATAAAGCCGCCTGAAATCCCTGTTCAGTTTAAGGCTCGATGTGCTGCGCATACTCATTCCTCCCGAGCCGTTACAAGCCGCGGCAAAGCCCAAAAAGATAAAAAGGCAGAAGCGGGGCTTACCCCTCACTTATGCCTGTAGCTATTCCGGCTTATTACGCTGTTAACGACTTTCTGCCTCTTGCTCTTCTTCTTGCCAAAACCTTTCTGCCCGATTTTGTGGACATTCTTTTTCTGAAGCCGTGTTCCTTGCTTCTCTGCCGTTTCTTCGGCTGAAATGTCATTTTCATTCTATAGCACCTCCTAATTCCTTTTTTTCTATAGTCCCGATCGACTATCTTCGTTTCCGAAATTCAGACACCTTACATATTATATAGACTTTACCCGCCGTTGTCAAGCATTTTTTTTAAACCGTTAAATATAATCCTTCTTTAACAGCGCGCGGATATATCCGCGCGAAGCGTCGGTGGATTCGATATAGAATCCACGGCCGTAATAAAAGCGGATAAGCGACGTTATTTTCGAGCCGGTGTGGAGCGATATGCTCTTTACGCCGCGTTTTTTCATGATCCTGTCAACAAGGTTCATAATCGACTTGCCGATGCCGTTATTCTGGCTCGTCACCTTTACCGCGAACCGCGACAAATACGCCTCCTTCGTTTCCTCATCCACCGCCACTCTCACGCTGCCAACCGGCGCGCTGTCCTGTATGGCGATAAGCACTATTTTCTCGTCTATATCCCGCTTTACATCCTCGTACGTTTCCTCAAGCGCCGCCAATCCCGTGACGCCGGCCATTTCCTCATATTTTACGAACGCCTCCTTCGTTATGCTCAGAATGTCGTAAATATCGTCATAGGTCGCATGGCGCACCTGAAACAGCGACTGCATATTCTCTATTTGTTCCATTAATTCTTCCCCTTAAATTTATCCCATAAGCGCCGCCATAACGGCCTTCTGCGCGTGGAGTCGGTTTTCCGCCTCGTCGAATATTACCGAGTTCGGCCCGTCTATTACGTCCTCCGTTACCTCGAAGCCGCGGTACGCCGGGAGGCAGTGCATGAATATCGCGTCCGGCTTGGCGAGCAAAAACAGCTCTTTATTTACCTGATACGGCATAAATACGCGCTGGCGCTCCTCCTTTTCCTCCTCCATACCCATGGAGACCCATGTGTCGGTGTAAACCACGTCCGCGTCCTTGATAGCCTCCGCCGGGTCTTGCGTAAGCAATAACCTTGAACCGCCCTTTTTGAAGTCCTCCTTCGCATTGTAAACGACGTTTTCGTCGCATTGATAATCCTCCGGCGCCGCTATCGCGCAGTCAAGACCCGCCTTTGCGCAGCCGTACATAATGGAATGCGCCATATTGTTTCCGTCGCCGATATATGCGAATTTCAGGCCCTCCAATTTACCCTTGTGCTCGTACACCGTCTGTAAATCCGCGAGCACCTGACACGGATGCAGCAAATCCGTGAGCGCGTTTATGACCGGAATATCGGCGTATTTCGCTAGATCCAGCACGTCCTTATGGGCGTAGGTACGTATCATAATTCCGTCAAGGAACCGTTCGAGAACCTTCGCGGTATCATATATCGTCTCGCCGCGTCCGAGCTGTATATCGTTCGACGACAAAAACAGCGGATATCCGCCAAGCTGTACCATGCCTACCTCAAACGACACGCGGGTGCGCGTCGATGATTTTGTGAAAATCATGCCGAGCGTTTTTCCCTTTAATATCGGGTGCGCGATTCCCGCCTTTGTCTCACTTTTTAATTTGAGCGCAAGCTTTAACAGATCCTCCATCTGCTCCTTTGTTATATCGTGGAGGCTTATAAAATCATTCATCTTTTCCATATTATTCCATTCCTTTCAAAATACTGTCAAGCTCCGATATAAACAATTCTATATCGAGCTCCGATATGATAAGCGGCGGCGCGAGACGTATAGTTTTCCCGCCGCACAGGCTTGTTAAAATCCCGTGCTTAAACAGCGCGTCAAATACCGCTTTTCCGCGCTCCGCTCCGACCTCTATGCCAATCAGCAATCCCGCGCAGCGGACATCGCTGATTTTATCCGGATATTTTCCCTTCAGCGCGTTCAGGCGCTTCGCGAAATACGCGCCCATTTTGTTCGCGCGGTTTACCAAATCCTCATCCTCGTATATTTTAAACACCGCGAGCCCCGCCGCCGTCGCGAACGGATTGCCGCCGAATGTCGTGCCGTGGTCGCCCGGCTCGAATGCCGACGCGATTTTGTCAACGGCGCATACCGCGCCTATCGGTATGCCGCCGCCAAGCGCCTTCGCGCAGGTAAACACGTCCGGGTAAATTCCGTACCACTGGTGCGCGAAAAGATATCCCGTTCTGCCCATTCCGGTCTGAACCTCGTCGAATATCAGCACGATATCTCTTTCGTCGCAAAGACGTCTGACCTTCTTAACGTATTCCTCGTCAAGCGGATATACGCCGCTCTCGCCCTGCACAAGCTCCAGCAGAATGGCCGCCGTTTTATCTGTGACCGCGGATCCCAGCGCGTTAAAATCATTCGGCGCGACCTGCTTGAAGCCGTTCGTAAGCTCCTTGTACGGCGCTTGGTATTTCGTCTGCCCCGTCGCAGCGACTGTCGCCACGGTTCTGCCGTGGAACGATTTGTCGAGGCTTATGACCTCATATCGGTCGCGGCCCTGCTTGTAATTGTAAATTTTCGCGAGCTTTATTGCGCCCTCGTTCGCTTCCGCGCCGCTGTTGCAGAAGAATACCTTATCGGCGCAGGTGCGGGTCACGATTTTTTCCGCAAGCTTCGCTTGGTTTTCTATGTAGTACAGGCTCGATGTGTGTATCACCTTGTCAAGCTGATTTTTTAACGCCTCAATAAATTTCTGATGGCTGTGCCCGAGCGCGTTTACCGCGATTCCGCCCAGAAAATCGTAATATTCCTTCCCGTCGTCCGCATACAGCTTCATGCCCTCGCCTCTCTCGAAGCATACCGGCAGCCTGTCGCCAAATGTGTTCATATAATATTTTTTGTCCAGCTCGATTACGTCCTGTAACATTGTCAATCCCTTCCCTTTTATGAATGTTGCTTTATTATATACCTAAACGAATAAAAATGCAAGAGTTTTTTTGAAAAAATATAAATTTATGTT
>CANQYQ010000102.1 GCA_947628155.1 uncultured Clostridia bacterium
CGGACGTAACACCGACAATAAGCGTATGGGATTACGGCGTAGGAACGGATGCGGATAAAACCATTTCGTCGGTGGATATAGAAAATAATACCACTGACGCAGGTGTTGAGGTTAAAACCGAGCTTACCGATATATCAAAGGATACCGACGTAATCGCGCCGGACGATGCGGTTAATACATACTCAACGGCTGACAGAGCGCTTGACAATCTCGATGATGGCGATACGTTCTATATGAACGGCGAGGATGGACAGCCGCAGACGTATACGAAAAAGGATGATACAACGTATACCGATAAAGAGGGTACAGAGCAGAAGCTTCCGATGCTTAGAGTAGGAACAAAGACATATTCAACCTTTAAGGATTTTGGTGACAACGGGGTAGCTAAACTAAATGATGGCGATACAATATTGATGTTGAAAGATTCCACAAAGGGGCAAGATGCTAAAGCTATAACTATTGAGAATAAAAAAAATATTACCATTGATTTGGGTGGCCATAGTTATTTTAGTAGTTCAGTTAACCCGGCATTTACATTTATAAATTCAACGGTTACGATTAAAAACGGAACAATAAAATCAAGCGATGCACAAACGGGGATTACCATTATAAATGCAGGCACAGGATCAACGGTTAAAACAGAAAATCTTAATTTAACTGTTGGAAAGGATTATGAAAGCCAAGGTATAAAAGTAAACGCCGGGGCAGAAGTAAATGTTATAAACACCAAAATATCAGGCGGCACATACGGAATTCTTCTGATAGATGACTACGGCGTTCCCATGGATAGCGCTAAGCTTACGATAGACGGTTCGGAAACGGATATTACTGGCAGCAACGCGGCTATTGCTGGTAACGGCAGCAATGACAATACGGAAATTGTAATTAATGACGGATACATTCATACGGAAGGTTTAGGAATTTATCATCCGCAGAATGGTAGTCTGACGATTAACGGCGGAACAATTGAAGGCGGAACGGGCATTGCTTTTGCTGGAGACGGTAATCTGACGATTAGTGGAGGAACACTTATTGGAACATCAGAGGATACAGAGGTGCCCGATCCGGACAAACTCGGCGGCGCATATACAGACGGAGCAGCGGTAACGATTTTATCGCGCACGTCAGAAGACGGATATGGTACGCCGGGTGGATTAACGCTCAATATTAAAGGCGGCGAATTTGAGAGCTATTATACTTCGGCTGTTCAGGAATACAGTGATAGCGCCAGTGAAAGTCCGATAATTGCAACAGACAAAAGCAGTATCTCCGGCGGCAGCTTTACGGGAGGCTCGAAGACTCCTGATGCCAAAATATCGGCGGTAAAATTTGAATTCAAAAATGTTACTGATAAGGGCATCATTTCCGGCGGTACATATTCGTCGGATGTAAAGGACTATATCAAGGCGGGACTTGGTGAAACACAGGTCGGCAATAAATATGTTATCACAGATGAGGGAAATATCGCGGCGAGCGCTGCATTATCACTTGAAGCGACGGCGGATAATCCGCACAAGTACGCGATCCGCGTAAAGGCGAGTGACCCGGAAAAAATCATTAACCGCTATATGGCTTCGGAGCTTACGTTCTCCATGATGCAGGGCGGAGCAAGCAGCGACGCGTATGTTGTAACCCCTTGCGATAATGCGATAATTGATAACGATTACGGCTATGATTCGACGGAAAATTCGCATAAATATGCGCTCAGCATGAACGGCAGCGGTTCGCCCGCGCTGTTTGACAGCGGCGACGGCGTGATTATAGGCTATGTCGAGGTAATCGGGTTTGGCCCGTATGAGCTTAGCGTAAATGATGCGGTAATCCGCACGGCGACGGCGAAGGATAATATTGTTGATACATATTTCACAAATGCCGAAGCGGGAGGCGCAGAGCCGAATTTGTCGATAACTCCCGCGGATGGTGCGTCAGGAAACGTTGCCGCAAAGGGCGATAAGGAGCAGGCGGAAAAGACACTGACCGTTCAGGTGGCATTCCCGAATGAGGTTGAGTATAAGGAAACGAATTATACCAACATGACGGTTGATATAAAAGGACTTATACTTAAGAGCGATATTACGGCCGCGCTCGGCAAGAACGGCAAGGTAACGGAGGCAGGGACCTCTATCGCAAGCGTGAAGCATGAAAATATAAGCATCGACGGTAAATCATACACAGGCTATACGTTCAGCGTGGATCTGCCCGAGAAGGATCGCTACACGCTTACGTTCTCTGGCGATGGATATCGCACGTTCAGCCGTGATGTGCTCATGGACGGCAATAAGACAATTACAGTATGGAACAACGTAATGGACGGCGATACGCCCGTTGTTACGGTAGACGGCGAAATCGACGGTAAGGCGGAAAGATTCACGTTCCTCGCGGGAGATATCGACAACAGCCAAAAGATCGATCTTTACGACTTGTCGGCCGACGTCGCGTACTTCGGCAAAACGGATGTCGAGGGAGATTTCGTACGCTATGACTTGAACCGTGACGGCGCGATCGACTCAAAGGATATCGCGATGGTTCTTGTTTCGTGGGGATATTAATGAAATAACACACATTATATTTAAAAGGGGAGCGCGAATTGCGCTCCTTTTTTTGCACGAAAACAGAATCGAGCGGGAAATATTTATCCGAATTTCGCGATTTATTTATATTTATAGTTGACATAACGTGCTTGATGGTGTATAATAATAAATAATTATGCACAATTGAGGAAATTTGACGCGGCTGATATGTGGAGCGGCGGCATTTGAGAATTATTATTCGGCTAATGTGTATGTTAGCGGAAGGGAGACACAACAATGAAAATTAAAACAATATTGGCGCTCTTTTTATCAGCGATGATGGCGTCGCTGCTTGCCGCGGTTCCGGTATTCGCGGACGAGGGCGGCACGGACGCGAATGTGGCGGAGATCACCCACGAAGGCGGCCAATTTACCGGAAGCACGGAAGTAACAGAAGAATACATTGACCCTGATGCTGATTTAGAATTAGATGACAGCGGCGACAATTCGATTGCTGACAAAGTCGTGCTTTCGCTTGAGGAAATAACACCGACTCCGCAGCCGGAGGAAGGTCTTTCGCTTGCGGATGATGTAAGTTTCCCGACGTATGCCATAAAACTTACGGCTGACGGTGAAGGCAAGCAAATTGTTAATTATAAATCGGCGGAATTAACTTTTAATATAACAGGAAAATATGAGATTACGCCGGGTGACAACGCAGACATGACAAGCGCCGAAAAGACATATACATTTAAGGTGAAGTCGGATGCATCCGGTAATCAGGGACCCATTATAGACCATTCAATAGTTATAGGCTACATAAAAATTACCGGCTACGGATCATATTCAATTAAGATTACCGGTGCGACAATTAACACGATGGATAGCAGTAGCTCATCACCCAGACAATATACGCTTGTTGATTCATCAGTAATACTTCAAGAGGTGGGTGGCACAGGAAGCAGCGGGACAGTTGCGGAAGGGTCGGTAAAAACGCCTACAGCAGGTATTACAATCAATGTAATGTTCCCGAACAAGCTTGCGGAAAAGATTGCGTATAACGATATGGCTATTACCGTGGACAGCCTGTATGATGAAAGCGGGGAGGAGAGATACAGCAAGGTTATAAATCTTCCGAACGGCGATATTTCATCCGAGCCCACGGCAGACGGTATAAAAATTGAGGAAGCAAATTTTGATTATAATGATCCGAACGACAAGTCTCCAGCGTCGGTCAACGCTAACGGATATCGTATTAACATGACGATTCCCGTGCCGGAGGACAGACAGTACGCGTTTAAAATTACCGGCAAGGGTTACAGGCCATACGCGTTTTCCACGGACATTACGGATGGAACGGTGATAAATATATGGAATAACGTGATGGAGGGCGAAGGCATGCCGGTGGTCACGATGGGCGAAGAAGCGTCGCATAAGGAGAATATCACCTTCCTCGCGGGCGATATCGTAAGGAATAATAAGATTGATATATACGACCTGTCGGCGGTCGTATCGTATTTCGGCAAGTCGGGCGACGAGAAGGCAATGCAGGATTATATCCAATATGATCTCAACCGCGACGGCGTGATCGATTCGAGAGATATCGCAATAGTGCTCGTATTATGGGGTAAATAACCGAAAGAAAAAGAGACGCTGTGCGTCTCTTTTTTATACAATTTTTGTGAACCGGCCTATATCATTTTAAGGAAGTATTCAACCGCCGCGGTATTTTCGGTAAGCTCGGGATGGAAAGCTGCGGCGAGCATATTATTTTGCCTTACGGCCGCGATATGTCCGTCAATTTCGCAAAGTATTTGTACATTTTCCCCGGCGTGCTCAACCCACGGGGCACGGATAAATACGAGCGGAATAGGATTTTCGGCAAATTCGGGTATGAGCGCGCGGCATTTGAAGCTATCCGCTTGACGGCCGTACGCGTTTCTGCGTACAGTGATATCCATCATTTTTAAGCATGGTTCACCGCCGATTATATTTTTCGCAAGCAGTATCATGCCCGCGCATGTACCCCATACCGGCATGCCGGATTTTATTTTTTCGCGAATAGGGTCTGTCATACCGAAAATATTGAGCAGCCGCGAGACGGTTGTGCTTTCTCCGCCCGGTATGATCAGTCCGTCAATACTGTTAAGCGCGGCGGCCGTTTTGACTGATACCCCGGCCGCGCCGGCCTTGCCGAGCGCGTTTAAATGCTCCTCGACCGAGCCTTGAAAGCCTAAAACTCCGACCGTTTTCACTTTACCAACCCCTTTGAGCCATGAGATTTTCCGGCGCGATTTCGCTTATTTCAAGCCCCTTCATGGCCTCGCCCAGGCCCTCGCTGACTTCTGCTAATATTTCAGGTTGATTATAGCATGCGGTCGCTTTCACGATCGCGCGGGCCATGACCTCGGGATCAGAGGATTTAAATATACCCGAACCGACAAAGATCCCTTCAGAGCCGAGCTGCATCATAAGCGCCGCGTCCGCCGGAGTCGCGATTCCGCCCGCCGCGAAATTTACCACGGGCAGTCTGCCGTTTTCGGAAACATATTCAACCAATTCAAACGGCGCGCCGTTGTCCTTCGCGTATGTCATAAGCTCCTCGTGACCCATTGTTGTGAGACGCTTTATTTCCGACTGCATCGCGCGCATATGACGCACAGCTTCAACGACGTTTCCCGTTCCCGCTTCGCCCTTTGTGCGTATCATTGACGCGCCTTCGCCTATGCGTCTGAGCGCTTCGCCGATATTTCTCGCTCCGCATACGAATGGCACCTTGAATTGCGTTTTATCAAGATGATACATATCATCCGCCGGAGTGAGGACCTCGCTTTCGTCTATATAGTCGATTTTAAGCGCCTCCAAAATCCGCGCCTCGGCAATATGTCCGATCCGCGCTTTGGCCATAACAGGAATCGATACCGACGCCTGGATCTCCTTTATCATTTTGGGATCGCTCATCCGCGCGACGCCGCCTTGCTTGCGTATGTCCGACGGCACGCGCTCAAGCGCCATTACCGCGACCGCTCCCGCTTCCTCGGCAATTTTTGCCTGCTCGGGGTTTGTGACGTCCATTATAACGCCGCCCTTGAGCATTTGCGCGAGGTTTTTGTTTAATTCCCATTGCTCTGTTTTAATCATTTTTAATCTCTCCTTGACTTTTATTTTTGATTTGTGTATAATTATAACACAATCTGACACTATTAAAAGCGTCAATTTACAAATATTTAATGAGGTCAATTTTATGAATAACTTTACGTTTGTATTTGAAACAGGTACGGGAAAGCCGATGTATGAGCAGCTGTATCAATATATAGCCGATTCGATAAAAACCGGCGTTTTTGCGGAAAATGAGCGTATGCCGTCGAAAAAATCGCTGGCGTCGCATTTGAAAATCAGTGTAAATACGGTCGAGACGGCGTATTCGATTCTTGTTCAGGAGGGATATTTAAAGGCCGTTCCGAGAAGCGGACATTATGTCAATAAGGCGGAGACGCATATCGGCGCTCCGGTACAGGCGGAGGGCGAAATGGAAAGGGAACGGCGGCCGCGTGTGGATTTTCGCATTAACGCGGTGGATGTCGCATCGTTCCCTTACGCGACATGGGTAAAGCTGTCAAAGGAGATAATGTACTCTAATCCGGAATTGTTAAACGCGGGCGAGCCACGCGGTGATTATGAGCTTCGCGAAAGCATAGCGAAATATCTCGCGGCATTCCGCGGCGTAAGATGCTCCGCGCGGCAGATCATTGTTGGCGCGGGAACGGAGTATCTGCTGATGCTGCTGACGGAAATAATCGGTAAAAATAAAGTATACGCGGTGGAAGATCCGGGATATTCAAAAACGGAGCGAATTATAAAAAACGCCGGGAACGAAATAAAATATACGGGTCTTGACGAAAAGGGAATAAGGGTCGACGAGCTTGAAGCCTCCGGCGCGGAGATTGTATATGTTACTCCGTCGCATCAGTTTCCGAGCGGCATTACTATGCCCATTGACCGGCGGGCGGAGTTGATCGCGTGGGCGGGAAGGGGAGAAAGGTATATTATCGAGGATGATTATAACAGTGAGTTTAATTTTTCCATAAAACCGATCCCGGCAATGCAGGGGTTATCTGGCGGCGGACGTGTGATATATTTGAGCACATTTTCGCGCGTTCTCGCGCCGTCTATAAGAGTGGCTTATATGGTGCTTCCGCCGGAGCTTTTGAAGGTGTACGAGCGTGAGTTTCACGGATATTCCTCAACTGTGCCGCGTTTTGAGCAGCACACGCTAAACGCGTTTATCGCGGGCGGCTATTTGGCGAGGCATCTTAACCGCGTTAAAAATATTTACAGGAAGCGCCGCGATAGGCTTGTTCGGGCATTAAACGGGCTCGCGAAAATCAGCGGTGATAAAACGGGACTTCATATTCTCGCTAAAACGCCGTTTGCCGATGAAATAATTAAAGAAGCCGCAAACAGGGATATGCGGCTTTATTGTCTGGATGATTATTTTTTTGCGGAGCATAAGAAAACCAACACGCTTATAATCGGATATGCCGGCGTGAGTGATAGTGATATTGATGAGCTCCGCGATATATCCGCCGCTGTTTGCGGCGGATATATTAAGCCCGAAAACCGTTGATATACAGCGGCCGCGCCGGTTCCCCGTTCGAATGAGCTATGCGCGGCCATTAAGAAAAAATCTTTTTAACTTTATCCGCTATCGCCGCCGATAGCTTTGCGTGATTCTCGCCGTCCATATGTACGCCGTCAAGCGGTGAGGCTTTGGCGTAATCGGCGGCGTTTAGAAAATAACATCCGTTATCGTCCGCGACCTTTTTGAATTTAGGCGCAAATTGCTTTGACAATTCGCATGCGCGCGTTCCGCCGTAGAGTGGAGCGAATGTTTCGCTGTGCGCTACAGCCGGGTCGATTAAAATGGGGGAGATAATAAGTATTTTTGAATCTACGCATTCACGTGCCATTTTTATGAGAGTGGCGATCCCGGCCGCGCTGTCGTCCGCATCGGCATTCGCACCCAAAAGTAAATCGTTTGTGCCTAGCATTATGATGAGCAAATCAAACGGCTTGTGCGTGCATAGTACCGGCTTTATCAGCGTTGAGCCCTCCCAGCCGTCCTGATTGGTATTTACCGAGAACACGCTTGTCCGTCCGCATAATCCCTCTTCAATGATTTCATAACCATCGCCGAGCATGGGACGGATGAGCCGTGTCCAGCGCATATCGAGCCGACTGCAGTCGGCGGGATCGTGGCCGTATGTGTTTGAGTCGCCAAAGCATACTATTCGTTTCATAAAAATGTAACCTTTCCGCCCACAAAATTCAAAATCACAGCGCTCCTGTCGTGGGCGGACAGGAAGGAGATTTCATCCGTGCGCGGTATGAATGCTTCCGCGGTTTTACCGATTTAATCGGCATAGTTGGATCTTAAATCGCTGTAGATGTTATACGTATGTGTTTCGTCACTACTCCATGTTTTGTGGTTTATGTTTATCGATACCGTATCACCATCGAACACGAGCGTGTATTCGACATCCGACGACGCGTTTTGCTCGCCGGGTATACTGCCGCCCAGTGAGCTTGTGCCGGTGGCGACGGCGGTATTCTCATTAATGAACGTCGCTGTATTCGCGGTGTAATTTATCGCTCTGCCTGATTTGGGATGCTGATAATCAAAATTTACGGTATTGCCGTCTATTGAGTTTATTTTAAGCTCATATCCGAACCAGTATCTTCCCTCCGGCTCCTGGGTGGTATAAAAATCGCCTATATATTTTGAATAGTCAATTTCAGAATTATCATAAACATATCCGTCCTTTGACAGCTGTATGGTGTTGTTATGGAAATCAACGCCGAAGCCGCCCACAATGTCGGCAATGTCGCGCAGCTTAAAATACGTGCTGTCGTTAATATTATACCCTTCCATCTGTACATTTTCACCGTTCAGCTGAACAGGGAACGGATTATCCGACGCGGTATACTGTACAGCCGCCGCGCCCGCGCCCATGATTGTCATTCCGATGATAATTCCTATAGCTACATCCTTCTTTTTCATATTAATGCCCTCCAATATATGTAATGTATTCTAATTATATAGTATTAATTTATAAATGTCAAGTGCCCGCGCCGTGGGGCACGGAAATTTATTTTGCGCGGGTATGCTCACGGAAATCAATTTTCATGCATAATATTTAAAATATGCATAGGTTCGAGGAGGCAGTCGAGCATAATTTTAGAAATAGCTTTCTTAGAATTCACTCTCGTTTTGTAAAGTTTGATTAGATTGATTGCTGCTTTACGAAAGATATTCAGATTGCA
>CANQYQ010000103.1 GCA_947628155.1 uncultured Clostridia bacterium
CCAGTCAGCTTCGCTGACAGCCCCCTTTGACAAGGGGGCCTTAGCAGAGCGTTCCCGTGATTGATTTCGTATACGGCGAGTGTAGCCCTCTTTGACAAGGGGGCCTTCGTAGGGGCGGCGATTCGCCGCCCGCCGCGTACCATAAGGCGTTACGGAACATAGGCGGCCAATGACCGCCCCTACGACGCACACCATAAATACTGCGATAAACATAAATTTACCTCAATATTGAAAAAATAAAAAAAATACTTGATTTTTATAAAAACATATGCTACAATGTAGTTACAGAACAAATGTTCGCAATGTGATACAATATTAAAGGAGAAAAAGGTTATGGCAAAGAAGGATACCAACACGAAGCCGCCGGTAGAGAGAAAGGCGGATGAGGAGGAGAAGAAGAAGGCGCTTGATTCCGTATTCGCGATGATCGAGAAGGAATACGGCACGGGAAGTATAATGAAGCTTGGGGACACGCAGGTCGCGTCTGTTGACGCGATACCGACCGGTTCGCTGACGCTGGATACGGCTTTGGGCGTAGGCGGACTTCCCAGAGGCAGGATAATTGAGATTTACGGCCCGGAATCATCGGGTAAAACCACGGTTGCGCTTCATGTTGTGGCGGAGGCGCAGAAGATGGGCGGAGAAGCGGCGTTTATCGACGCAGAGCACGCGCTTGACCCGGTTTACGCGAAGAAATTGGGCGTTGACATAGATAATCTGATCGTTGCTCAGCCGGATACGGGCGAGCAGGCGTTAAATATATGCGAGGCGCTTGTGAGAAGCGGCGCGCTTGACGTTGTGGTAATAGATTCCGTGGCGGCGCTTGTGCCGAAGGCGGAGATAGACGGCGAAATGGGCGATACGCATGTGGGACTTTTGGCAAGGCTTATGTCGCAGGCGCTCCGCAAGCTTACGGCCGTTATCGCGAAATCGGGTTCGGTGGTCATTTTTATCAACCAGATACGCGAAAAGGTAGGCGTGGTGTACGGAAATCCGGAGACGACGCCGGGCGGACGCGCGCTCAAGTTTTTCGCGTCTGTGAGACTCGATGTGCGCAGAACCGAGACGATCAAGAACGGGTCGGAGCCAATAGGCAACCACTGCCGCGTTAAGGTGGTAAAGAATAAGGTTGCGCCGCCGTTTAAGGAGGCGCAGTTCGATATTATGTACGGCGAGGGAATTTCAAAGGAAGGCGGTATTTTAGACCTCGCGGTTGAGAATAATATTATAAAGAAATCGGGCGCGTGGTTCAGCTATAACGGCGAGAAGATAGGCCAGGGCCGCGATAACGTTAGGAAATATATGGTGGAGCATAAGGAATTTACCGCGGATATTGAGCGTCAGGTGCGTGAAAAGCTGATGTCGGGCACCGCAAAGCTCGCGCCGGTGGAGAACGCGAAGCCCGCGGAGAATGACAACGCTGAGGAACCAGCCGGGAAATCGGAGGAAACCGGCGCTTAACGGATGACGAACCGCGCTTAAATCTGAAAAGGCGGGCGCGATTTTGGCTCTTTGGGCCGGAGGAGCGCCGATATTACACGCGGCGGCTGTTATCATGGGGCGAAAGGCGAAAAATGCAGTAGTCGAAATAGCTGAAAATAAAGAAAAAAATGATTGCGTATAAGTCAAACTGACTAAAAAAAAATAATTTGTTAAAAAAATATTGACGAATGCTATTTTTCATAGTATTCTTATGTTACAGATATTTCAGCTATATGATATTAGTATAACGTAATTTATGGGGAGGCACTGTTCATGGTTTCAAGTGATGTTACAGTTCAAAATTCGGTAGGTTTGCATGCAAGACCCGCAACATTCTTCATACAGAGAGCGAACGAGTTTAAGTCAAGCATTTGGGTGGAGAAGGACGAGAGAAGAGTCAACGCAAAGAGCCTTTTGGGCGTTTTATCGCTCGGTATCGTTAAGGGTACGACGATCAAGCTTGTCGCTGACGGAAGCGACGAGGAGGAAGCTGTAAAGACTCTTGTTGATTTGATTGAATCAAACTTCTCTGAATAATAAAATCCGGCTTACGCTATAAAGAAACTCTACAATTCTTGTAGAGTTCCGGACCGTCGGCAAATTGGCCGGACCGCGCATGAAGCATATAATATTGACTGATTGATTTTTTTATCTTTGCAAAAAATAACAGCGCCGTTATGATAGAGAACGGCGCTGTTATGCGCTTTCCACGAAAACGAGTCTTAACGTACCATTGTACGCCTACAGACTCGTTTTCGTGAAATCCAGCCTAATTTGCCGCAGTCTAATCAGCGTGCAGACGTTTGTCTGCGCGCTGAACTCTACAATTCTTGTAGAGTTCTTTTGGTTTAACCGGGCGTTGGCATGTCAGAGAGTAGAGGATATAATGTTCGATTTTGAAGAAGAATTAAAAAATTTGCCGGATGATCCGGGCGTGTATATTATGCACGATAAGGACGGCAAAATCATATATGTCGGGAAGGCGAAGGTTCTCAAGAACAGGGTGCGCCAGTATTTCCAAAACAGCGCCAATCACACGCCGAAGGTCAAGGCGATGGTCGCGAATGCCGCGTGGTTCGAGTACATTGTCACCGACAGCGAGACGGAGGCTCTCGCGCTCGAGTGCAACCTTATCAAGCGGCACAGACCGAAATATAATATATTATTAAAGGACGATAAGCATTACCCGTACCTGAAGGTTACGATGAACGAGCCGTATCCGAGGATTTTAAAGGTGAGGAAAACGGAGCGTGACGGCGCGAAATATTACGGACCGTACGTATCGGGTATAACGCTTAAGAATACTCTTGATATAATTCAGCGTATCTTTAAACCGCCGCGGTGCCGCAGGAAATTCCCGGACGATATTAAAAAGGGCAGGCCGTGCCTTAATTATCATATAAACAATTGCTTCGCGCCGTGCACGGGCAAGGTGACGCGTGAGGAGTACAGGGATGTGTTCCTGGAAATATGCCGGTTCCTTGACGGCGAACATAAGGAGCTTATAAAATCTCTTGAGGCGCAGATGCGCGAGGCAGCGATGAATCTGGAATATGAGAAGGCGGCGTCGGCGCGGGATAAGATAGCGGCGGTAAAGGAGATCGCGGAGAATCAGAAGATCATAAATGCGAATCATCAGGAGGACAGGGACGCGGTTGCGGTGGCCCGGGATGAGAATATCGCGTTTTGCGAAATATTCTTCATACGCGGCGGAAAGGTGCTCGGACGGGAAAGCTGCCGCGTTGATACCGGCGGCGAGACCGACGGCGCGCGTATCATTACGGATTTTATCAAACAATTTTACGAGGACAGAGATTTTGTGCCGCCCGAGATTTTGACGGAATACGAGATCGAGGACGCGGAGGCTATCGAGGAATGGCTCGGCGCGAGGATCGGACGGCGGGTGCGTATACATTCGCCCAAACGCGGCGAAAAGGCGGGGCTTATAAAAATGGTTAAGAAGAACGCGGAAATCGCGCTGACAAATCATAAGATAAAGGTTATGAAGGAGCGCGAAAAGAATACGGTTCTCGAAAGTATGCGGACGCTTTTAAAGCTTGAGGATATCCCGGCGCGTATTGAGGCGTATGATATTTCAAATATACAAGGCTCGGACAATGTCGGCGGTATGGCGGTATTTGAGAACGGAAAGCCGGCGAAGCGCAAGTACAGGATATTTAAGATAAAGACCTTCGAGGACGCGGACGATTACGCGGCTATGAGGGAGGTCATTTACCGCAGGTTCCGCCATGGCATGGAGGAGGAAGAAGCGATCGAGCGCGGTGAAATGAGCGAAAAGGACGCGAAATTTCTGCCGTATCCGGATTTGATCCTGCTTGACGGCGGCAAGGGGCATGTTAATACCATATCGGAGCTTATGGAAATGCTCGATAATGATACGCCGCTGTTCGGAATGGTCAAGAACGACCGTCACCGTACGCGCGGACTTGTAGGTAAAGACGGCGAAATTGAAATCGGCGCGTCAAGTCCGGTTTTCAAGCTTATAACGCATATCCAGGATGAGGTTCACGATACGGCTATATCATATCACAGGAAGCTGAGGTCAAAAATTGAGTCGGAGCTTGATGAAATTCCGCAAATCGGTGAAAAAAGACGCAAATCACTATTGACGGAATTCTCATCTGTTGATAAAATAAAAGAGGCGGATATTAACGCGCTGATGAAAGCGGACGGTATGACATATGCCGCCGCCGAGAATGTGTATAATTATTTTCATAAAAAACAGGAGCAATAAATGTTTGATCTGATTAATGATAACGGACTGAATTATTACAGCGTATCGTCGTTTGAGGAAACGGGCGCGGTGCGCCACGGTTTTTCAACGCGTACCGGCGGAGTATCGGAGGGCTGCTATTCATCGATGAATCTGCGCAGCCACAGCGGCGATGATTGGAAGAAGGTTCTGGAGAATTTCAGACGTATCACAGCCGCGCTCGGTATGGAGCGGGACTCGCTTGTGCTGTCGAAGTAGGTGCATGAGGATAATGTTATCGATGTTACCGAAGCGGACGCGGGGAACGGGATCCTCTATGAGAATAAGTTTAAAAGCGCGGACGCGCTTATAACAAATATTCGCCATCTGCCGATCGCCGTATTCAGCGCGGACTGCGTACCGGTGCTGCTTCTTGACGCCAAGGCCGGGGTAATCGCGGCGGCGCATTCGGGATGGCGCGGTACGGTGCGCGGAATCGTCGGGAAAACGGCCGGAAGGATGATTCAAAAATACGGCTGCGATCCTGAGAATATTATCGCGGCGATAGGGCCGTCGATACAGGAGGATTGCTTCGAGGTCGGCGATGATGTGGCGGAAATATTTATGCGTAAATTCGGCGCGGAAACAGTCGTTAAATATGGGGAACGCCGGCATGTCAGTATGCAGCGCGCGATCGTAGGACAGCTTACGGAGCTGGGCATACCGCACGGAAATATTGACGACTGCGGGATCTGTACCGCGTGCAATACGGATATATTTTATTCGCACAGGAAAATGGGAAACGAGCGCGGCAATCAAGGCGCGTTCATTGAGTTGATATAAACGGAGCGAAAATTATGAAAAGGAAACTGATTTGTATTCTGCTTGCCGCCGTTACGGCAGTCGGCATATGCGGATGTTCGTCCGTCACGGAGTGGATCGATGCGCAGAAGGCAAGGCTTATCAGGCCTGAGGCGCAAGCCGGAACGCAGACTGAAACGTCGGAAGAACAGGAGGAGGAGACGCCGCAGAAGCCTAACTCCATAAGCGCGGGAATTTATGATTTCGATACATTTAATCCGCTCGTGACCCGGTCGAGGTCGGTTAAAGAGGCAATGGAACTGGTTTACGAGCCGCTCTATACGCTTGACGGACAGATGCGGCCTGTCCCGGTTCTGGCGGATAGCGTTGAGAAATCGGCCGACGGACGCACGGTAACGCTGAATATAAAGCAGGGGGTAACATGGCATGACGGAAGCATGTTTACCGCCGACGACGTCGCGTATACGTTTCAGGTGATACGCAGCGGCATTACGGATTATACGCAGAATCTCGCGTGCGTCGCGGATGTCTACGCGGCCGGGGATCATTCCGTACAGATAACGCTTAACAGGAGCGTTCCGACATTTGAGTCGCTGCTGATATTCCCGATCATAAAGCTCGAAACGGATATGAGCGTTGATCCGGGATATATACCGAACGGCACAGGCCCGTTTTGCTACGGGACAAAATCAAGCGTGGACGAGATATATTTCGGCGCGTTTGAAAACTATCGCGGCGGCCGGGCGGCAATTGACGCGATGTATTTGCAGCTCGCGGGTACGTATGATAAATATATGTCCATGCTTGAAGCGAGTGAGATTGATTTCTCCTCGGGAGACATAGTGGATTTGACAAAATATATGCCAAAGGGAAGTCTTCAGATTTATGATTATCCCGAAAACCGTATGGTATTTTTGGGTTTTAATATGGCAAATGAGATGCTGTCCGGCGGGTTGACGAGAAAGGGTATATCAAAGCTTATCGATCGCGGGGAAATAGTGGATTCGGTAATTTTCTCGCGCGGAACGGCGTCCGAAATACCGATAAATCCCGCATCGTACTTATATTACGGTGAGGGCGGCGAGTTTGAGGCGGACGTGCTTTCGGCAAATTCCATGCTCGGCGACGACGGATGGGGTCCAAATGAGGACGGGTTGTTCGTGAGAAACGCTAACGGACATACGCAGCGTATGTCGTTTGAGCTGCTCACGAACGCGGACAATTCGGAGCAGGCGGAGATCGCCGCGGCCGTGGCGGAGCAGCTCGGACGTCTCGGACTGCGGATAAAGATTACAAAGCTGCCGTATGAGCAGTTTATGCAGCGCGTAACCTCGGGCGGCTACGATATGTTTATAGGCGAGGCGGATATCCCGGCGAATATGGATCTCGCGCAGCTTACCCAGCCGGGAGGAAATTATTTCGCGTATAATAATCCCGAGCTTGATACCATCGGACAGCAGATGGGGATGGTAAACAGCGAGGAGGAGCTGAAGGCGCTGTTTAAGCAGTATTCGGAAATTGTTTTGAACGATATGCCGTTTGCGGTAATTTATTACCGCAAGGGCAGTCTTATTTCAAGCCGTAACGTCACGGAGGGCGTAGACCCTTCATATGCGTGGCTGTATAAAAATTGTTCCGCGTGGAGTACGAGCAGATGAGAACGGCGGTAATCGGCGCGGGAGCGGCGGGACTTATAGCCGCCGGATTCGCGTCACGGCACGCGGACGAGGTCATTTTGATCGAGCATAACGAAACAGTGGGGAAGAAGCTGCGGATAACGGGCAAGGGGCGCTGCAATATAACCAATATCGCGGACACGGCCGAGGCTCTGAAGCAATATCCGAGGAACGCGAAATTTCTTTATTCCGCGCTGTATTCGTTTACGAACGCGGATATAATTGCGCTTATAGAGGAAAACGGGGTCAAAACCAAGGTCGAACGAGGCGGGCGCGTATTCCCGGTAAGCGACAGGGCAGCGGATGTTGTCGGGGCGCTTAAAAAATTCGCGATGAAGGAAAATGTGCGGCTGATAAAGGCGGACGCGAAAAGGATCATCGTAAAAAACGGCCGCGCGGCCGGAGTTGTGACCGATAAGGGCGAAATAGCGGCGGACAGTGTGATAATTTGTACGGGCGGAAAATCGTATCCGCGTACCGGCTCGACCGGCGCGGGATATAAAATGGCGGAAAAGGCCGGGCATACGATTATTGAGCCGAAGCCGTCGCTTGTGCCGCTTGTGACTGAGGAAGAGTGGGTTCGGGATGTTATGGGCCTGTCGCTTAAAAACGCGGCGATAAAGGTGAAGCGGGGGAAAAAGACGGTTTATGAGGATTTCGGCGAAATGCTGTTTACGCATTTCGGCGTATCGGGGCCGATGATTTTATCCGCGTCCGCGCATATGCGGGATACGGGAAAATATACAATAGAAATTGATTTAAAACCCGCGTTAAGCCGTGAGAAGCTTGACGCGCGGGTACTGCGTGATTTTGAAAAATATCGCAGGAAGCGGCTTGTACACGCGCTCGGCGACCTTTTGCCGAAGGCGCTTATACCCGTGGTTACGGCGCTGTCGGGCGCGGACGGGGAAAAACGCGCCGCGGATATAACCAGGGCCGAGCGTGCGGCTATAGTAAATATATTAAAAGGACTGCCGCTGACGGTCAAGGGTTTTCGCCCGATCGAGGAGGCCATAGTTACGAGCGGCGGAGTGAAGACGGATGAGATCAATCCGTCTACGATGGAATCTAAAATTTTGCCGGGGTTGTTTTTCGCGGGCGAGATCATAGATGCGGACGGCTATACCGGAGGATATAATTTGCAAATGGCGTTTTCGACGGGATACCTTGCCGGAACAAATGTGTAAAAGGGGGAGACGGTAATATGGATTATGGCAGCAGGGACGTTTGCGCGGCGGCGGTTAAAATCGCGCTGACAAATACGAGACAGGATGAAACGGCGTTGAAAAAGCACTTTTCGGAGGTGGATATAAGAACCGTAGCTGTCGATTTTGGGAGCGGGTTCTCAAACGCTGTGCCAAAGATTTTAGAGCGCGCGGTCGTAGCGGCGAAGCGCGAGGGATTAATAAACGATTCGCACGCGGAGGAGGGCGCCGTGGCCGGCGCGGCGCATGAGGCGGTGCAGCAGATCGTAAACAAGTGCGTCGGACTTAATCTGGGCGGAAAAATCGGTATTGCGCGGAGCGGCTCGCATATCGCGGTATGTCTGTTCTTCGCGATAGGGCTTTTAAATTTAAACGATATTGCGATAGGTATGGGACATCGCGTGGTATAAGGAGGAAAAAATATGGCTGTAAGGGCAATACGCGGCGCGACTACGGCGGACGCGAATACGAGAGAGGCAATTTTATCGGCGACGCTCGAGCTGATAGCGGAAATAGAAGAGGCGAACGATTTAAAACGCGCCGATTCGATTTCGATTATTTTTACCGTTACAAGGGATTTGACGGCGGTGTTTCCGGCGGCCGCGGCGCGTGAGTTCGGACTGACGTTCGTTCCGCTGCTGGACATGCAGGCGCCTGATATTGACGGAAGCTTGGAAAAATGCATTCGTATTATGATTTATATTAATACCGATAAAACAAAAGAGGAAATAAGGCATGTATATCTTCGCGGCGCAACGGCGCTGCGCCCGGATTTGGTGAAATAGGGTAAATTTTGGTTTATCGTATTGACGTTTGCGGCGTGTACCGTAGGGGACGGGCGAACACGGTTC
>CANQYQ010000104.1 GCA_947628155.1 uncultured Clostridia bacterium
AATGTACAATTATCTAACTAAATTTTTTGAAAAATTTTCATTTTTCCTCTTGACTTTTAATAGTTAGTCTTATAAAATTGTAATAGAAAAACCTTTATCAAATTTGTCTTTCTACTTATATAACAAATCTGATAAAGGTTTGTGACAGGATTATCAAAAAATTTTTAAAAATTTCTTTTTTTGTTACATTATGATATTTTTCGCTATTTTAAGCATCTCGTTTTTGTCTATATTGCCACCTATGGTATATATATAATTATCATCTCCCCACAATAATATGTTTAACCCCGGCTTTGAGGAAAAAAGTCCGTCGCAGCCGTTTACCTTAAGCTTCTCAATCACCGCGTCCTCCGTGTCTATATGTACACTGGCATCTACAGAACTTATGGACACGAAAAAATATCCTTCACCGCCGTCGATTTCCTTAAATTCTATATCAACGCTCATATTGCTCGTATAATCGTCCGACATCGCGAAGTTCTCCGGAATATAGGCGAGGACGACGCGGTCATTAATATAGTCGCTCTTGCCCTGAGTATAATGTATCTCCATATTTGGCTTTTCACTGTCGAACAGGAAATTCAGTATACGCGCGCGTCCCGCGCCGACGCTCAACGCCCCGGCCGCGCCGAGACCGCATGCCATGAGCAGTATACATGCCGCATGCAGCGCGCATTGCCTGAATCGGCGCTGCTTCTCCCGTTTCTCGTAACGGCGCAGCATATTTTCCATTCGCCGCTCATGCTCGGGGCTCAGTTCCGCCTTTGGCGGCAGCTGCTCGGCCGCGCCCAGATCCTCCGCCGCCTGCGCCGCCGCTTCATCAAGTATTTTGTCGAACAGTTCGTTTATAAGCTCGTCATTATTCGGCATCATCCTCACCTCCTTTAAGCTTTTCCACTATCATCTTCCTTGCCCGTGACAGTCTCTGCCGCACGTTATCCTCCGTAATTCCCGCCATTTCGGCGATCTCGCCGTTATCGACCCCGTATACGTGTTTCAATAAGAATGCGTCGCGGTAAATTTCCGGCAGCGATTTTATCGCCGCTATCGCGTCGCCGTACGTTTCGCGGCTTATCACCACGTCAAGGACGTCCGGCGCGTTCCCTTCCACCTTCGGTGTTATGTCATAGTCTATGTATTTCCTGCGTTGATTGTATATGTTAATTGCGGTGTTTCTACTTATTATAACAATTAACCCCGTCATTTTGTGACAGCTTAGATCCTTATATTTTTGAAAATTTTTTGTTAAATTTTCAAATGTGATTTGTACCGCGTCCTCCGCGTCCGCCTGATTTTCTAAAATCCTAACCGCGGTCGAATACGCGAGGCCGCCGTATCTCTCGTACAGCTCACGCATTGCCCCGTCGCCGGGACTTTTATTTTTAAACAGCACGTAAACAACCTCCTTCCACCGATTTTAACGCGCCGCGTCCTCCTTAACGCGGCGCGCGGCCGTATGTGCGCGTAATGTCCGCGATTTTTTCCGCGAGCTCCTTCGTAAATACGCCCTTTTCCGCGCGCCATCTCCAGTTTCCGCCCGTGGTAGACGGTACGTTCATTCTCGCGGAAGCGCCGAGCGCCAGATAATCCTGTATTTGAATCACAACCGTGTCACTTACGCACGCGTGTGCCGTTTCGATGAACCGCCATACAAATTCGCTGTCCGGCATGTCCTGCGCCATTATATATTTTTTGCAAAAATCCACCGTCCGCTTATCCGTTTCCGCGGCCCAGCCAAGCACTGTCGGATTATCGTGCGTGCCGATGTACGCAACACTGTTTTTGCCGTACATATACGGCAGATAATCGCTTTCACTGTCCGGGTCAAACGCAAACTCAAGTACCTTCATGCCCGGGAATCCCGAATCCTCGAGCATTTTTATCACCGACGGCGTTAAAAATCCCAGATCCTCCGCAATCAATGGCAGTTTACCCATGCGCGATTCCAAAAATCTGAAAAATTCTATTCCCGGGCCGCCGAGCCATTCGCCGTTCTCGGCCGTTTTATCGCCGTATGGAATCGCGTAATAGCTGTCGAAGCCGCGGAAATGGTCGATCCGTACCACATCGTACATTTCGCATGCCGCCGTAAGGCGGTCGATCCACCAGTTATAGCCGGTCTCCTTATGCCGTCTCCAATCGTAGAGCGGATTTCCCCAAAGCTGACCTGTCGGCGAAAACACGTCCGGCGGGCAGCCCGCCACGCGCCTCGGCGTTAAATCGTGCTGAAGCTCGAACAAATCCGGGTACACCCATACCGGCGCGCTGTCGAGCGCAACGTATATAGGGATGTCCCCGATGATCCGCACGCCGTTCTCGTTAGCGTATGCTTTTAATTTCTTCCACTGCTCCATGAATTTGTATTGTAAAAATTCCCAGAACAATACATCGTCCGAATGCGCCGTCTTGAACTCCCACAGCGAATGCGGGTCGCGGCGCTTTAATCCGTCGTCCCACATGAGCCACGGCGCGCCGCCGTACGCGTCCTTCGCGGTCATAAACAGCGCGTAATTCGATACCCATCGCTCATTTTCGTCCAAAAACCGCGTAAATTCCGCGTCGGACGTGTCAAACCGCGAGAATGCCTTTCTGAGTACATTGAACCGCTTATTGTATATCGTTTCGTAATCTACGGACGTCTTATCCGCGCCCCATTTGATCCGTGAATACTCGCTTTTCTCCAAAAGACCGTCCTCCGCGAGCATATCGAAGTCGATGAAATACGGATTTCCCGCGTGAGTTGAGAACGATTGATACGGCGAATCGCCGTAGCTTGTCGGCCCGACAGGCAGTATTTGCCAGTACGTCTGCTTCGCCGCCGCAAGGAAGTCCACAAATTTGTACGCTTCCTCCCCCATTGTTCCTATGCCGTACTTCGACGGCAGTGATGTAATGTGCATTAAAATTCCGCTTGCACGCATTTTTATATCCCCCTTATTCTAAGGCCTGCCGCGCGAATACGTTTATTTTCGCGCGGTATCGCCGTATTTTACTTTTATTTTCCTACGCAGAACGAATGGAATATATCCTTCACTACCGCGTCCGATACCGTTTCGCCGGTAATTTCGCCGAGCGCGGTGATCGCTTCGCCGATATCGATAGACACGATATCAGTCGGCATCGCCGAATGAAGCGCGTTTATGCCGCTTTCAAGCGCGGATGCCGCTTTTATGAGCGCCGATTTATGCCGCGCGTTTGTTATGACCGCGCCCGTACCGCTCTCAATTGCACCGAGCTTATACATATCCGAAACGGCGGCGCGCAGCTCGTCTATCCCCGCGCCTGTGAGCGCGCTTACCTCAATGATCGGGCACATTCCCGCCTTTTCCTTTACCTCCCGCGCGCTTACACCGCTGCCGAGGTCCGTTTTATTCAGCAAAATTATCCTGTTTAAATCCGCCGTCGATTCAAGAATATCCCTGTCGCCGCCATCAAGTCCCGTGCTGCCGTCGATTACGACTATTACAAGATCCGCCTCCGCAACGGAGCGTCTTGACCGCTCCACGCCTATCTTTTCCACCGCGTCCGACGTGTCGCGTATTCCGGCCGTGTCGATAAGCACGAGCGGGACTCCGTCCAAATCAACTCGCTCCTCTATCGTATCGCGCGTCGTACCCGCCACATCCGTGACGATCGCCCGGTCGTAACGCGCAAGCGCGTTTAAAAGCGATGACTTGCCCACATTCGGCTTTCCCGCGATGGCCGCGCGGATCCCGTCACGCAGTACCGCGCCGCTGTCGGCCGTGGACAGCAGTCTGTCGGCCTTTGCCTTGCATGCCGTAAGCGTATCGAGAATATCCTCCTCCGTCACGTCAGCCAAGTCCTCGTCGGGATAATCGATTATCACCTGCATTGCCGCCGCGAGATGCACCAATTCCCCGCGTATTTCCCGTATTTCGCGGGACAGCGAGCCTTGGAGCTGCGACACGGCGTTTTTCCGCGAAAGGTTGTTCTCGGCGTTTATTACGTCTATTACCGCCTCCGCCTGAGATAAATCTATTCTCCCGTTTAAAAAAGCGCGTTTCGTAAATTCGCCCGGCTCCGCCGGTTCCGCGCCGGCCGCGAGGCACGCCTCAAGCACCTTCCGCGCCGCGGCCGTGCCGCCGTGCGCGCTGATTTCAACAACGTCCTCCCGCGTAAATGTTTTCGGCGCGCGCATTACCGTCGCCAGGACCTCGTCAATCGTTTCGCCGTTATGTTTTATAAAGCCGTAATGCACCGTATGCGATCCGGCACGCGACAGCTTTACCCCACCCGAAAAAACCGCGTCCGCAACCGCGAGCGCGTTTTCTCCGCTTATCCTTATGATTGCTATACCTCCGCGTCCGGGTGGAGTTGAAATGGCCGCTATTGTTGTATTCATATTAATATCCTCCGCAAATAATAAGTAATGTGATTTTTCGTCCTCCGTAAAAAACAGCGGGTTTAATATCCCCGCTGTCTGTATTCTATAAGCCTCTCATATACGCTGTATGGCACTGTCATCGCGCCCTTATTCACGACGCCTATTTTCACCTTCGGCTTATTATCGCCGTGAAAATCACTGCCGCCGGTGACAAGCAGATGATGCTTGGGCGCAAGCTCCATGCTCCGTTCAAAGAACGTTATACTGTGCGAGCTGTGGTACGCCTCCGTACCGTCGAAGCCCCATTCCTTGATCTGTTCCAAAAGCTCGTCCAAAACCTTCTTTTTATGTGTTATCGCAAACGGATGCGCCAATATCGCCAGGCCGCCGGCATACTGTATCATACCCGCGCACATCTGCGGCGATAGCTTAAAGCGCGAAACATAAAACGGCTTGCCGTTGCCTATATAATCCTTAAACGCGAAGCTCGCGCGCGGAACATATCCCTTCTGCGCCATAACCTGCGCTATGTGCACGCGCCCCGTATTATAAAGCGTGCCGCCTTCCTTCTGACTTATGACCTCATTCTCGGAAATATCAAACCCATTTTTGTTCAGCAGCTCCAGCATCTTTACATTGCGCTCATACCGCGCCTTTCTCAGCCGTTCGAGCATGCTTACAAGCTGCTTGTTCCTGTAGTCGATAAACAACCCGAGAATATGCATCTGATGATCGCTCTCCGCGCTTATCTCAACGCCCGCGACACCCTCTATGCCAATTTTACCGCATTCCTCCAAAAATTCCTCAACGCCGTCCACTGTGTCATGATCGGTAATCGCCGCCGCGGCTATGCCGTTTTCCTTCGCGAAATCGGCAAGCTCCTTTGGCGTAAGCGTTCCGTCTGACGCTGTTGAATGAAGATGCAAATCAACGATCTTATTTGTCATTTATAAGCTCCTGTAATTCATTCATAAATGTATCCAAATTCTCAAACCTCTTATAAACCGACGCGAAGCGGACATACGCAACCTCGTCAAGGTTTTTAAGCCGTTCCATAACCTTTTCGCCGATGGTCGTACTCTCGATCTCGCGCGTCATGCTCTGATAAAGCTCGCTCTCCACGTCATCGGCAATCTTTTCCATGTCCGCAAGCGAAACGGGACGTTTTTCGCACGCGGTAATAATCCCCTTTAAAACCTTGTCTCTGTCATATTGCTGACGCGACTGGTCCTTCTTAATAACCACAAGCGAGATCGACTCAAGCTTTTCATATGTGGTAAACCTTTTCTGACATTTCATACATTCACGGCGGCGGCGTATCGAACTGTATTCATCCGTCGGCCGCGAATCTATAACCTTGCTTTCCACAAATCCGCAATACGGGCACTTCATAGTATTTCCCCCTGTCATTATGTTATTCGTTTACATAATATCATAATCTGCGAATTTTTGCAAGAATTTAACATATTTGTAATACAAATTACGCATTAATGTTACTTAATTGATACCTGACGCATATCCGCGAGCACATAGCGGTCACTGAGCGCCGTAACGTCGGCCCACGGAATTATAAATTCCCCCATACCGAACAGCCTCCGCCAGCCGCCGCGCATTACAACGATCGCCGTTACGCGCCCATCGCGTTCATCTATTTCAATATCCCATACGTAGCCGAGTCTTTCCGCCGTCTGCGCGTCAACCACCTCGCGGTGTCTTAGCTTCTCACCTCTGAACATATGATCTCCATAGCCTTTCCGCCCGCAAACATAGATCTAACACTCTTACAGCGGGCGGATAAGGCGTTAAATGGGGCGCGTTTTCAAGCAAAACGGAAAAACGGCATATAATAACGCGCTGCTGCGTTATCACCCCAAAATAACTTATGAATCTATTTTACAATTTATTCCGCGGCGTGTTCACATAAAATAGATTTGCGTATTTTTGAGCATAAATTTTGCTCATACAGGGCAAATCCGTAGGCTTACTGACGTAAATCAAGGATTTAACGAAGTATGAGCAAAATTCTGCCATAGAGACGTGATTTTAATTTCATGTGAACACGCTCTAATTCGTATTGATTACCGGCGCCGTCTGACCCGTATACACGGGTACGTCGAAGGACAGTACCGCATCCGGGAACGCGCGGAATATTTCGGCTATACTCTGCGCCTGCTTAACGGCCCAGCTTACGTCCGTCGCGTATTGGTGCGTGCCGGGATTGGCAGGATTCCAAAGCATTTTATAAAGTGTATTTTGCTGTCCCTCAGAGTTGTGTATATACCGTTCGCTTATCCATGCCGCGCCGCCGATGATCGCGTTCTCAACACTCGTCCATCCCTGAATGTACGCCCTGTTCGCTCCGGAGGATACGGCGCTGTTATCATACGCGTTAATGCCGAACATATTATAAACAGTCACACCGTTATATTCCACTCCGCGCGCAAGCTGTGAGGTTCCGTTTCCGGTTTCCAGACACGCGTGCGCGACAAGGTATACCTCTGACAAATTATACTGACGCGCCGCGCGGATAAACGCTTCTCCCTGACCGGCGAGAACGCCCTTGCCGCCAAGATACGCGTTAAGAGTTTCAGCGCTCACGCCGTTTGACGAGGCAAGATCCAGGAATTGATATTTATACGTATCGTCACAGTAATTCGCGGGATTGAGGTACTCTATGACCTCCGCCTCCGTCGCGTTAACCACGCCGCCGCGCCAAATTTTCGGAGGCGGGGAAAGTCCCATCTGAAGCTGCGCGAACATCGGCAGATTCATATCATATGACGTATACGTCACTCCGCCGGTGCTTTGAACCGCGTTCGGGTTTTCCTCGACTACGGCCGGCGTACCGTATTCCTCCGTGTACAAATCAAAGCCGTCTCCCTTATCCGACGGAACCACATTCACATTTATCGACGCGGTCACGCCGTTTATCGACTGCGCCGTTATAATCGCGCCGCCCTGAGCCTCGGCCTTTACACGGCCCGTCTGGCTTACGGACGCGACCGACTCGTCGCTTGACGACCATTTAAGCGTCTTGTTTCGCGCGTTGTACGGCAGCACCGACGCCACAAGGTTCAGCGTATTCCCGACCTCAAGCTCTGAATCACCGTTTTCAATCGCCACGCTTTCCACATCAACAGTATAATTTACAACAGTTACAAATCCGTGCACACTGTATTTCCCGTCCGGCGTACCCGCCGTTACCTCGGTCATTCCCACGCTGACGGGCTTTACATGCCCCGCCGAATCGACAGTGGCTATTTTACTGTCCTTTACCTTCCATACGAGCGTCGTATCAGTCGCGTTTTCCGGGAAAATGCTGACCTTTAAATATTTGCCCGAACCGCCCATATATAACGTCGTGTTCGGGGTCGTCATAAACAGTCCCGTAACCGGCTGCAATACGACAAGCCGCGCCTGCGCGCCGTATCCGCTTCGTCCCAAATCCGCGCTGATCGTGACAGTTCCCGGCGCTTTCGCTGTTACATCCCCGTCCTCCGTCACCGTTGCGATCGACGTATCGGATGAGCTCCAGTGAATGCCGAGCTGCTCCAGGAACGCCGGCGTGACCCGTGCCGTAAGCTTCATATGCGCCTCGCCGTCGATAAGCTCCGTCACTCCGTTCGTCCAGTTCAGTTCAACGGAATTATTCGCCGCATCCATAACAAATCCGCTTTTAAACAGCCCGGCCGCACTTATTGCCGCACCTGTATGAACCGGCGCAAGATACCATGCAAGCGCGGCCGCGCCCGCCGCATACGCGCAAATAATCGCCGCAAACACGAGCAGTCTTAGCAGCGTTAGAAAAAATATTTTCGGATTAAATTTCTTTTCGGATCTATGTCGCCTTTTGCGCGGTACTCGCTGCCCATGAATAAAGCCGAGCACGGCAAATTTCGTGCGCCTGTACGCAACACCGAACGGATATGTGATTTTCCGCCTTACGGCGGTAAAAATATTCTGTTTTTTTCTTCCCGCCATGACGGTCAACTCCTTTGAAAAATTTTAGTTTATGTGTGTAATGCTTGCGGCAGTGCTCTGCTAAGGCCCCCTTGTCAAAGGGGGCTGTCAGCGTAGCTGACTGGGGGATTCCGTAATTATGATAAAGCGTTCAAATATACGGTTTTCTGTGTCAATGAATCCCTCCACCATGCTGCGCATGGTCCCCCTCCCTTTGACAAGGGAGGCTCACGCTCGCCGTATTCCGTAACGCGATATAATTTACAACGGCGGGATGTGGGCAGCGCGCCCTACAAAATGTGTGCCCATGTGCAGTTTCATTCACGGGAACGCTCTGCTTGCGCCCCTTGTTAAAGGGG
>CANQYQ010000105.1 GCA_947628155.1 uncultured Clostridia bacterium
TACGCTAAACGCTACCCCCCCCCCCTATGGGTTGAACGAACATCACGCGGTTCATATGTCAGGGCCTCCTTTCGTTAAAATTGCTTATAATTATGTTGTAATTATATAACATTTTGGGCGTTTTGTCAATACATTAGGAGCAATTTTTCAAATAAATCGCAAATATCCCCTTTTTTACACGTTTGCAGCCGGAAAACGAGACAAATCGGTGCTGTTGTATTAAAAAAATCCGCGTTATATAAGACAAGGACTTACCATAACATATGTAAAAGATCCGGGACATGTTTCCCGGATTTTTATATATCCCTCCTTGCCGCTGTAACCGCCCCAATTACAGTGAAAACCGCGATATACGCGATGCACACAGCGGTAAACTGCACATACCCGCCGCTTTCGGCGATTTTTTGCGGCGCGTTCGAGTTCATGCCGTAGGACATCAGCGAGTAGGGCCATATGTGCCCCATGTTTTTCGCTAAGAATCCCAGTCCCGACAGTCCGCCCGCGAACGATATTCCTATCGGCAGCGCGAAGCTCTTTATGTTCATTGAGATAAAAATCTGTATCGCTACCGTAACCATTCCCCCAAGCGTACCGAACACGCACCACTGCGCTATCGTGAGCCACGGCGGATTTGCAAGCCCCGCCATGTATCCCGAAATCACGAACAGCGCGCATATCCATATCATGCTCAAAAGCAGCATCATCGCGGCGGTCAGAAGCTTTGCCAAAAACACCGACGAACGCCCCGCGGGCATGGCGAAAACCTTGTTCCAGTTGTTGTTCGCGTTTTCCAGCCGCATTATATACGCGCAGTAAATACCGAGCATCAGCGGCAGGAAGAAGTAATCGGTAAACAGCGTGTGCTGCGTCCAGAGACTCAGCCATTCGCGCGTTAAAACCTCCTTCTGATACAGATAATTCGCCGTTCCCAAGGCCGCCGGAATAATCGGCATAAGCAAAAACGCGAGCCACACGGGAGAGCGTTTGAGCTTCATCCTTTCCGCCTTTAATAATTTCAGTAACATAATTTACAGCTCCTTCCTCTTGAATATCTCGCGCCCGATGACATACAGCGCGGCGCATATAAAAAGCAGTACGATAAAGAAATTCCAATCAATTCCCATAACGTCAAAATGCGCGTATCGGTAGCGGTTTTCCTTCGACCAGTCGAACAGTCCGACAAACATCAGCACCGCGTAATATCCCCAGATAAGCGATCTGCGGAGCCACGTAAGCTGCGGCAGGAACATTGAGAATGTTCCGAAAAACGTGCCTATCGCTCCCGAAAAAAACGTGACCGCCTGATTTTTAAAGCAGAGCGACAGCGTGTGCTGAAAAATGTACACCGCGATTGTCGGCGCGGCGGTGAACAGCAGATACAAAAGATACAGCTTTATCGGCACATTGCCCGCAAAGTCCGCGATATAGCCGAACGCAATCGTCACTCCCCAGCTTAATACCACGCAAAACAGCATGATCGCAAGTCCGTATAACAGCTTCGCGTCGTAGATTTGCCCGCGCCTTTTTGTGACCGCAAGCTGCTTTAGCATTGCGCCTTTGTGCTCGATATCGCACAACCGCGACGAGACGATTATCGAGAGCAGCGGCATAAATATCGAGTTTATAAGCGGCAGCTCGTATAAATTCGCCCTCCACCCAAGCCTCAGCATATCTTCGCCATAATGTCTCGGATAGATCCACACGAGCATCGCCACCGTTACTACGAGGGCGGTCACGAACACATAGCGACGGCGCGTTTTCATAAACTCACATATGAGTAATTTGATCATAAGCTCCGCTCCTTTCCCGTGAGGTCGAGGAATATTTCCTCGAGCGATTTCGACGTGTCAATGTTATGCAGATTATCAAGCGCGCCCTGATACATCATTTTGCCGTTCGCGATAATGCCGACGTCCTCCGCCATTTGGTCTATTTCCGAGAGCAAATGACTTGACACGATGACCGTCATGCCGTATTGGAGCGGCAGCGATTTGATAAGCTCGCGCATTTCCTGTATGCCCGACGGGTCAAGTCCGTTTGTCGGCTCGTCGAGTATCAAAAGCTTCGGAAATGATAAAAGCGCGCCCGCAAGCCCGAGCCGCTGCTTCATGCCCAAGGAGTATGCCGACGCTTTCTTGCCGCGCTGATTGTCGAGCCGCACGATTTTCAGCACCTTGTCGATATTCCTTTTCGGAACATCAAGAAGCGTTTGCAGAATTTTGAGATTTTCCGCGCCCGTAAGATGTCCGTAAAACGACGGCGACTCGATAAGCGAGCCGACAGAGCGCAGAATTTCAATGCGGTTTTTCGCGTCCATATGCCGCCCCATGATTTCAATTTCGCCCTCCGTAGGGCGGATAAGGCTCAGGAGCATTTTTAGCGTAGTCGTTTTTCCCGCGCCGTTCGGACCAAGAAATCCGTATATGCGCCCCTCGTTCACGCGCATATTAAGACCGCTTACCGCCGCCGCGCCCTTGTAGAGCTTTGTGAGGTTTGTTGTTTTTACAATTTCGTTCATAGTAGTTCCCCTTTCTGTTTGATAAAACAAGCATATCACGCCGACCTTTCACCAAAGTGAAATAAACCTTACGCGAACCTTAAATATTTATAAATTCTGTTTAAATGCGAAATGAATTATGATACAATAGTGGATAAATAAAGCCTTCCCCTTGAGGGGAAGGCTAATAAGGTGATAAACATGAACGAATTAAAAAACAAAAAAATCCTGATCGTTGACGACGAAACGGAGCTTTTGAAAATCCTATCGGGGATTTTATACAACAACGGATTTTACAATATCTACACCGCGCCCGACAGTAAAACGGCGCTGCGGATCGCGAAGGCACAGTCGATCGCGCTGTATCTGCTTGACGTGAATCTGCCCGACGGGGACGGGTTCGCGCTTTTTGAAAAGCTCCGCGAGATCTCGTCCGCCCCGGCGATTTTCCTAACCGCGCGCGGCGAGGGAAACGACAGGATAAAGGGTCTGGGCCTGGGCGCGGACGATTACATAGTAAAGCCGTTTCTGGCGGACGAGCTGATTTTGCGCATAAACGCGCTTTTAAAGCGCGTTTACGGAATCGCGGAAGCGAAATCGGCATTCAACTTGTCCGGCTGTATAGTTAATTTTGAAACCGCGTCGGTAAATAAAAACGGTAAGGAAATCCCGCTCACGGCGAAGGAGTATATCCTGCTTAAAAAGCTGTGGGAAAACAAAAATAAAATCGTCACATCCGACGCGCTTTGCATGGCGGCGTGGGGCGAGGAATATTACGGGTACGAAAACACGCTGATGGTGCATATACGGCGGCTGAGGCAGAAAATCGAAGCCGAGCCGTCGAAGCCGAAGCATTTGCTGACGGCCAAGGGATTGGGTTACAAACTGGTGATAAACAATGAATAAAACAAGCCTGAAAATTTTTATATGTTTTACGCTTACCTCGGCGGTGATCGCGGTCATTCTGCTGTGCATAAATTTTTTGGGATACGCGTATATCGCGAGCGACCCGGGTGAAGAGGGCAGTCCGAGGAAAACGCTCGCGCTGATAAGCGAAAATCTGACGCGGACGGACGGCGGCTTTAAGCTTACGGAAAATGTGATCCCCGACAATTATTGGTGCATTTTGCTTGACGAAAACGGCGATATAATTTGGTCGCGGAACAAACCCGACGATATTCCGACGCATTATTCCATAAACGACGTTGCAAGAATGACGCATTGGTTCTTGAACGACTACCCCGTCTACGTCCGCACGGAGGACTACGGACTGCTAGTGCTCGGCATACCGAAAAACGCGGTCGCCAAATACGAAATGATTTATTCGATGAGCTGGTTTGACACGCTGCCGCAAAAGATTTTGACGATCCTTCTCATAAATCTATGCTTCGCCGCGCTGCTGGCGTGTATTTTCGGCTTCCGTCTTTACCGCCGATTGCGCGCGCTCACCGACGGAATAGCCGATTTGCGCAGCGAAAAGCCGGTCAGCTTACCAGAGCGCGGGATTTTTAAAGAAATCTCCGCGAACATAAACCGCGCGTCGGATTCGATCGGGCGCAAAAACGCCGCTCTCGCCGCCCGCGACAGCGCGCGGTCAAACTGGATCTCAGGCATCTCGCACGATATCCGCACACCACTCTCGGTAATAGTCGGCTACTCGGACGAGCTTGCGAAATCGGAAAATCTCACAAAAACGGAGCGCGGGAAAGCCGAAGCGATAACCGCGCAGGGCGTGAAAATAAAGAAGCTTATCGAGGATTTGAATTTGATATCGTCGCTCGAATACGATATGCAGCCGTCAAAGAAAACGGCGGTCAAAATTTGTCCGCTTTTGCGCCGCGTCATGTCGGATATATTAAACAGCGGCATAGCGGACCAATGCGAGATAGAGCTTGATTTGCGAAACGAAAAATCAATTATATCGGCTGACGAAAGTCTTATCGAGCGCGCGGTGTATAATCTGATAAACAACAGTGTCACGCATAACAAAAACGGCTGCAAAATCACTATAACGCAGTATGAGGAAAAGGGGCGTATTATCGTGGAGATCGCCGACAACGGCAAGGGCGTGCCGCGGGAGGTTTTGGGCAACATCGCCGAAATCCCCAAATCCGCGCACGGACTGGGACTGCCTATGGCGTACAGAATTGTAAAAGCTCACGGCGGGGAGTTCGAGATAGAAAATTGCGGCGGAGTGAAGGTTAGAATCGAGCTTTGCGCTCACGCGCAATGACTGCGGATACGCAAAAAAGAGACCGGCTTCTACGACGGTCTCTTTATGAAATATTGTCCGCGCGGCGTTTATATTTTCAGGAGGCAGCCGCGCCTCTCTCACCTTACGGCGCGGTCTTACAATGGTTCTTGCCGCACAGACTATTTCAACCCGCAAAAAGCTGCGACCAGTAGTATGTACTTCCCGATTTATAGCAGCCCACGCCGATTTTAGTGTAATTACCGTTAAGGATATTCGCGCGGTGACCCGATGAATTCATCCATGCCGTTACGACCTCCTGCGGAGTACGCTGGCCGTAGGCAATGTTCTCACCCGCGCTGCGATAGCTGTATCCGTATTCAGACAGGACAGAGCTAAACGAAGAACCGTTCGGACGCGTATGCGAAAAGCTTTTTACCGTTTCAATAGCGCGTGTCTGAGCCGCGCTCATGAGCGTATTGTCAATCGTAAGCGCCGAAAGGCCTCTCTTCGTGCGTTCCTGATTTACTAAATCAACGACCTGTCTCGCGTACGACGAGGTCGAATTGTCGGTCGGCGGCTGCGTCACGGACGGCGCCTTTGTCGGAGCGGGCGCTCTCGTCACGGACGGCGCCTTTGTCGGAGCGGGCGCTCTCGTCGCGGACGGCGCCTTTGTCGGAGCGGGCGCTTTCGTCACGGACGGCGCCTTTGTCGGGGACTGCGTCACAACGGGAGTGTCGGTCGGCGTTTCCGGCTCATCCGGCGCTTCCGGCTCGTCCGGCATTTCCTCTCCGGAATTGCAGCCGCCGTTTATGTAATCCTCTATAATTCTGCCCAAGTCGCAATCATTTGTATCCAATCTCACGCCGAATTGTTCAAGCGCGGCTTTTAAGTCATGTAGATCCTGCACGCATACGATATTCGTATTATCCCCGCGCACCGCGTCGATGACCCCCTGCACATCCGCGGGGACTGAGCCGCACGACAGTACGGCGGAAAGAATAATTGATGGTATAGCTGACATTAAAATGCACCCCTTCTTTAAAATTTACTCGCGGCCTATTTTCTGACTGCAAAGCTATAATAACACTTTAAAGGAAGCATTACAATGGTAATAAAACCCTGTTTTTACGCGGTTTCCGGGACCTTCCATGGGATAAAAAACCAAACCCCCGTACCACGTGGCTCATGCCGTTTTATCGGTTCGCGAATTTCCTGATATTCCCTTGTATTTTTCTATCATCAGTACCCTGTATTTTCTATTATTTCCTTGAAAAAATTAAAGATACGCGGTATAATGGATTTACTAGATGAAAAGGCGGTGAGTGAATGCGGATTGCGATATGCGATGATGAACCGGTATTCGCGGAAAACCTGAAGAATGATTTGCTGCGTGAATTTGCACGGCACGGCAAAAGCTGTGTATTCACCGTGGTAAACAGCGGCGCGGAGCTTCTTTCTTTATGTATGAAGGAGAAAATCGACGCCGTGTTTTTGGACATCGCAATGCCTGACCTTAACGGATTTGACACGGCAAAAAAATTGCGTGAAATGAGAAAGAATATAATGATTGTTTTTGTTTCAAGCAAGGAAACAACCGTTTTCTCGGCATATGAATACAGTCCGATATGGTTTATTCCAAAAAGTCAAATGTACCTGCTTAAAAGGGCGGTAGATAAAATCTTGAGCAAAACAGACGCGGCGGAGGATGAAATGTCCTTTATGCAAATAAAAATGGAAAATAAAATTATAGAAATAGATATACGAAGGATAAAATATTTCAAATCCGACGGTCATTATATATGCTATATCGACAAAAACGGCGCAAGGTCAAGCAGCTTTCGGTGTCGAATACACGACGTGGAGCTGCAGCTTGATTCTGTTTGGTTTGTAAAAACGCATAACAGATTTCTGGCAAATCTGCGAATGGCGCGTTCAATAGAAGGCAATGAGCTTGTACTGTATGACAACGAGCGGATCCCGATCAGCAGATCTCAAATGAACGAGGTAAAGGAAAAATTCCAGGATTATTTTAGGAGTATAAGATGACGGCAAATATATGTGAAATGTGCGCGAGCACAGTGCAGAGCTTTTTGATGATATGGTTTATATCTAACTTTTGCGGATATAAATACAGCGGATCAAAAAAGGCGCTCGGGTTTATAGTGATACTGTTTCTTGATACCGCCGTGATCACGGTGATAAATCACTTTACCGATTACGATGGGATACTGTCCGTTATATCAATATTCGATATGGTGATATACGCCCGGATATGCCTTAAGGGAAAGCTGCCGGAGCACATATTTACGGCGCTTTTCGCTATGGAAATAGTGTTTCTGATCGCGAGCCTTACATCCCTTATAATATCAAATACGCACGGCGAATCGGAATATGATCTGCTGGCGGGCTTTTCGGGCGCGCGTCTGTTTATTTTATGCTTTTGCCGCGTGGCGGAGCTTGCCGTGTTCAAGGCGGTGCTGTACGTTAGAGAGCGCTGCAATCTGACGCTTAAAGAATGGATAATGTGTATCGCGGTATTATTTATAACATGGGTCGAGGTAATGCTGTTTACAAAAGCGTCAATGATGGCGGATAATATAAAGGGTTATATGCTCGGCGCGGCGGTAGCGGCGGTGGCGGTAAATTTCCTGATTTATTATTTCATACTGAGTATAAATAAAGCTATGGGGATAAAAACGGAATTGGCGCTCGTAAAAATGCAGTATGATAATGTTAAAAATACGGAAAAGAATATGAAGGCCTTATATGAAAGCACGTATGAAATCAAGCATGATTTGGAAAAGCATTTCCTTTATATAAAAACGATGACGGAAAACAATGAACGCGAAAAAGCGATCGAGTATATGAATAAGCTGATACATGATAAGCTCAACTCCGCGCAAAAAATTGTGTTTACAAACAATGACGTATTCAACGCTTTGATGAATATTCGGCTTGAAATATGTCAGCAAAAACATATACAAACAAATATAAGCATAGATGACGCGGCAATAGACGAAATACATACGGAGGATATAGCGGTACTATTCGGAAATATTTTTGATAACGCGATAGAGGCAGCCGAAAAAACCGACGAGAAGTTCATAATTTTAAGTGTCTGTCCGCAGGGCGATTATATATCAATATATATGGAGAACAGCTTTAAAGGTATCCTCGGCGACGGGTTAAGTACAACTAAATCCGACGGAGGCGAGCATGGCTTCGGACTGAAAAACACAAGAAAGATAGTTGAAAAATATGACGGTATGATGAAATGCTTTCATGAGGGAGATATGTTCTGCTGCGATATTTTATTAAAAAGAAATTGACTTCAAAAAAAAGGCATATTAAGGAAATCTTAATATGCCTCTCTTTTTTATGAAAAACCGCGTATTTCCCCGGTTTTATTTAGTTGTTCCACGATACGAGAACCATCGCGATATCCTTTGAGTCGATCGCGCCGTCACGGTTCAAGTCGTAGCGTACGAAATCTCCCGCGACATCCGTTTTGCCGAAGTACGCGACGTCGGCCGATAAATCGTAAAGATCGATCTTTTGGCTGTTGTCGATATCTCCCGCAAGGAATGTATGCGTCGTCTCCGGATCACTTCCGGATACGACAGCGGTTTTCTCGTCCATAACGTTATTCCATACTGTTACGGTCGTATCATCGCTTACAACCACATCCTTGGTGTACGTTCTGTAGCCGTCGCCCTTAAACGTGAGCGTGTAACGATATCCCGCCGGCAGATTAAGATTAACCTGGTAGCCGTTCGCATCGGAATACTCGAATCCGGTTTGTAATCCATCTACTGTAACGCCCTCATCATTTCCTGTGCCATCAAGATTAATCGTCTTATCAATCGCACCGAGCTTGCCGTCCTTCATCTCAA
>CANQYQ010000106.1 GCA_947628155.1 uncultured Clostridia bacterium
GAATTAATTGATCAGTATGAGGATGCGGCAAAATCCGTATTCTGGCAGAACTTTTCCATAACCGCGTGGAGACATGACGACAATTATACCGATTTAAGGGTTTACGGATCAAGTAAATACAATACCGTACATGAGCTGGAGGACATGGCAAATTCACTCCGGACGAGCGGTACGCCAGGCGACCCTGTATATGAGAAAATCATAAAGAAGGTGCTTGCGTCTCAGGAATTTAGTAAAGAGGAGCGCAGCCACATTATGCGTCAGCTTCAGAACTGCACTAAAATGAAATTCGTGCGCGGTACTGTTGACGATATGATAATAAACGCCATACGCGCGGAAACCATGCAGTTTGACAGCAACGCGCTGTTTACGTCGTTTAAGGAAAATTCCGCGAGAATAACCGAAACCGATTTAAGACGTTCCGCTATGCTGCCGTATATGATAAGAGCGAGGGGCAGCTATCAGGGAATGGCCGCGATATATAAAAACTTGATGGCGGACAATTCGGGTGTAAATCCGAGATTTCTGGACGCGTTTGAGAGAGTGTGCAGCATTCAGGGTCTGAATCTCGGCAGAGTTAAAAGAGAGGTACGAAAAAGCGCGCTGACGGACTCGTTAAGTGTAATAGGCCTGTCGTCGCTTACGGCATTGTGCTCGGGGATTGGCTTGAGCATGCTTAATAATTATTTGCAGACGTATCATTCCGGTATCGGATTACTGCGCATTGTTATATTATTTATCATTGCGGTTATATTCGGCGCGGTAATGATATCTACCGGAATATCGGGAGGCAAGGTTGCACCCGGACGCAGCGCCGATCCGATGGAGATGGTTATTTTTGCGGCGGCGGTTATTTCTCTGCTTGTATTCGGCTTCTGCTTTGAAACAGGCGCGATGGTTATAGCGGCGATCATGCTGATTGTGGACCTGGTGTTGCTGCTTACGAATAAACGGCAGCCGGCGCGCCGATAAGAGATGTGAATTAGGAAGGTGAAGTTGTGTATTATAACAGCGTTTTGGAAAACACGGATAACGGGTATATTGATTACATAATAAAAGACCCGAGTGTTTACTATGAGGTCGGGCTTAAGGTTCTTGAATATAAGCAGCGGTTCATAGGTGTTTTGAGCTGTTCAAAAACAATACAGAACGGCAGTATCAGATTGAGCTATAATGTAAATGCCTATCGCACGTTTGCGGAGCATATGATGAATGCCACATACAGCGTCTGGGATGAAATGCTGTATAAAATCCTGTCCATCATATCAAAAATAAATGATAACGGTTTTCTCAAGGCGGAAAATCTTGAGATTGATGAAAACAAGATTTTTATTAATCTATATGATAATTCGGTAAAAATGATATGCATACCGCTGTACAAGCTGACCAAGACCGAGGATTACGATAGTATTCGTAAGAGTCTCATTGGCATCGTCAGCCGTCTCGCGGTAAACCTGTCGGTTGATGATAGGAATCAGCTTATAAAAATTATTAACCGTCATTTTGGTCGAAGCGAGGATTCGGACTTGCTCGCGCTGGAAGAAACGCAGATGCCCGTGCAGGAGGAACAGCCGGACGCGTTTGGGCTTGAGAGGCCTGCGGAGCCTGACGAGAACAGCGGAAGAAGGGGCTTTTTCAAGGGCCTCATCAAGAAATGGGACGAGGAGCGGCATCCGCAGACCGTAAAGGAACCGAGGCATGCCCCCGCGCCGGTGTTATATCTAAGAGCAGTAAATGCGGAACGTGATATTGAAATAAACAAAAACAACTTTTATATAGGCCGGAACGAGCTTAGTGCGGACGAGGTATTCCCGGATAATCCGAGAGTAAGCGACATACACTGCAAGCTGCTGATTGACGGCAGACGGCTGTATATTATAGATTATGGAAGCGAATACGGTACATATATTAACGATGTAAGGATAGGGGCGAATATTCTTACGGAGTTCCGTAAGGGTGACGAGATTACCGTCGCGGATATGAAATTCAGAGTGGAATAAGCGCGGCAGCGTGCGGAGGAGATTTACGTGAATAAGGTAAATGTTACGATTGTTGATGCGGATCAGACGTATATAGAGCCTTTGGTAGAATATTTCATAAATAAGCTTGGCAAGGAAAAGCTGGAAATAACCGTGATTACGAGGCGGGAAAGCTTTGAGCAGTATCTAGCGGTGCTGAGGAATATAGATATAGTTCTGATAAACAGAAATATGTATTCGGAACAGCTGCTAAAGCATAATGTAGGAAATATTTTCTATTTGTGTGAAACGGAGGAAGAGAGCGCGCGGGGCGGTATATATAAATATACGGGCGCGGATGATATTTACGAGTTTGTATTCAAGAACCTCAATGACACAGCTAAGGTAAAGCTCAGCGAGGAACGCAAGCCGAATATTATTTTGGTATATTCCCCGCTCGGCGGCTGCGGCAAAACCACGGTTTCTCTGGCCTTGGCGAAGACGCTTGCCGCGGAGGGAAAAGAGGTTTTGTATATAAGCGGTGAGGATATTCAAAACTATGACGCGGTCATGGGAGAAACACTGCATATGGACAGTGATTTCCGAACCACGATATTGAGCGGTATTGAACTGAACAAGGCTATGTTCAGCCGATATTTGAGCAAAAACGGATTTTATTATCTCCGTCCCGTAGACGGTACGCTGCTGTCGGCAGGCTACAGATTCGAGGATTTTGTGCGTGTGGCGATTATGGCGAAAAAGTCAATGCAGTATGATTATATTGTATTTGATACATCGCCGGCGTTTTCGGATAATTTGTGCGGCTTTATGCAGCAGGCTGATATTAATCTGATTATTGTCAGACAGGATATGATGTCCGTAAGGAAAATAGATAAACTGATGTCGGCCATAGATTACAAAGGAGGAAACAATTTTACATTTTTGTGTAATATGTACGATGAGTCGCGTCATATTTGCCTTACCGAGGAATATATGAACAATAAATGCGTTCCGAGAGCGTTTTTAAAAATGTTCCCGGGCGACGATAATGCATGCGATGAGATTGCCGCAAGCAAGGAGTTCAGAGATTATATAGAGTTTAATTTTTAGAACCGGAAAGCGGATAAACCGGAAGGAAGTGTAGGACTTGAGAGCTGATAAAATTATTGTAAGGGTCAATATTCATAAAACCCAGCGCGCGATAGATGTGGAGGTGCCGGTGAATATTACGTGCAATGAGCTTGTAATCGCGCTTAACAGTACGTACGGGTTAGACTATGACACATCTGATTTGTCGAAATGCTATCTCAAATGCGAAAATCCTACGGCCTTTATCCGAGGTATACACACCCTGAAGGATTACGGGCTGAGGAACGGAAGTATAATACATATTCTGTAGGGGGGCAGTCATATGCAGAATGACCAGTACAAAATTACTATTTACGGAAAGAATATTTATCGTGAATATATCGTGAATACCAATGAGAAGAAAAACGTGAGGATTACGACTCTCAGTGAAGGCGATGTACGTTTTGAGCGCAGTCATTTTTTCTGTGATTTCGATATTAGATGCGCATACGCGAACGGGTGCTGGAGCATAACTACGGACGAGAACGCGTATTTTATCCGCGAGGGAATATTGAAATCAAATACGGCTTCCCTGCGTAACGGAGACAGCGTTCAGCTTCGGTATGCCGACAGCGGAGCAGATTTGTTCCGGATAGAGATTTTTATAGATTTTGATTGCATTGAGAGACATTTTGATAATGCTGTCAATCTATCCGATATTCAGGAAATAACGATAGGCGGACGCGACGGCTGCAATATAGAAATCAGAGATTCAATTATTCGTGATGATTTTATCACAATAAGGAATGAAAACGGCACGGTATACGCCTACGATAACAATACAAGATACGGAATATATGTAGATGGGGCAAAGGTGGGCGACCGAGCGGAGCTTGTTAATTATTCGTTCCTGTCATTCGCGGGATATATGTTCTTCATAAAGAATAATCACATGTACATGGACGTTCCGTCAAATATAGGGATAAACGGTATCGATATTGTTTCGGCGGCCGAATCAAACAGCTCGCTGAAATATCCGAAATTTAACCGAAGCACACGGAACAGCTATATATTCCCCAGAGATACAATCGAGGTGCTGCCCCCCAAAAGCAAGCCCAATGACGGCGGGGGCAATCTTTTACTGCTTATCGGCCCGTCGATTGCCATGCTTATGGTAATGATAGTAGTGCGCGGCATGATGAATTCTACCGGCAGCTCATTTGTAATTTACAGCGCTTGCACAATGGGAATAACCATAATTTCCTCAATTATAGGCTATATAGTAAAAAAACGTAAATATAAACAGGATTTGGAAAAGCGTACCGAAAGCTACCTGAACTATATAAGTGAAAAGGAAAAGGAGATTATAGAAAAACGGCGCGCGGAATACGTGTTGCTTAAAAACAAATACAGAGCTGTCGATAAAAATATTGAAGCGATTAATAATTTCGATAAGGATCTGTTCGACCGAATTACAACCGACGAGGACTTTCTTGATGTGCGCGTCGGCTCGGGAAAGCGGCCGTCGATCAACCCGATAAAATTTAAACCGCAGGATTTCAGCGATGAGGACGAGCTTGCGAGTCTGCCCGAGCAGATAGCAAAGAAGTACGAGATGATAACCGATGTCCCGATAATCGCTAACCTCGCGCGGGATAATGTGCTTGGTGTTATAGGGGCCGACGCGAAGCTATATGATATTTTTAAAATTCTTTTGCTGGATTTAACAGTAAGACAGTTTTATGAGGACTTAAACTGCGTCCTTATACTTCCGCCGCATATGCGCAAAACTCTGCAATGGGTCAGATGGATGCGTCATTTTGAAAATGAGGAGCTAGGTATACGTAACATTGTATGTGACGCCGAAAGCGAAGCGGCGATCTTTGAGTATCTGTATTCAATGCTTGGCGCGAGGGAAGAACAGTTCGGCAAAAATAAAGATGCAAAACCCGCTCCGCATTTCGTGGTATTTGTATTTGACAGTAAATCGATCATCAAACACCCGTTATTTAAATATGCCGACCGCGCGGCGCAGCTCGGCGTTACATTTGTGTTCTTTGTAAACTATCACGAGCAGCTTCCGCTCAACTGTACCCAAATCATACGCCTGGAGAATAATAAAAACGAGGGTATGATTTATGACAGCAGCGCGAGCAATAACGTATCGTATTTCTCATACGGCGGAATAAGCGACGGGACGATGCGCAGCGCCGCGCTGAGGATGAGTCCGGTTTACACCGATAAGGTGAGCCTTGAGGGCGAGCTGACAAAGAGCATTTCTCTGTTTGAGCTGCTTAACATTTATTCGCTGAACGACTTGAATCTTTCAAAAAGATGGGCCGAATCGGATATTGAGCATACGCTTCGTGCGCCGCTTGGAGTTAAGACAAATAATGAAGTGGTGTATTTGGATTTGCATGAAGATTTCCACGGCCCGCACGGCCTTGTCGCGGGAACCACAGGCTCAGGTAAGAGTGAAATTATGCAGACGTATATATTATCCGTTGCCACACTGTACCATCCATATGAAATAAGCTTTGTAATTATCGACTTCAAGGGCGGCGGTATGGTGAATCAGTTTAAGAAGCTGCCGCATTTGAACGGTTCGATTACAAATATTGACGGACGAGAAATAAACCGTTCTCTGCGTTCAATTAAGGCTGAATTGAGGAAGAGACAGACGCTGTTCGCGGAATTTGATGTAAATAAAATCAGCGACTATATACGTCTTTATAAGCGCGGCGTTGCGAAAATCCCGCTGCCGCATCTGATTCTGATTGTAGATGAATTCGCGGAATTGAAAATGGAGCAGCCCGAATTTATGAAGGAGCTCATAAGCGCGGCGAGAATAGGCCGAAGCCTCGGTGTGCATCTTATACTCGCGACGCAGAAGCCTACGGGTGTTGTGGACGCTCAGATTTGGAGTAACTCGAAATTCAAGCTGTGTCTGAAGGTGCAGACAAGAGAGGACAGCCAGGAGGTATTAAAGACGCCGCTTGCAGCCGAGATTGTTGAGCCGGGCCGCGCGTATCTTCAGGTTGGTAATAATGAAATTTTCGAGCTTTTGCAGTCCGCTTACAGTGGTGTTAAAGTCCCGGGCGGATTTGAACGAAAAAATGTCGTAGAGCTTAACGAAGTGAATTTCTGGGGTAAGCGCAAGCTCGTATATTCCAATAAAGAGGAAATTCAGGATGAAAATGCCAAAACACAGCTGCAGGGCGTTGTCGATTACGTGCATGACTACTGTGAGAGCAACAATATAGAGAGGCTGGTAAGCATATGTCTGCCGCCGCTGCCGGAGGAGATATATTCCAGCGATATCAAGGATGAGGATATGGGCGGAATGAGTATAACTCTGGGATTGTATGATGATCCGGATAACCAAATCCAGCAGCCGCTTACTCTTGATTTGCAGGAAAATAATATGTACATAATCGGCTCCGCACAAACGGGAAAAACGTCGATGCTGCAGACAATTGTCGGCAATCTTGCCGTAAAATTTACTCCGGAACAGGTAAACGTATATATAATCGATTGCGGAAACAGAGCGCTTAAGACCCTGGAATATTCGAGAATTGTGGGCGGTGTGGCACTCGCGAACGAGGAGGAGAAGATCATAAATCTGTTTAATATGCTCAAGAAGGAAGTTATGAACAGACAGAATATCTTTTCCGCGAATATGGTCGGAACATATAAGGCGTATACCGAGGCGGGATTTAAAGATTTGCCGCAGATTTTCCTTATAATCGATAATGTTGTGGCGTTCAGGGAGCTGTACGCGAATATGGATCCCACACTGCTGTCGATAGCCCGTGAGGGTATCGGCGCGGGTATAAATGTTATCGCGACAGGTACGCAGACAAATTCGATAAGCTATAAGATACTCACTAACTTCGGTACGAGAATCGCGCTGTCGTGCAACGACAAATCGGAGTATTCCAATCTGTTCGACCGCTGCCGCGTAGAGCCGAAGGATGTGCCCGGACGCGCGCTTATCAGCATGGATAAGCGTATTCTCGAATTTCAAACGGCGCTGTGCGTTGCGGGAACTACGGAGCATGAGCGAAACGGTGAGCTTAAGAAAATGCTTGAAATGAGAAATGAAATGTACGGGACGGCGAAGGCACGCAAAATTCCGATTGTTCCGGAGCGTATGCTGCTGTCGCAGATGCTGAGCGAAATGCCAGAGCTTTACAATGTGAAATATCGTATACCGGTGGGAATGAGCTTTAATTCTATTGACTATATTTATATTGATCTTTGCGATTCCGGGCTTGTGACTGTTGCGGGCAGATCAAAGAGCGGACGTACAAATATGGCCAGACTCGTACTCAAAACCATTTCGGAGACTATTTTTGACAACCTGACCCAAGCGTATATATTTGACGGAGCGCGCGGCGCGCTTTCGGAATTTGACGATGAGGGCTTTGTTGAAAAATACACTACCGATTCCATGGACGCAACATGGATATTGGAGGATGTATACAGCGAATTGTGCCGCAGACGCGACAGGACCGACGGTATGAGCAAGGACGAGCGGAACAGCCGGCTGGAGGATTCTCCGCTGCTGCTTATCGTAATCGAGGATATCGAGACGCTGATGTTTATATCGAAGGACGCGGAGCTGTTAAGCAAGTTCAATGCGGTTACGGAAGAGCTTTACGAATATAAGGCGTGCGTGATTTTATCGAATATCGAAAATGCGCAGCCGAGCGTTTCCGGACCGTCTATTATAAGAAAGAACGTGCGTGATAAACGTTATGCGTTCATGCTTGACGATATAGCGAATATGAAGCTGTTTGAAACAAGTATACAGCTGCAAAGGCGTTATCCCAAGCAGATACTTCTGGGCGAGGGCTACTTGTACCGGAACGGGGAATATGACAAAATTAAGACAATTTTATGTGACGGTATATCGTGACATAAAGAATTACAAGAAGGGGGATTTTTATGGCAGTAGAGCGTGTAAGTACAAAAGCCTTTGCGCAGGCTATTTCGGAGCTTCGCAGTTCGATAAGCACTTACGAGGAAGCCCGGGAACGCATTTTTTCCAGTACGGACAAACTGTTTATCGATTGGGAAGGCGAGGGCAAAAAGAGCTTTGAAGAGGCGTATATTCGGCTTAAAACACAGCTTAAGGATGAGGAAGAAAATCTCAGAAGCATAGCGGACAATCTTGAAAGCATTAAGCTCAGCTATGACGAATGGGACAGCCAAGTCGGAAGCAGCATAAATCAGGGCGCATAAACGCGCGAATTACAGTTTTATGACGGAGGTGTAATAATGGCGGCACAACAAAGAAAACAAGATTTAAAGACGGCGGAGCGCTGCCGGAAGGATCTGCAGGATGACTACAATGATATTTCAAACATAAACAGGCAGCTTGACGAGCTGCAGA
>CANQYQ010000107.1 GCA_947628155.1 uncultured Clostridia bacterium
ATTTGAACGATTTATCATAATTGCGGAATCCCCTCGCCAACTTCGTTGGCCCTCTCCCCTTTAACAAGGGGCGCAAGTAGAGCGTTCCCGTGAGTGATTTCGTATACAGCGGGCGCAAGCAGAGCGTTCCCGTGAGTGAAATCGCATACGGCGGGTGTTAGCCTCCCTTGTCAAAGGGAGGTGGCATTTGCGGCCGTAGGGAGCAAATGACGGAGGGATTCATTGACACAGAATATTGCGTATTTGAACGATTTATCATAATTGCGGAATCCCCTCGCCAACTTCGTTGGCCCTCTCCCCTTTAACAAGGGGCGCAAGCAGAGCGTTCCCGTGAGCAAAAATCGCATATGGCGGGCGCAGGCAGAGCGTTCCCGTGAGTGATCTCGTATACGGCAAGGGCCTTCCGTAGGGGCAGCGAATCGCCGCCCCTACAAAGCACGCCGCAAACACATCGATAAACTAAAATTTACATTTACAAAAAGGAGAACCTATCATGACCGAATTTCAATCCCGTGTATTCGCGGCGGTGGAGCGGATCCCGCGCGGCAAAGCCGCGCCGTATTCGGAGGTCGCACGCGCCGCCGGAAACCCTCGCGCCATGCGCGCGGTCGGCAATATCCTTCACAACAATCCGTTTTTCGGAGTAGTTCCATGTCACCGCGTCGTCCATGCCGACGGCACGCTTGCGGACGCGTTCGCGTTCGGCGGTGAGGGCGTACAGCGGAAAATGCTTGAGGACGAGGGCGTGATATTCACCGCCGACGGGCGCGTGGACATGCACGTTTGCGGCTGCGTAATTCCCGAAAAATAACCGAAGCGCTCAGCCGCTCATTATACCGCATAACCGGAAACGGCGCACTTCCGGCAAAATAACCGTAGCATTCGGGATATCCGTAACATACCAAAGGAGATGACAAAAATGGCTGCGGCCAAAAACGACTTTTCAAAGGGCAGCATAATCAAAAACATGATCTCGCTCGCGATACCCATGACACTTGCACAGCTCATTACACTGCTTTACAACATTGTCGACCGCGTCTATATCGGCCGTTTCGGCGCGGACGCGTCCAACGCGCTCACCGGCATGGGCGTATGCTTTCCTGTTATAAGCATAATCATGGCGTTTGCAAATCTTGTCGGCATGGGCGGAGCGCCGCTGTTTTCAATAAGACGAGGCGAAGGGCGCACAGACGAGGCGCAGAAAATCATGTGCACCTCCTTTACGCTCCTGCTCATTTTCAGCGCGGCGCTGACCGTTGCCGGGTTTATCGCGAAAGGCCCCGTACTGCGGCTTCTGGGCGCGTCCGACGCGACGTTCCCATACGCGGACAAATACATATCCGCATATCTCTTGGGTACGATTTTCGTAATGATAAGCCTCGGCATGAACACATTTATAAACGCGCAGGGCTTCGGCAAAATAGGCATGACAACAGTCGTGCTCGGCGCGGGTTTGAATATTCTTCTCGACCCCGTCTTCATATTCGTTTTAAAGCTCGGCGTTCTCGGCGCGGCTGTCGCCACGGTAATATCACAGGCCGCGTCCGCGGTATGGACGTTCGTATTCCTTACCGGGCGGCGAACAATATGCCGCATAAACATATCGGATATGCGTCTTAAATCCGCCCGAGTCAAATCTATTCTGACTCTCGGCATGGCCGGTTTTATGATGCAGGTCACAAACGGCTCTGTACAGATGGTCTGCAACGCGACGCTCGCCAAATGGGGCGGCGATGTCTACATAGGCGTAATGACGATCATAAACTCCGTGCGCGAGGTCCTGTGGCTGCCGATTTTAGGCCTTACAAACAGCGCCCAGCCCATTATCGGCTTTAACTACGGCGCGGCCCAGTACGGCCGCGTTAAAACCGCGATAAGGTTCATGACCGCCGTAGTTGTGGTATTCAGCTGCGCAACGTGGGCGCTTGTCGTGCTGTTCCCAAAAATTTTCCTCGGCATATTCACCGCCGACCCCGAAATACTGTCCGTCGGCGTACGCTGTATGCATATATATTTCTTCGGCTTCTTCCTTATGGCGCTTCAGGCATCGGGGCAATCGGTGTTCACCGGACTGGGAAAATCAAAGCAGGCAGTCTTTTTCTCTGTCCTGCGCAAGGGAATAATTGTTATTCCGTTAACAATTATTCTGCCCTATATTTTCGGCGTGGACGGCGTGTTCATTGCCGAACCGGTTTCAAATCTCATCGGCGGCGGCGCTTGCTTTTTAACAATGTACCTCACCGTTTACAGGAAATTATGAATTTGAAAAAACGCATATCCAAATTGATATACGGTTTTTGCGCACAATTTCAAAAAATTTTCAAAAAAGGTATTGACAAATCAAAAATATATGCTATACTATAAACCATAGTAAACCTATAGGAAATATAAAAATGAGGTATCGTCAACATGAAAACAGAATTTCTAACCAATATATACAGCGGACGAATGTGCCGATGTACAGAGTGAATTTGTAAATAACCGATAAAATATGTAAATTATTAAAGGAGAAAATAAAAATGTCAAACAGAGAATGGAAATTTGAAACAAAGCAATTACATATAGGTCAGGAAAGCGCCGACGCGGTTACGGATTCGAGAGCTGTTCCGATTTACGCGACAACATCGTACGTTTTCCACAATTCGCAGCACGCGGCCGACCGCTTCGGCCTTCGCGACGCGGGCAATATTTACGGCAGACTCACAAATCCCACGCAGGACATATTTGAGCAGAGAATCGCCGCCCTCGAGGGAGGCGCGGGCGCGCTCGCTACGGCCTCGGGCGCGGCGGCTATTACGTATACGATAGAGGCTCTCGCGTTAAACGGCGGCCATGTTGTCGCGTCAAAGACTATTTACGGCGGCACGTATAACCTGTTCGAGCACACGCTTCCCGCTTACGGAATTACAACGACATTCGTTGACCCTGAGGAGGAGGGTTCGTTTGAGGCGGCCATACAGGATAACACCCGCGCGATTTTCATCGAAACGCTCGGCAATCCGCACTCAAACCTGATCGATATTGAGGCTGTCGCTGCTATCGCGCACAAGCATAATATTCCGCTTGTCGTAGATTCGACGTTCGCGACCCCGTATCTGGTAAGGCCTATCGAGTACGGCGCGGACATAGTCGTTCATTCGGCCACGAAGTTTATCGGCGGCCATGGCACGGCTATCGGCGGCGTTATAGTTGACAGCGGTAAATTCGACTGGGCCGCTTCGGGCAAATTCCCGCAGCTTGTAGAGCCGAATCCGTCATATCACGGCGTAAGCTTCACGGCGGCGGTAGGGCCGGTCGCGTTTGTAACATATATCCGCGCGATATTGCTGCGCGATACCGGCGCGACTTTATCCCCGTTCCATGCGTTTTTGTTCCTGCAGGGGCTTGAAACGCTGTCATTAAGAGTCGAGAGACATGTTTCAAACGCGCTTAAAATTGTTGAATATCTCGCGAACCACCCGAAGGTTGAGGCTGTTCACCACCCGTCGCTCCCGAGCGAGCCGAGTCATGAGCTGTATAAAAAATATCTCCCCAACGGAGGCGGAAGCATATTCACGTTTGAGATAAAGGGCGGGATAGAGGAGGCTCATAAATTTATTGATAACCTTGAAATCTTCTCGCTGCTAGCCAATGTCGCGGACTCAAAATCGCTTGTGATCCATCCGGCAACGACAACACATTCGCAGTGCAATGAAGCGGAGCTTGCGGAGCAGGGCATTAAGCCGAATACGATACGGCTTTCAATAGGCACGGAAAACATCGACGATTTGATCGCGGCTCTTTCCGACGCGTTTGACGCGGTAGAATAAATAAAAAACCTAATATTTTAAAAGGCAGTCATCCGCCGCGTCAATCCGCGGATGACTGCCTTAACTCCCCATGCGCGGAGGGCGTTACATAAACTGTATTGTAACCGTCGTAGATCACCATTCCCGGCTTTGCTCCGCCGGGTTTTTTTACGTTTTTAATCCGTGTATAGTCCACCGGTACCTGCGCGGACGCGCGCGCCTTTGAATAATACGCGGCAAGCTCCGCCGCCTCGCGCATCGTACGCTCAGGCACGTTTTTATCAATCCCGAGCTTTATCACCGTATGTGAACCGTGGATGTTTTTCGTATGGAACCAAATATCGGACGAATTTGCTATTTTCAGCGTCAGGTAATCATTCTGCGTATTGTTTCTCCCGACGTAAATATCAAATCCGTCGGATGACACAAACCGCAGCGGCCGAGGCGTTTCGGACTTTTTCCGGCGTTTTGTCTCCGCGCGCCGCGTAATATATCCCTCACCGGTCAGTTCGGCGCGCACCGCGTTTAAATCGCTCTCCGTTTCGGCCATCGTCAAAGCCGCGAGCGCGCTTTCAAGATAATCAAGCTCGGCGCGCGTTACCGCAATTTGCTTCACCGCCTCCGTCTGCGCGGTTTTTGCCTTGGTATATTTTTTATAGTACCGCTGTGCGTTCCGGGACGGGGATAATGACGGGTCGAGCGAGATCGTGATCTCCGGCGCGCCGTCCTCGTAATAATTTTCGACGGTAACGGACGAATCCCCATCGTTAATGCGGTAAATATTCGCCGTTATCAAATCGCCCGAAATCTTATATTTATCGCGTTTTTGAGCGTCGTCGAGCGTCTTTTTCAAAATCACGAGCTTCTTCGCGGCACGTTCGATATTCGCGTTTAAAACGCGCGTCAGATCCGCGCTTTTTTGTTTCATTCTCTCGCGCGTATCGCGAACCGAATAAAAATCATCCACAAGCGCGTTTATGCTCTCGTACGGCGTAATCTTCGCCGCGCCGCCGTACTGCGTTATATCTATAGCCGCGAAATCGACCGGCTTTCCCGACGCGTCCGAAATCATGCACGGCGCAAAATTATCGCTTCTCACAGCCTCCGCGAACCGTATAAGAGCGACTTTGACCGCGGCAGCCTGATTAATATTAAGCGAGTCCGCCATAACGTCTGAGCGTCCAAGCGCCCGATGGACCGCCTCGCGCGCGATGATCGGACTTATGCCGGACACCGCGTCCATTATCGCCTTGTCCGCGCGTATGGGGCGCGCAAAATCAAGCGGCGACGAGCTGTCAAATTCCGCAAGCGGAATTTTATCCTGCGCCGGCGGTTCGTTATAAAGCAGTCCTGGCAAAACCTGGCGTACCGAACTGACTGTAAGATCTACGCGCTTGATGGAATCAAGAATCTTCATACCGCCGTCCGTAAGAATAATATTGGAATGACGGCCCATGATTTCAATTATCAAATATTTAACCGTCAGATCCCCCAGCTCATCATAGCTCTCAACACTGATTTTTATTATTCGTTCAAACCCCTCCTGCGTGACCGACGTGATTTTTCCGCCGCCGATATGCTTGCGCAGGAGCATACAAAACATAGGCGCGGTTTTCGGATTTTTCTTCGCCGCGCCTGTAAAATGCACGCGCGGGTTTGATGACGACGCGCTTAAAACAAGCCTATAATTATCCGTAAATGTCCGTATGCCGAGCACCAATTCATCGCGCTCCGGCTGCGATATTTTATCTATTCTGCCGCCGGTCACCGTATCCGACAGCTCGTTAACAAGGCGGCGAACCGCCATGGCGTCCAATCCCATTAAGTCTGCTCCTTCCCGATTATATATCCGCGCCGCCCAGCGTATGGCTCCACTCCGGATTTCATAGATCCCAAGCCGTAGCCCGAGTCCGTTTAACCGATCCTTTAATATCGACCGTCTTCGCCGCGGAATATGATCATATATCAATTATATCAGAAAATTACATTATTTGCAAGCCGTTTGCGCATAAAGCGGCGGCTTATCCATAAAATGCAAATTATAAATATATTATCCCGCCGCGGGTAATGATAATAGCTTCGGGCATCACCCAAAAGAGCGGGAAATCCCAAAAAAATCATAAAAAATATTCGTAAAAAGTTGACATTACACGGATTTTAGTATAGAATAGTCGAGACAAGCATTCAGCGGCCGAACGCAGATAAAATCGGACTGCTCGGCTGAAAAATCGCAGCGGCGGCTAAATCCGCTTCTGCCCGGGAGGATAAATATGAATTGTTATAAATACAGAAAAATGTACTATCCCGTGCCGTTAGAACACCGTGAATGGCCGGATAAAACCATAGAACACGCGCCGATTTGGTGCAGCGTAGATTTGCGCGACGGGAATCAGGCGCTATACTCACCCATGACAATCGAAGAAAAGCTTGAATTTTTCGACTTTTTGGTAAAGCTGGGCTTCAAGGAGATCGAAGTAGGCTTCCCCGCCGCGTCTCACACGGAATTTGATTTTGTCCGCCGCCTGATAGACGAAAACCACATCCCCGACGATGTTACGATACAGGTGCTGACACAAGCTCGCGAGCACATAATCAAAAAAACAATAGAATCGCTAAAGGGCGCGAAAAACGCGATAGTGCATTTGTATAATTCGACGTCCACATTGCAGCGCGACGTGGTGTTCCGTAAGAATAAGGATGAAATAAAGCAGCTTGCCGTGGACGGAGCGAAGCTTGTAACAAGCCTTGTTGATAAGGAGCTCAGCGGAAATATCCGCTATGAATATTCACCCGAAAGCTTCACCTGCACGGAAATGGAATACGCGGCTGAAATAACAAACGCGGTTTTAGACGTTTTAAAGCCGACGCCCGAACGCAAGGTTATCGTGAACCTCCCCTCCACGATCGAGGTCGCGACGGCCAATGTCTACGCCGACCAGATCGAATATATGTGCAAGCATATAAATAACCGCGAAAACGTGATCATATCGCTCCACGCGCATAATGACCGCGGCACGGGCGTCGGTTCGACAGAGCTTGCGCTTTTAGCGGGCGCGGACAGAGTGGAGGGCACATTGCTCGGCAACGGCGAGCGCACAGGCAATACCGATATTATCACCGTGGCGCTTAACATGTACTGCCAGGGCATAGACCCGAAGCTCAACTTAGAGCATATTGACGAGGTTGTGACAGCGTTCGAGAAATATAATAAAATCCCCGTAAATCCGCGCCATCCGTACGCGGGCGAAATGGCGTACGTCGCGTTTTCCGGTTCTCATCAGGACGCGATAAAGAAATCGATAGACGCGTCAAAGGGCAAAAACGTATGGGAAAACCCGTATCTAACGATCGACCCGTCGGATATCGGCAGAAAATACGAGCCGATTTTAATAAACAGTCAATCCGGCAAGGGCGGGGTGAGCTACATTCTCGAATCAAAGTACGGCTATATTCTGCCAAAGCCTATGCTCGTGGAATTTTCGGCAATAATAAACGATATGTCGGACGAAAAGCAGACAGTGCTTACCAACCACGAAATACACGTCGCGTTCAAGGAAATGTATGTAAATATCGAAACGCCCATAAAGCTGCGGTTCTACCGTTCAAGTCACGATGAGGACAAAACCGTGATCTCCGCGACGATAGAATATAAGGGGCGTATAAAAACGGTCGAGGGCTCCGGTAACGGGCCTCTTGACGCGCTGTGCAAGGGACTTCGTAAAACGCTCGATATGCCGCTTGAAATATGCGAATATACCGAGCACGCGAAAACGCGCTCATCGGAATCCCTCGCGGTATCGTATATCGCCGTCAAGGGCGCGGACGATACGCTTCACTGGGGCGTGGGCATTGACGCGAATATTAATACCTCGTCCATATACGCGCTCATAAGCGCGGTGGATAAAATGCTCGCGTCATAATTTCCCGATTAATTGCTATAACAAAAAAGATAGAACGAGAAAAAGCCGCATACGCGGCTTTTTTCGTGAGCAAGTAAATTCAAATCATTCTTCGATTACACGCATGGTCGTTATTACCCAATCGTCCACGGGCTTGTCGCCGTAGCCGGTCGGAGCTTCGGCTATCGCATCGACGATATCCATACCGTCGATGACCCGCCCGAACGCGGCATATTCGCCGTCGAGGTGCGGCGCGTCGTCATGCATTATGAAAAACTGACTCGACGCGCTGTTGGGGAACATCGTCCGCGCCATGGACAGGACTCCGCGCTCGTGCTTTAAATCATTCTTAAAGCCGTTCGAGGCAAACTCACCCTTTATCGGGGCGGCGTCCTTATGATTTCCGTCCGCGTCATAGCCTCCGCCCTGTATCATAAATCCCGGGATTACACGGTGGAAAATAAGTCCGTCGAAAAAATTATCCTCAATAAGTCCGATAAAGTTATCCACTGTCACCGGCGCAATTTCCGGATACAATTCCGCCGTAATTACACCCTCGTTTTCAATTTCGATCTCTATTTTCATATGCTTCCGTCTCCTTCACCGAATATTCTGTCAGACGAGCCGGAACCGCTTGATGAACCCGAGCCGCTTGATGAACCCGAGCCGCT
>CANQYQ010000108.1 GCA_947628155.1 uncultured Clostridia bacterium
TCTTGTACCTTTCTTTCTGCATAAATCTTTTTTATATTTTTTTCATTTTCCTATTGACTTTTTATTTGCAGGCTTATGCTATAGAATTGCTTATATTGGTTAACGTCCCTTCAATCAGGTCCAGCTCATGCTCGCATTGCTGCAATAAGACAAGCATTTTTTCCCGTTTGTCGGAATTCTTATCTCTGTCATTTTTAAGAGCAGCGATCTTGCTATTTTCCATCTCAATCTCATTATCCAACGCCTTGTTTACCAAATCAAATTTTTCGTTAACATCATTGGCAATATTTGCTGCGTAATTTTTGCAAGCCTCCTCACGGCTTTCCTTTAGCTTGTCAATAAAGCTGTTTTTCAGCTGGTTCTTATACTTTTTTGTCAGGGAGCTTCCGCCCGTGACCAACTGCAATGCTCCCGCGCCCAGGATAGCGGCGGTAGCCGCAGTAGTGATGGCGGCAGCGCCCAACGGCGTAAAAGCCAGAACAGCGCCCGCTGTAAAAGACGCCCCCAAAGTAACAGCGGACCTTTTAGCCATTTCTCCAAGCCCCAAAGAAGCTCCCAGAGCCCCATACATCGGACCTCCGACAATAGTACCGAGTATGGTTCCCGACACTCTTTCAAATCCGGATATATTTCTCAACGTTTTTACGCCGCTCACTTCGCACCTGAATTCATCCAATTTATTATAAAAAACATCTATGTCTGTGCCCAAGTCGTTTTCCAATTTGTCAATAAAAACGTCAAGAGTTTCCTGAAGATCCGTTTTTATCCAGGTTCCCATCTCCTTTTGCACAAACTGCTCCATTTTGGCAATTACTTCTTTTTCGAGAGCCTCCCTTTTGGATTTTTGCTTGAACGGATTGGCGGTCATGTGGTTGTCCAAATCCATATCGTCAACGAAATCGGGGATTTTTCCTATTATCGCTCCAAATTGGGCGTCCATCAGTACTCGTATCTGGTTTTGCAGATTCTGCATTGCGAGATCAATCTTACCGGCAACTATTTCCTTGCGCTCTTTTGCCGAATTCAGCTGCGGCATTGCATTCCTGATTCTGTTTTCCAGCTCCTCGACACTTTGATTCAAAGAGGCAATATAGCTTTTAATATACTGTGTCCGCAGGTTTTCTATAAAGGCCTTCCCGGGTGTTATTATTTGCAGAAGCTTTGCTTTACCCTTGTTATTTCTCAAATAATCGGACAACGCGTTTTCAAATTCCGGTATTCCCGTATGTACTAACGCCTCGTTGTCTTTGTTCTTTTTGGCGTTTAAAGCTCCTAAGGCGTTAACATAGAAAATTCCCTGTTCTCCCAAGGTTGTCAGCGGCATCAGCTTTTTATTCCCGAATTTTATAAGCCTGTCCTGCTCATCCTCGGACACCTGATTTATAGCGTTGCAGACAAAGAAAATATCGTTATGTCCACGAGCGTGAATCTGATCCGTGATATAATCCATCTCTGACGCCCCGGCGATTTTAGGGCATCTGAAAACAAACACTATTGCGTCGGCATGGTTTAAATATTCCTCTGTCACCTTTGTTCTTGTGCCGCTCTCGTTCAGCCCGGGCGAATCTATTATTTCTATTCCGTCATGGCACAGCTCGATGGGGTATTCCAACACAACCTTGCTGTAGGGCAGCTCCTTAATGGAATCCGCCTGATCTTTGGTTGGGTCCGGTATGGCAACATAGTCGACTAAATCATCAACATCCACCATAATGGGAGGTATTTCGTGATTTTCATGATTTTTTATATGCCGCATGGCGCTCGGCTGGATATCGGAGGACATTTCCTTGGGAAGCGGGTTCTTAAAATACAGCGTCGCGCGTTTTTCCTTGCCGTATATTACTTCGTTGATAACCGCGGTGCAGGGCGTCGAATATGCCGGTAAAACCTTTTCTCCCATTAATGAATTAATAAACGTGCTTTTACCGTTCTTGAATTCCCCTATTACCAGCACTTTAAAATTATCGTTGTCTAACTTGTTCTTGAGATCCAAAAGAGCCTCTCCGTTTATAGCCAACCCCATGTCGTTAAGGGAGTCCACTACCTTCGCTAAATTGATAAGGGAACGCAATATTTCTCCCTTTTTTTCCTTCATGTCGTCATAACTTGTTATTGGCATTTTTATACCTCCGTTTTTGCAATAATTGATTGAATTTCGTTAATTTTATCTGCAAGCTTTTCCGTATCTTCATCTACGACACGGAACCTGCTGTCAAGGATCCCGTCGGACTCATTCCTGAATTCCGCAAGAATATCGTCGTATATGTCTTCGATATCTTTTCTTGTAAGCCTACGCACCTCCGATGAAATATCTCTGATCTGCGAACATATGCTTCTCTTTATTTCTTCGTCCTGAGTGTTCTCCTTAAATTTCAGATAGGAAAATGCCAGCATTCCGCCGCCTATGCTTATTGCAGCTCCGACCACTCTCAGCAAGCAATACCCAATGACAATGCCGCCCCCTACCCCGATTGGGATATATTTCCTATATGTTCTGTAATTTGTTATATTGTTTGTCTCGCTTAATTGCTTGTCGGGAATATCAATATTAATATCCCGGCACTTTAAGCCTGTGTCCAATACATCATTAAGCCGGTCAACATCCTCTGTTATCAGACCTTCTATAAAATCAAGCGCCCTTTCCGATAATGATGATACGCTGTTTATCCAGCTTGTTTCAAAATCGTTGCTGTACCACTTATACTTATCAGCGGCATTATCATATTGCTCCAATAAACCGTCTGATATTTTTGAAAATTCCTCTTTTATAAAGGAATCGATTTTTTCAACACTCGCATTCCTTTTTTGAGCAAATTCAATAGACGCTTTTTCTATGACGGTTTTCTCCGATTCCTTTTGCTCAAGCATTTTTTGATTGGCAAGCCTTATTTCGTCTTCGTGCTTGCCCTGCTTGTCCCTAAGATTCCCCATCTCGTTAACCAATTCGTCATGAACAAAGCGAATAATTTTATCGTTTCTGTATACATCACGGTTCCCGGAATCACTGCATAGCGCCGCAATACCATCCTTAACCCCAACGCTTGTAAATTGCGAAATAATCTCCCCGTATTTGTTTTCCGGATCGTTTACAGCCCATTTAACGGCGGGGAATTTAGCCGCAATCTGCTTTTGCGCATACTCCAGGACATTTGCAATGTCACATTCCGCTACCGAGGCTAATTTATTTATAACCAGCAGCAAATGATTTTCGCCGACATATTGAATGTAATTCTCTATAAAACCGCATTCACTCTCGCTCAGCAAATGCTCTGCGGACATCACCAAAACCATGGCATCGCATTTATAAATCGATGACATCCAGAACACGTCGTTCATTTTCTGCTTATTTAAAAAGCCATGGAATTCCTTGATTTCAAGCGAGTTCTCTTTCAGAAAAGCATTGTCGGCGCTGATTGAAACAAAATCATACTCCTCAATAAGGCGCATCAATTCTCCGTCATCGACAATTTCATCGTTTTGGTTTCGCACCTCATTTTTTCCGTATTTTATTAATATTTCGGCGGAGGACGGAATCACGGTTTCCGGCAGAAGTTTCTCTCCCAGTAACAAATTAATAACCGTGCTCTTCCCGACCAGATCATCGCCTACCACTCCCACATGAAGGTAATCGTACCTCTCTGACTTCTCAATACAACCCGCAACAATGCCGGCTAATTTGGTATAGCCGGCAGCCGTTAATTGCTGCTGAATATCATAAAGATTTGTCGTCATAATTATCCTGCCCCCTTTATCATTTTAATGTATTTATTCAATATATCAATATGCGCTTGTGTTTCCGCCTTGCCCTTTTCATTATCGCTCAAGGACCGGGTCGTTTTTGCAATATACATTTCTATCGGTGTTCTGTTCTCTTCTGTCATTTTTTTAACAGACAATTCGCTGTTTTTTGCCGCAGTCCTGATCCTTGACTCAATTTCGTCCCGGATGTATGACACGGAGTTCTGATTTATTTGTTCAATCGCCCGGCAAAGTCTGACGTATGCCATCTCCCTGTGCTTTTCAACGGGATTTGAAAAAAATGACTTTACCCTTTTGAAAACTCCTTTGGTGTCGCTTCGTATGTCTGCCTTTATTCCGTCAATTTCATTTTGCAGCAGCTCGTCGCATTCCCCGATAAACTCTTCCGAAAAGAACCCGCTCCCGCCGATATTTATCGGAGAAGCGTTTCCGTCCACTCCGCATATCCGATATTCCTTAACAAAGGAAGTCCTCAGTTCATTGATTTTTTGATTAAAGTCACCGCAAATGCCGGTCAAATACCTGTTTACCTCTTTTTCAATGTCGGCGAAGACTTCCGTGCAGCTAAATTCCATGTTGTTAATTATATCCTGCGAATCGACACATCTGTTCAGAACCGTGTCTGCCCGGCTGCGAAGATCGGCAAAACCAACGGTCAACGCGGACGCCTCTGCGGGAATATGCTTCAGACAGGAATCAAGATAGTTATTAATGGTTCTTTTTGCCAGCGATTCAAACGTGTTCAGCGTTGGGACCGCTTTTTCTGTCAACACCCGATTTTTCTCGTTGTAGTTATCCACGACCTCCGACAAATTATCTTTTAACCTATTGCTCACTCGTTCACATACATCGGTAATTTTTTGTTTAATATAGTTAATCCTCCTTCCTTCAAGAATTTCCTTGATTTGAGAAAGACCGTTCTCATACATTTTTATAAGTCCGCTTTTTTCATCTTCCGGAATATTGTCAAGAAAGGACATGTGCATTTCGGGGTCTACGCTTTTTAAGTATACCAGCGTCGGCATCGGAATAACCTGAGCCGACTCTATCGAGAGCCCGTTTTCCAATCTCTTTTTTATGACCCTCATTAATCGGGGAAGCTCATTCATATCCCCCAGCAGCTCAATCTTTGTAACAACAAATATACATTCGGACTTGTTCGCTCCCAAATTATTATTCACATAATTTATCAATTCCTCCGATGCCGGTTCATCGGAGGGTATTATTACGACAATTGCGTCGCAAATTTCGTCAATAGCGCTTTTTGTGACATAATTATGACGCTTATTCAAAGATTCTGTACCGGGGGTATCGACCATCGCTATTCTGTAAGGTATATTTTCATTTTTATATGACAATATTACTTTTTTTATATCAGTCGCAAGCTCCTCCGTTGCTATCAACTTTTTAAACAGCTCGATTCTGCTGCGGCTCAGGCTGTCCGCGCGTTTATTATCTGAGGACCTTATCCCAAACAGCCGCTTTATCCAATCAATAATTCTTTTGAATAATGAAACCTTTTGTTTATTGCCGAGTTCCTTTATGTCGGTAATACCATATCTTTCGTTTAGTTCGGCTGCCGACTCCGAAAACCGCTTTACAGAGCCGTCGGTGTATTGGATTTCCAAATCCTCGGCATCTGATTTTTTTAATATGCTTATTGTAACGGTAGTGCCCTGGACGGCGTCTGTCGGCAAAAGGTTTTTTTGTATGACGGAGTTAATAAATGTTGATTTTCCGCTTGAAAAAGACCCCACTACACCCAAGTATAAATCTTTATCGTTTATTCGGTTTCCGATAACATTCAGATCTTTATGTATATCTGTATATTTGTTTTCGTTATCTATCTCATACATAGACACAACATGATTGATATAATCTATATATGCGGAAAATGAAAAATCATATGGTGTCTCTACATTAGCCACTTTATATTACCCCTCATCATATTCCGTGTTTTTACTTATTCTATCGTCACCCGCTCGCCCTGTGAGCGGAGCCACATATAAATCCCGTCTCCGTAAACATCGGCGGTAATTTTATACCGTCCGTCCTTCTGCGCGATAACCGCCGCCGTCGGCAGCCGGTCAAGCACCGAATCGACGTTCTCGCCATTATACCAAAACGTCACTCTGTGCAGCTCGCCCGAATACATAAACTGCACGCGTTTTCGGAATTCGCCCTCCTCAAAGCGGCTGTCGAATATCTTGAACCGCTCGCCCGTGAGGCGGCACCGGCGTATCCGGTCGATTCTGAACACCGTCGGCAGCGGCTTAGTCCCGTCCGCCATAAATGCAATCAGGTAAAAATAATATTCCGAAAACATAACCGACACCGGTTTTATCAGATGCGTCCTGTTTACGCCGTCCTTGCGCTCGTATGAAATTTCCGTTACCTGGTTCTGTATGATCGCCTGCGACAGCTCCCACATTTGCCGCATGATTTTCTTGTTGTGCCGCAGCGGAACATAATGTATGCGCTCATTCGCAATTATCGACTGCACCACATGCTTGTCCGCCGGCGCTGTCTGCATCAGCAACTTATCAAGCAGCGCGTCAAGCTCGTCTGTCCTGAACGCACGGCTTTCAAGCAAAATCTTGCTGACCGCCAGGACCTCCTCATTCGTCAGCCATTCGCGCTCGAACCGCACAAGATAATATCCGCCGCGCTTTCTGTCATAGCGGATTGCCGTTTCGCCGTCAAACATGTGCCGTTCCGCAAGATACGCCCGCAAATCGTCTATGTCGCGCTGAATGGTTTTCGCGCCCACGCCAAAATCCTCCGCCAGCTTTGCTTTGCTGAGAACGTCGCCCTTATTGAGCCGCTCATAAATGCTCAGCAGCCTAAAGCCCTTATTTTCGCTATAATTCGTACCCATATGTCCGCTCCTTATGTCCGCAATGTAAAAATACTTTTGATAATACCATATTAACATAATTACATGGACATATATCGACCATTTTATATATTTTTCGGAAATTTTTACATGATTTAAAATCTTGCATTTTGTATAAAATACATAAAATCGACGATATTACTTTTAAATTTTACCACAAAACACCCATATAGTCAAGGTAAACGAACCAATTTGACGAAAAAAATTGCATTATCGAATCTCATGCCCGTATTTTGGTAATTGGTACGGTAAAAGGGACTGTTTTTGTCCTTTTGTATAGTATACTTATAGTACCTTTAGATGAACGGGAGTGACTAAAATGAAGCTTAATCAAGCGATCAGCCGCCGTCTGTCAGAACTACTTTCGGAGCGCGGCATGACGCAGTACCGGCTTTATATTTTAAGCGGCGTTCCCAAATCGACAATAAGCAATATCATCTCCTGTTCCTACGATTCGGTGAAGCTGCGAATTTTGCACGAGCTGTGTCAAGGATTGAATATCGGGATACCGGAATTTTTTGATTCGCCTCTTTTTGATGAGGAAAATTTAGAGCCGTGACATTTGCCGCGGCTCTTGTTCTATATATTCTCGCTCCACATTGGAAATATATTCAGACAATTATAACAATCGCACAAGTCCGACGCGCCAGCATCGGGTTGATTACGTGCGTATGCCAACGATAGAGTTCATTAAATAGATATACATCTTTATTTTATTTCCTGCTCCAAATTTTTAAAATCATCCGTATCAAAAAATTCTGCTATGTTCATATTAAAGCCATCGCACAGCTTTTTGATTGTCACAATGCTCGGATTTTTACTTTCGCCGTTTAAAATGCTCTTTATTGTGGACTGTGACACACCGGATATATAGCTCAATCCGTTCGGCGTAATTCCTTGCTTTTCGCATAATTCCCGTATTCTTTTAACTAAGTTTATCAGTTAAAAAATATTATGTAAAACTTTACATAAGAATTGCTGGCCTTAATTACCCGCAAACTACACATGTTTCTCCGCCGCAGTAATTGATTTTACAAAAAAATTATGTTAAAATAAAGAAAAAGCAAAGGCGGAGGGCGACATGCGAACAGATACGGAATTAATTAAATCCCTGGTATACCAAACGAAGGACATCATAACCGATCGCGCGCTCGCGGGAACGGTCAGCGAAAAAGGTCGCGCCGATTTTGTCACATCGGTCGATACGGGCGTGCAGGATTTTCTCGGGCGCGAGCTTTTGGCGCGTTATCCCGGCACACAGCTTTTGGGCGAGGAGGGGCGCCGGCACGAAATCGATCCGAACGGCGCGGTTTGGATTTTAGACCCGATTGACGGCACGACGAATCTTATCTACGACTACCGCATGAGTGCGGTTTCGCTTGCGCTTTGCGACGGCGGTGAAATCGTGACGGGCATTGTTTACAACCCGTTCACCGAGGAAATGTTCACCGCCGAAAAGGGCGGCGGCGCGTATTTGAACGGCGTCCGCATCCGCGTCACGACCGCGAAAACCGTGTCGGAAAGCCTTATCGCCATCGGCACGTCGCCGTATGAAAAGGCGCGCGCGGACAGGAATTTCGAGGTTTTCAAAAATATTTACAAGACGTCGCTTGACATTCGCCGCAGCGGTTCCGCCGCGCTCGATTTGT
>CANQYQ010000109.1 GCA_947628155.1 uncultured Clostridia bacterium
CATAGTACTCAGTTATTCCGTTCTTCATATCTCTATTATATCATACTTCTTCTGATTTGTAAAATTGATTTCCGTGACAAATCAATCTTATATATTGCAATTTTGCCGCGGATATGATATAATATACAGGATAACATACAAAAGGGGGCGCGGCGGCATGTTCACGGCGGATCTACATAATCATACGGTTTTCAGCTATGACGGCACGAACACGCCGGAGGAAATAATTGAAAACGCCATCGCGCACCGCGTGGACGTTATCGGGATCACCGACCATCAGTTCTCCATAGGCGGCGATTTGCGTGAATACAAGGCGAGGCTTGACGCCTGCCGCGAAAAATACGGGGATAAAATCAAAGTCCTGCGCGGCCTTGAAATAGGCACGCGGCCCGCTCCGGACGACCTTAACCCCCGCGATACGGACGACCTCGATTATGTGCTGTTCGAGAGTCTTGATGATACGCGCGCGATGGATCTGGCGGATTTTCTCGAATGGAGGCGGCGGTTCAGATGCCCGTGCGGACTGGCGCACTGCGATATTTTTCGGCTCGGAGAGCGGTACGGCGTTGATATGCTTAAAATCATGCGGCGCAGCGGACTTTTTTGGGAGCTGAATATTTCGGGGAATTATGATTATTATTACGATTTCCTGACCAACGATAAGAAGCGGGAGGCCGTAGCGCGAAGCGGCGTAAAGGTCAGCGTCGGTTCGGATACGCATTGGATCGAGGAATACAGATTTCGTCCGATTCGCCGCGCGAACGCGCTTATGCGGGAGCTAGGATGCGAATTTGCCGTAATCGGGCGCATAAGATAATTGTTTTGAGGTGCGCAAAATGGAAATATATGGATTGAAGCAAAAGAAAAAAAAGAAATGGTGGCTGGTACCCGTTATCATTATCGCTGTGGTGATAGCGGCGATTTATGCCGTGGGAATAATCGCGGGTTCGTCCAACGCGGATAAGGAGGCAATATCCGCCGCGGTAAGCGAAAACGCGGAGCTTAAGCGTCAGATCGAGGATTTGAACGCGCAGATCCAATCTCTTAACGATCAGCTCGCGTCGGCTCAGGGTGAGCTTGCGTCGCGGCCGACCCAGGCGCCGGAAGCGGAAGAGGCATCCGCTCCGCCCGAGGCCGAGGATACGAGCCCGAGAAATTATGATGAATAAGCTGTTTTTTGACGTTCGCCCGGCGCGCCGCTGCTTTTTTTCGCGCGCCGGGACGTCATAAATCGTTGATTTTCAAAAAAATTTAAAAATTTTCAAAAAAATTACTTGACATGCCCTTATTACGGTGTTATAATTAGTCTGCTCGTAAAGGCTCTTTTTTTTTTGCCGGCCGCGCAAACGCGGACGGAACGGAGAAAGAGCGTCGTATAATGCAAAGGCGGAGGTGTTTTAGATGAGAGTAAAAATTACATTGGCATGTTCGGAATGCAAGCAGAGAAATTATAACACTATGAAGAACAAGAAGAACGACCCGGACAGGCTTGAGATGAATAAATACTGCAAATTCTGCAGGAAGCATACGCTTCATAAGGAAACGAAGTAATCGAAAAAATAATTATAAGTGAGGATGTGTAAAAATGGCAGGAATGGACGCGTCTAATAAGCAGAGTGTAGCTGTTAAGGGCAAGAGGTTTTTAAAGGAAACCAAGTCCGAGCTTAAGAAGGTAACATGGCCGACAAAAGAACAGCTTATCCATAACACGGGTGTAGTTATCGTGTTTATTATAGTATTCACCATTATATTGTCCCTTTTGGATTTCGGATTCCAGGAGCTGTTCTCGTGGTTCACAAATATTCTCGGCTGATTTTACGGGATTAGACTTTTCGGGAGGAGATTTTTATGGCTGACGAAGCAAAGTGGTATGTGGCGCACACATATTCCGGATATGAAAATAAGGTTAAGGCCAATATAGAAAAATCTGTCGAAAACCGCGGTATGCAGGACTTGATCCCCGATGTACGCGTTCCCGTTGAGGAGGTAGTCGAGAAAAAAGGCGACAAGGAAAAGGTCGTTCAGAGAAAAATTTTCCCCGGCTATGTTGTTATAAAAATGGTGATGACAGATGAAAGCTGGTATGTCGTAAGAAATACCAGAGGAGTCACGGGTTTTGTCGGCCCGGGCTCAAAGCCCGTTCCGCTCTCCGACGCGGAGGTCGCGAGAATGGGTATCGAAAAGCCGCTTATGGCGGATATCGGCGTTCAGATAGGCGATTTTGTGGAAATCAAATCAGGGCCTATGGAGGGCTTCTCCGGTAAAATCGCAAGCGTCGATCCCGCAAACGGAAAGGTCGGCGTTCTCGTATCGATGTTCAACCGCGAAACTCAGATCGAAATCGATTATTCACAGGTTGCGCCGGTCGATTGATGTGATTTAAGCGCGCGAAGCGTTTAAATAGAAGGGGAATAAGATCCCCGAACAGAGAGAAGCATTGCTTTTCTCGATCCCTCTGGTAACAGTGGGAGGGCGGAAAAACCGTCCGCAATTACCACAATACGGATCATTCCGTAAATTTTCAAGGAGGTGGCCTTAATGGCACAGAAAGTACAAGGTTATATTAAGTTGCAGATACCGGCCGGCAAAGCTACTCCGGCTCCCCCCGTGGGTCCGGCGTTAGGTCAGCATGGTGTCAATATCGCGCAGTTCACGAAAGAGTTTAACGAGCGTACCAAGAATGACGCGGGTCTTATTATCCCCGTTGTTATAACGGTTTACGCTGACCGTTCCTTCTCGTTCGTAACGAAGACTCCGCCCGCGGCGGTGCTTATCAAGAAGGCGTGCAAAATCGACAGCGGTTCGGGCGTTCCGAACAAGACGAAGGTGGCTACGATATCGAAGGCGGATTTGCAGGCGATAGCGGAGCAGAAGATGCCGGATTTGAACGCGGCGTCACTTGAAGCGGCAATGAGCATGATTGCCGGCACGTGCAGAAGCATGGGCATAACTGTAGGAGAATAAGCTGTAGAATGAGTGGGAGAGCGGCAGCTCGTATAACCACGGAGGAGGAAAAGAAATGTTCAGAGGAAAGAAATATCAGGACAGCGCGAAGCTTATAGATAAGTCAAAGCAATATGACGTTAAGGAAGCTATCGAGCTTGTAACAAAAACCGCGAAGGCGAAGTTCGACGAAACGGTCGAGGCGCATATAAAGCTGGGCGTAGACTCAAGACACGCCGACCAGCAGGTAAGAGGCGCGATCGTACTGCCCAACGGTACGGGTAAGAGCGCGAAGGTTCTCGTATTCGCGAAGGGCCCCAAGGCCGACGAGGCTAAGGCGGCGGGCGCGGATTTCGTAGGCGAGATGGATCTCGTGGAGAGAATACAGAAGGAGAACTGGTTTGATTTCGACGTAGTCGTAGCGACGCCGGACATGATGGGCGTTGTAGGACGTTTGGGACGTTTGCTCGGTCCGAAGGGCCTTATGCCGTCGCCGAAGGCCGGTACGGTAACGATGGACGTTACAAGAGCGGTAAACGAAATCAAAGCAGGTAAGATCGAGTATCGTCTTGACAAGACGAACATTATCCACTGCCCGATAGGCAAAGCGTCATTCGGCGCGGATAAGCTCAAGGAGAATTTCGACGCGCTTTTGGGCGCTGTTATAAAGGCGAAGCCGGCGGCCGCGAAGGGTCAGTATCTTCGTTCGGTAACGGTCGCGTCTACCATGGGCCCGGGCGTTAAAATCAATCCGGCGCGAATTGCGCAGTAATTTCGGATAATATTCCGGAAATTTACAAAAATTGCTTGACATAAGTGTTTAACTGTGATAATATATCACAGTTGAATAAATCGATCCGTAGACAGTAGGCGGGCCGAAAACGGCCGGTAAGTCCAACCGAGGGTTAGTAATGATATGAAATTACTATGGCTCTTTGCGTCTACGGCAAAGAGCCTTTTTATTCCCCAAATGGGATAATGAGGCATTAACTACTTAATTGGGAGGTGAAATAATGCCAAGCGCAAAGGTATTGGAGGCAAAGAAGGCACAGGTTGCCGAAACAGCGGAGGTATTAAAGAATGCTCAAACGGGTATTCTTGTTGACTACAGAGGCCTTACGGTCGCGGAGGACACAGAACTCCGAAATGAGCTCAGAAAAGCGGAGGTTCAGTATTTCGTAATAAAGAATACGCTTTTGAAGCTCGCGACAAAGGAAGCGGGACTGGACGGTCTTGACGAGGTGCTCCACGGACCGACGGCTGTCGCGGTATCGGCTTCAGATCCGGTCGCTCCGGCAAAGGTGATCGCGGATTACGCGAAAAAGAATGAGAAGCTTGAAATAAAATCGGGCTTCATGGACGGCGCGGTAATAAGCATGGACGAGATCAATAAGCTCGCGGCTACTCCGAATATGGAGACTCTTATCGCCAAGATTATGGGCAGCTTGAATGCGCCCGCGTCAAATCTTGTACGTTTGTTACAGACTATCGTGGACGATGGTGTGGAAATACCCGACCTCATAGCAAAGAAGGCCGCGGAGGATGCATCGGAGGATGCACCGGCCGAGGAAGCGGCGGCGGAAGCTCCGGCGGAAGAAACGTCGGCAGCGGAATAATCAAAAACCAAAATTAAAATTGAGAAATTGGAGGATAAAAAAATGGCAGATTTAAACGCGATTCTTGATTCAATCAAGGAGTTAAAGTTATTGGAAGTTGCTGAGCTCGTAAAGATGATGGAGGATGAGTTCGGCGTATCGGCGGCTGCTCCGGTCATGGTAGCGGGTGCTGCGGGCGACGGCGCTGCGGCGGCTGAGGAAAAGACAGAGTTTGACGTAGTTCTCGCGGAAGCGGGCGCTTCGAAGCTCAAGGTTATAAAGGTTGTAAGAGAGCTTACGGGTCTTGGCCTTAAGGAAGCGAAGGCGCTTGTTGACGGCGCTCCGAGCACCGTTAAGGAGGCTGTTTCCAAGGAGGAAGCCGAGTCCATGAAGGAGAAGCTTGAGGCTGAAGGCGCAAAGGTAGAATTGAAGTAATTTACTCTGGAGATCCTGACGGAGAGAATAAATGATTATTAACGTAGCATCGGTTTTAAAGGAATTCGGCGGAAAAATCAGCTTTGAAGGCAAGCTTGAAATTCCCGCGCTGAGCTTTTCCGGCGGCGAATACAGCTTTTGCGAGCCGTTAGACGTGCGCGGAAGCATAGTAAATGCCGGCGGAGGCGCGCTGTCTTTGAATGCGGATGTGTCGGGCGTTATGACAACGCAGTGCGCGAGATGCATGAAGGATATTGAAGTCCCGGTCGAATTCGGGATTTCAGAGACGCTTATGCGCAGCGATGAAAACGTGCCGGAGGACGAGGATATAATCGTTTTCGAGGGCAATGAGATCGGTCTTGATGAAATAGTTGAAAATAATTTCATTATGAATATCAAGCCGAGGTATCTTTGCCGCAAGGATTGTAAGGGATTGTGTCCCAAATGCGGCGCGGATTTGAACGAAGGCGGCTGTGGCTGCGAAAATGATGAGATCGACCCCCGTTGGGCGGCGTTGGCCGACATGATCAAAAACGAGGATTAAACACAGAGAAATTATGGAGGTGTATAAAAATGGCAGTACCTAAGAATAAAGTTTCAAAAGCAAGAAGAAACAAGCGGCGCGCCAACTGGAAGCTTAACGCTCCCGGAATGGTAGAGTGCCCTCAGTGCCACGAATTTAAGATGCCTCATAGAGTTTGTAAGTTCTGCGGATATTACAACGGTAAAGAAGTTATAAAGGTTGAGGATTAATTCCGGCTAAGTAAACTCCCGCTTTAAGCGGGAGTTTTTTTGTACGCTATGTGGGAAAGGGAATGTTAATACAAATAGTTGAGGATTAATTCCGGCTAAGTAAACCCCCGCTTTAAGCGGGAGTTTTTTTGTACGATTGGAGGAATATGGATCTAATCAATCCGGATAATATATATAATTGGGCCGCGCATAGAGTACAACATCCAATTCGCTTAATTTCCTTATCGCGTCAATTACCCTTTTGCGGCTGCCGTTATTAAGCGTCAGAATACATGCCCTGTATTTTCGCCCGTTGTCATACTGCGGGTTTCCGCTGCTGAACAAGAAACGGCATTCGCGCAAATTAAGCTCCGGCAGCGTTTTATTGAAATAATCGAGGTAATATCCGCAAAAATCATCCGAAACAGAATCGTCGTCATATATACCGACAATTATTTCGTCCGTTTCAAATTCGGCTCCTTCATATGGGTCATCGTATGTAAATATCCGATTTTCAGCGAGCGGCGTCATTGTACCGAAGCCGTCCCACACGAACGCCTTTACCGTCTCTATTAGTTCGTCCGTTTTTGGAATATTCACTCCGCAGGAAAAGCTTGAACCCGTCGGCAAATCGGCTTTTATATAGTTCAGACTTACGAGCGCGCCGTTCTCGCCATATGCCGCGACGATAAAGTAGGCCTGTCCGCTCCAGTCGGCGATTTTTGTAACGTCCATGTCAACTATAAAGCTCGTGCCGGTCGGGATTTCGCCGTATTCCTCGCCGCTTGCGGAAACGAGCTTTAACGAATTTATTGTATACGGATATTTGAGCGGCTCGTTTGTGTATTTTCCGTCAACGAGATATACCGCGTCACCGCCGTATACAGGATATTCGTCAACTCCAATTTTCTGTCCCCACGGACTTCCAAGCAGATACGCCACCTCGCCCGAGGCGAACTGCTCCGCTGTTTTGCCGCCCGCTCCGTCATCTGTTTCCGCAAGATAATAGCAGTCCTCGACCGACACGCCGTTCTCTGTATCAATACCCCCGAACGCGCCAATCATGCTTTCGCAGGCGCACCAGCAGTCTATTACCGAAGCGTGGTTTTCAACATTTCCGGCAATTCCGCCGCAGTTATCAAAGGATTTTTCAACATCGGCAATATTACTGCAATCCTTTACGTACGCTCCATCGCCGCTGACAGCTCCTATAATGCCGCCCGCGCAGCCGTAATTTCCTCTGTATGCAACCTTGGCGTTATTATGACAATTTATAAGATTGCCCTCGCTGTATCCCGCTATTGAGCCGATATATAAAAACTTTGACGATGCCGGCGGGCGCAAAAATATGGCGCCGCCGCCGTTGACCGTGCCTTCAAGAGTTAAATCGTATATACTCGAACCGGCTCCGGCATAGCCTAACAGACCTCGGTAATTTGTCAGTTCATAGGCATTTGAGGCTTCCCAATCTATGTACAATCCGCTTATCGTGTGATTATCACCGTTAAAGTAACCTGTAAACGGATGCTCCGGCGTTCCTATCGGAATCCACGACACACTTTCGCCGTTTATATCCTCGCCGCAGATTTCGGAGAGGTCAATATCGTTTTCAAGCACTATATCATACTTATATGCCGTATATATTTTGCCTGAATTTACCCTATCGGCAAAGTCCTTTAATTCCTGAGCATTGGAAATGACGATCGTGCTGTCTCCCACTGACGTGCTTATGTTTGCTTCGGTAGTTTCTCCGGCGATGACAACTAACTTTTCAAGTCTTGTAGGCAGATAACCGGTTTTATCGCAACTGATTGTATAATTATTTCCCGGTTCAAGGTTTTCAAAAGCGTAATTACCGCTACTGTCCGCGATGGTTTCGGCGATTGCATCGTTAGTTCCTTTGTACAGTTTAAGCGTCGCGCCCGCCGGGTGGCATTTGCCCGCGATTCTGCCGTAACGGCTGTCGGGGACGTTCATATAGTTTCCGTCAACGAGATACACTTTATCCCCGCCGATTACGGGGTATTCGTCAACGCCTATCCGCTGTCCCCACGGCTCACCAAGCAAATACGCGACCTCACCCGAGGCGAACTGCTCCGCTGTTTTCGCGGTTGCATTGCTACCGTTATCCGAGGTGCCCTCAAGGTAATAGCAGTTTTTATTACCAGAATCGTTACCCATTGACGTCGTCATAGCTTCGGATTCCCACTCACTTGTAATCACTCCGGTATTTACGCAGTTTTCTATGTTCACTCCCATGCCGCATATTCCCGCCGCGTATGAGCCATTGCTCATTCCCGTAACCGTCACCTTATTGTGGCAGTTTACGATTTTGCCCATGCTCAGAGATGCAATTCCTCCTATAATTATCGGCGCGGAGGCTCCGCCTCCCGACGAGGGAGTTCCCAAAGTGATAGAGCCGTCAACGACCAAATTCAGTATCTGCGAGTTTTCATTGCATATATTGAACAGACCCGCGCTTGCCATATAGTCTGAATGGATATACAGTCCGCT
>CANQYQ010000110.1 GCA_947628155.1 uncultured Clostridia bacterium
TCAAGGTAGTTCATCGGCGGATAATTCGTAACGCCTATCGTGAGCACGCCCTTCTCCTGTACCTGCGCCCAGTCGCTTTCCGCGGACGTTGTATCGGCACCGGTTGTGTCAGCCTTCTGCCCGCCGCACGACGCAAGCGCCGGAATAAGCATTGCCGCCGCGAGTAAACTGATTAATTTTTTCATTTTTTTGACCTCCAAAATTATTAATTAACAGCGCTTTTGCGCTTTCCCTTAAAACACGGTGGTATTTTACCACTTTATCACGATAAAGTCAACAGTTTTTTTAAAGATTATCGGATTTTTTATTTTTCCGCCGTCTGAAAATTATCTTTACAACACGCGCGGAATATGGTATTATTTATGTAGTTTTTCATATAAAGGGGATAGAATTATGAAATTCGAGAATACAGAGGTGTACGGCTTTAAGCGTGCGCTGCACGGCATGAGAAATCCGCTTGAGTCATGGGCGAGGAACGATACGGTTGAGGAAAACGGCGCAGTTACGATAGGTGAAAACGATCTTGCACTTGCCGTTCGGCTTATAAGATCCGGCAGCGAGCACCGCAAATTTATGCGTCAGATAATCGTGTCCGTGGATATAACGGGGCCGTTGTACTGGTGGAAGGAATTTGACACGTACAAGGTGGGAACTGTCGCCAACAGTACGTCAACGATGCATAAATTGGCGTCCACGCCGATAACGCTTGACTGCTTTGAGACCGATGATTACGACGGAACGCTTATGTATGACAGCGGCGAGCTGTCGCGGATAATAGGGAAGCATATAGAATTTTTAGAGGAAATGCGTATAAAATATCTTGAGACCAAGGATACCCGGTACTGGAAGGAATTAATACGCTGGCTGCCGTCGTCATGGCAGCAGACGCGCACGGTAACGATGTCGTATGAAAATCTGCTCGCGATGTGCGGCAAGGGACAGCGGCGGTTCCATAAGCTTACGGAATGGTCGGTATCGTTTATCAACTGGGCGCGGTCGCTCCCGTACGCGCAGGAATTGATTTTCTTTGATGAAAATGAATGATCTGACGTTAATCGCGTGTGTTGACCGCAAATGGGGTATCGGCAAAAACGGTGGGCTGCTGTTCCATATAAAAAGGGATATGGCGCGGTTTAAGGAGATGACGATGGATAATATCGTTATCATGGGGCGCGGGACGCTTAACTCACTGCCCGGCGGCGAACCGCTTGTAGGCCGCGTAAATATCGTACTGACGCGCGATACGGATTTTTCCCGCGCGGGCGTGATTCCTTGCCATACGCTTGATGAGCTGCAGGCCGTGCTTGAATCTTACCGTGAAAAAAAGCCGTTTGTAATAGGCGGCGGTGAAATTTACAGGCTGCTTTTGCCGTATTGCTCGGCCGCGTATATAACGCGTGTCGACACTGACGGCGGCGCGGATGTGTTTATGCCGAACCTTGACGCCGCGCCGGATTGGAGACCGGACGGCGAATCACCGGCATTTACCGAGAATGGCGAGCGGTTTGTGTTTCGCTCATATTCGCGGTGTAATGCGCGGAGATTTGAAAAATCAGAAGCAATTGAAAAAAATTTCGGAATTAATTGAAAAAAGTGTTGACAAATGAGCGGATTTACTTTATAATATCATTTGTTGTGAGAAACGGCGGTATAGCTCAGCTGGCTAGAGCACACGGTTCATACCCGTGGTGTCAGTGGTTCAAGTCCACTTACCGCTACCACGTCGGCGCGAGCGTCGCAGCGTTCGCGCCGATTTTTTATTGCATAAAAATCAGCGCTCAAAAGCTCCGCTGCGCCTCCTTTGCCGCGAAAAACCGTCGCTTCGCATCGGCTAACGGCTTGTAAACGCGCCGTTTTACGCCGATTTGCTTGCTTTGGGTTCTTCGCGGGCTGCGCGCCTTCGGCGCGTACGGCTGACGTGGGATTAGATATTACCGGTATCATATTAGAACGAGCTGTGTCAGATTCGTCCCGGTTTTTTCCGTCACGAAAAAAACAGCGCTCAAAAGCTCCGCTGCGCCTCCTTTGCCGCGAAAAACCGTCGCTTCGCATCGGCTAACGGCTTGTAAACGCGCCGTTTTACGCCGATTTGCTTGCTTTGGGTTCTTCGCGGGTTGCGCGCCTTCGGCGCGTGCGGCTGACGTGGAATTTGATATCACCGGCATCATATTAGAGCGAGCTGTGTCAGATTCGTCCCGGCCTTTTTCGTCACGAAAAAATCAGCGCTCAAAAGCTCCGCCGAGTATCCTCCGTCACTTGCAGGGCGGGATGCCTACATCCCGCAGACTTTGGTATATTTGCGGTGTGATACAATGTAATGAGGATATAGTTGGATAGTACATTTGCGTACGGCAGAGGGAAAGTAAATTATCAAGGAGAAAAACAATGTGTGAATGGTTATCAAGAACAGCGCTCCTGCTGGGGGAGGACTGTATGGAAAAGCTCCGCGCGGCGCGTGTCGCGGTATTCGGCATAGGCGGCGTAGGCGGTTATGCCGCCGAGGCGCTAGTAAGGAGCGGTGTGGGAACAATCGATTTGTTCGACAACGATAAAGTATGCCTTTCCAATCTGAACCGTCAGATTATCGCTTTACGCGATACGGTTGGCAGATATAAGGTTGATGTGATGGCGGAGCGTGCGAAGGAGATCAACCCGGATATTGAAGTTAACGCGCATCGCTGCTTTTATATGCCGAATAACGCGGACAAGTATGATTTTTCGGTGTATTCGTATATTATTGACGCGATCGATACTGTGACAGGCAAGCTTGAAATTATTACGCGGGCAAAATCGCTTGGGGTACCGGTAATAAGCTGCATGGGCGCGGGCAACAAGCTTGACCCGTCACGCTTTGAGATCGCGGATATCTATGAAACATCGGTGTGTCCTCTTGCGAGAACAATGCGCCGTGAGCTTAAAAAGCGCGGCGTTAAAGATTTAAAGGTTGTATATTCAAAGGAAGAGCCGCTGCGCCCGGACGCGTCGGACGAAACGAGCGTAAAACGCGCCGTTCCCGGCAGTACCGCGTTTGTCCCGGCCGCTGCCGGTCTTATCGCCGCAGGCGAGGTCGTGCGCGGTTTGTGCGGCAGATAATCATATGATCCTCGAGCCGCCGCTCAGTTTAAACGGCGGTTCATCGCAGCCGCTAGGCGGGTATACGTACGCGGTCACGCCTTCGGGCACGGAAACGCTCATTCTGACGCGTCCGTATTCCTTTTTTATTTCGAGCGTTATTTTGCCCTTCACAGATGGCACAACGCATTTGATATAGTTTAATCCGCACAGACACGGCTTTATTTCGCAGGCTTCATATCCCGCGCCGACAGGGCGTATGCCCGCGATATACTTCGACATAGTTATGAGCGGGCCGCCTGACCATGCGTGGTTCAAAGTACCGTCCTTATTCCAATATTCCCACAGCGTCGAATAATCAAATTCCGTCATTTCGCGGTAGTGCCGTTTCATACGCTTTGCCGCTTCATTTACGAACCCCGATTCACACATCGCGTCAAGAACGTATTTTTCCATGTATGGGCTTGAATTTTCAACCGTTTGCAGTACATTTAATATATCGCCGTACTTATCCTCCCCGGCCAGGCCGGACAGCACAGCCAGCGCGTTCGCGCGGTCATCCGGTTTGCCGTTGGCGGTATTATCGTAATAATATTCGCCCTTCCAAAATACCCTGTCATAATTGTCCTTTATTGCGTCCATGCGTTGTGTATAGGCGGCGATATCATCGTATATCCCAAGAAGTCTTGCCATATTGCGGCAGCTTGAAAGCGCCATATAATACCACGCGTTCTCCATCGGCGCAATATCGGCGTTATCGCCCCAATCGGGCCAATCCCAGCTTCCGGCGCGGTGGACCGCAAGTCCGTCGCGCATTTCATAATTCATAACATAGTCCCTCGATATGTAATACGCGCGCTCGGGAACGGACTTGTCGCCCGTATATTCATAATAGTACCGGAATCCCCATATACCGGCCAGATTCTGTAACGGAAGTTCAAACTCGTCCGCGCCCGTGGGCACAACAGTCAGCATATATCCGTTATCCTCCGCCCAACCCGCCATTGTATCCACACCCTTTTTATAAAGGGCGAGAGCATTTTCATCAAGCGAGTACATCATCATCTGCATTTCAGAATTGACGTCGCCCCACCATTGCGTACGCTCGCGGTCCGGGCAGTCCATGAAATTATCGCGCATAGTGACATACAGTGTGCGCAGTGATTTTTGCCACAGCGTATTCAGCATATCGTCGTCGCATTCAAAGCTGCCGGCAAATTCCGTATTGTAGCCGGTCTCACGGTATTTGAGCGAACGGACGCATACTCCGGCCGGAATATTATAAATAACCGTTTCTCCGTTCATCCAGCCAGGGAACTCGTATTCTTGTTCTCCGCCGCGCGTATAATATACAGACATAACACTTTTCGTATCGTACTCGAAGTCGTTATATGTATCGGTTTTTATACTGATACGCTTTCCGGCGGGAGCGTTAATCCGCAGATACGGCGTAATTTGAGCGTTATAGGGCAGCCTCATTTCCAGCGCCGTATCCTCATCCGCCGTAAAATCGCTGTAATCGGAGGAATTTATATAATCACGCATGCCGTGATCCTTGAACATCGGTATGCGCCCGGGTTTTAATCCGCCGAATGAGGGCGTGACGGAGTCGGCGTTTTGCCATGCGCCATCATCGTAATCCGGCTCGTACCACGCGCCGAGATCCTTTGCCGCGTCAAAGTATATATTTGATTCCGGCAGCCTGAAATTCGCTTTTGGATCATTTTCGTCCGCTTTAACATAAGCGGGGTGCTTCGCGGCTTTCCATGTCTCGTCGGAGACTATCGTTCTTTTGTCGATATCGGCTTCAAACATCATACCGCCCATGCCGCTCGACAGGTGCGAAAATCCGTTTTTGCCGAAATATCGAACCAGTACGGCGATCGTGTTTTCACCGCGCTTTAAATATCGGGTTATGTCCAGCTCGTCGTAATATGTTTCATGCTTGGACGGCCCGCGCTTTAACCCGCCCTCAAATACTACGGTACTGCCGTTGATATACAGCCGGTATTTTGAGTCGACCGCTATTTTTACATTCGCGCTTTTGGGAGCTTTGTCAAGCTTGATTTTTCTGCGAAAACATATCCATGTATTTTCTCCGTTTTCCCCGTTTATCCATATTTGCTTTGCCGCTTCCGTCATTGCAATACCTCCGTTTGCCGCCGCGCATCGGGCGGGGCCCGCTCGGCTTCGCCGCCGTACGCGCTTTTTTTCGCTATTATAGTACCGCGGTGGGACAAAGTCAATATGATAAATGTTTTTTTATGTGCAAAAATCAGATTTTCCCGAACGCTATGCCGCAATATTTAATATAAGTATTTGCCTTTTTTGCCGTTTTGGTGTAATATATACATAAGCATAATGCCGCGGCTGTGCGGTATATAAAATCGGGAAAGGACAATCGGAATGAAATTATATAAAAATGAGACGCATGATGAGGAACGCGCCTTTTACGGCGTGCGCGGGGCACGCTTTATAAACTGCGAATTTTCGGGTGAAGCGGACGGGGAATCGGCTTTAAAGGAAACGGCGGAGCTTGAAATAGAGAGATGCAGGTTTTTACTGCGTTATCCGCTGTGGCACACGGACAAAGCCGTTCTGACGGATTGCGTAATGACGGACACGTGCCGCGCGGCGCTTTGGTACGATAGCGATATTGAAATCAGAGGCTCGAGGCTCGGCGGTATCAAAGCGCTCAGGGAGAGTAAAAATATAACGCTTGAAGGCTGCGTCATAAATTCGACGGAGTTTGCGTGGTTCTGCCGCGGCGTGAAAATGACAGACTGTACGCTCACGGCGGAATACCCGTTTTTACAGAGCTCGGATATAGAGATCACAAGGCTTAATATGACCGGGAAATATTCATTTCAATATGTTAAAAACGCAAAAATACGCGATTGCGTACTGGATACAAAGGACGCGTTCTGGCACAGCGAAAACGTGACCGTATACGACAGCGTGATAAAGGGCGAGTATCTGGCGTGGTACAGCAAAAATCTGCATCTTATACGTTGTAAAATAATCGGTACGCAGCCGTTGTGCTGTGCCGAGGGCCTGGTATTGGAGGAGTGCGAAATGCTCGACTGCGATTTGGCGTTTGAAAAGAGCGTCGTGACTGCGGATATCAAGGGCGAAATTTTAAGCGTAAAAAATCCGGCGGCGGGAAAAATCACGGCGGACAGCATTGGCGAAATAATTATTGACGAACCCGGCAGCGAATGTGAAATAATACGCCGCGCCGCCGAAGGAGATACTCCGTGAAGCGGCAGGTATTCGCATTCGTTCGAAAGCGAATTTTCAGATTTATGGATTACCATGCTGGATCCGAGCCCCGACATTTCCGCGTCGGGAAGCGAAGAATAACCATACGGCGATATTTTTAAGGTATCTACGCTGTCTAAAATTCCATCAGTATATGTTAAAAAATTATATTAAAATAATCCTGGGCACATTATAAAAGCTGTCCTGCCGCGCGGCGGCCGCACCATGATCGATAATGCGGTTATACCTTTTATTCCCGCGCAGGTTTTACGCTATAACAGCGTCATTCGCCGTATATTCCTCAAGCGAACCGGATTTTACCTGAACGCACAGGTACTTGATCGAGGAATCCTCCGCCGCAAAAAGCTGCCTTTTCGCTTCGGGTGATACGCGAAGAAAATCATTCGCCGCAAGATCGACCCTTTCCCCGTCTATCTCCATGCATCCCTTGCCTTCGAGGATAATATAAATTTCCTCGTTCTGCTTATGCGCATGAACAAACGGCACGCCCGCGCCAGCAGGCATGAAATTTACGCTTACCTCCGCGCCGGTCAGTCCGAGCGCGTCATGCAGCTCCACTCTGTCCGTGCCGGTTACATTTACCTTGCTATAGTTTGCCATAATAAATACCTCCAAAAAATATATAGTTGTAATCTTTTTGATTACAACTATATATTACCACGCCTTTGCTGTAATGTCAATAGTTACAACAAAAAATTTATAAAATTTTTATATCAATATGCTTAACCGCTCCATTAAATCGGAAAGAGTCACACTTTTCAGCTCGTTTTCCAATGCCGCTTGCGCGTCCGCGAGGTGCGTATCCAGCACCGCGTGGATATTTTTCCCGACGAGACATTCGGGGTTAGGATTTTCGTGAAAATTAAACAGATCGCCCTCCACGCAGTCAACAGCCGTGTAAATATCGTAAAGCGTAATATCGTCCGCGTCCTTTACCGGCATCGCGCCGCCGCTTCCCGCCTTTACGTCAATTATTCCCGCAGCCTTGAGGCTTGAAAGCGCGCGCCGTATCACAACGGGGTTTATATTGACGCTCGACGCGATGAAATCCGACGTCATTTTGTATTCCTTCCCGAGGACATAAATCGCGAGCAGCGTATGGACCGCCACGGTAAATCTTGATGTAATTTTCATATTTAACACCTCTTTGGTTATATTATATATTATTTTAGTTGTAATGTCAACAATCGCTATTTTCCACGTCTCTTCCCCGGTGTATATAAATCAATGATGTGAAACACTTTTCTTAAAAAATAAGATTATGCTCCCTTGTGATACAATATTTTACAGAAAGGTGCTTTTTGTAATCATCCTACATCACATACATATACTTTTCCAAGACCTCATTCGGGCTGAGCAAATCCAGGCATATTTTCGGTATTTCATTTGACCGCTTGTTATATTTTTTCAGTTGCTTCCTGCCGTCCTCAAGATTATACATCTTCATCTTCTTATAGAACCGCTGCTCGTCCGTTCGGTGCTGCCGCTCCACCTTCCCGTTATGTCTCGGCGTCGCAACCCTTATTCTGTGATATTTTATACCGTAGTTCTTTAACTGTTTTTCAAATAATGTCTTTGAACCGTCCGAGCTTATCAGCGCTTTTGTCCATTCCGTCCCGTTATCCGTCTGTATTTCTCGTATGAGAAACGGTGCTTTCTTAACCAGGTTTTTTAAAAACTGTAACGAGCTGTAAGTGCTGTGCTCGTCATACATTTCGCGGTATGTCCACCTCGTACATTCGTCCACCGCGGTGTATTGGTAATACTTTTGCCCATTTACAACGCAGTATGAAGGCA
>CANQYQ010000111.1 GCA_947628155.1 uncultured Clostridia bacterium
ATATCGGCGTCGTTTATACCGGTGTTCAACGATATACGCGCCAAACGCGGCGAAAAGGACGCGCTTGCGTTCGTGAATAAATTTGTGACGCTGATATTGTGCATTTCGGCGCTTATAACGCTTTTGGGCATAATATTAAGTCCGCAGCTCGTTACGCTGCAGACAAGCTATACGGGCGAAAAGCATACGCTGACCGCTCAGCTTACGGCGATAATGTTTCCGATGATAATATTTACCGGACTCGCGTTTTCGTTTGTCGGACTTTTGCAGTCGTTTGGCGAGTATAATATCCCGGCTATTATAAGCCTTGTGTCAAATCTGGCAATTATACTGTATTATGTGCTGTTCGGGGAAAAATTCGGGATCTACGGACTGGCGGTAACGATGGTGATTGCGTGGAGCCTGCAGTTTATCATACAAATACCGTGGATCAGGAAATTCGGGGTGAAATTCCGGTTTGATTTCCGGTTTAAGGACGGCGATATTTATCAGACGCTTAAATTAGCCGGGCCGATGCTTATCGCGACATGGGTCCAGCCGCTGTATAACCTCGTGAATCAGCGGTTCGCGTCGAATATCGAATCCGCCGTAACGAGTATTCAGCAATCGAGCAGGCTGTATACGATCGTTGTCGGGGTATTCAGCTTCGTCGTGACGAACCTGATATTCCCGAAGCTTGCGCAGGCTGTCGCGAATAAGGATATGGACGGCGCGAAAAAGCTGACGGTAACATCCATACGCATGATCGTTCTTATTATCGCGCCGCTTATGGCGGGATTTATAATCCTGTCACAGCCGGTCGCGACGATAATATATAACTGGGGGCGCATGGAAGCGGAAACCGTCGCGGCAATAGGCGTGCTGCTGAAATTTTATTCAATCGGAATGCTCGGACTGGGTTTAAACGAGATTTTATCAAAGGCGTTTTTCTCGCTCCACGACAGCAAAACCCCGATGATAAATTCAATAATCAGTATGATTATAAATATAGCTCTTGCGTATATACTCTATAACATTATGTCCACAAACGGACTTGCGCTCGCGGCGGCATGCGGCTCTATCGTTAACGCGGCGCTCAACTGGCTCTGCATGACGCGCCGCTATCCGGGCATGATCAAGAAATCGGATATTTTCGATATGCTTAAAATGCTGCTCGCCGCGCTGATTATGGGAGCGGCGGTATACGCGCTGTACGTGTTCGCGCTAGGCTCGTTCTCCGCTGTGATCTCAAATGTAATAATAAGGAATATTGCCGTATGCGCCGTATGCGCGGCAGCGGGAGTTATCGTATACGCCGCGGCGGTATATGTCTTGGGAATAAATGAATTGAAAATGCTTATTAAACGAACGAAGGAGTGATATGGTGAACAGTTTGATTTTAAGCTCCGTATGGGCATTTTGTCTGCGCATATGGGAGTGGTTTAAGGTATCGGCTATAGGGCGCGCATTCTTTTACGTGTGCTCGGCCGTATCCAAATCATGGCACAACAGCTCGATTATGACGTTTATGCGGCGCGACGAACGCGAATACGCGGATAAAAGCGCCGTGGTCAGGATATTGAAATGCCCGTTTACGTTTCTGGATTTCTTAAAGCGTAAAATCGGCGCGTTCATTAATGAGAATATCAAAGCAAGCTTCCTGTGCCGCTGGGCAAAGGTGTATATTAACAATTTTACGGCAATAAACACGCGGTTTTTCGGAATAATGCTCGCGTGTACGGGATCGGTTTATACCGCGTTAAAGCTTGCGCGCGGTCAGGGTATCGTAATCACGGAGATCGCGGCAACGGCGCTCGGCGTAATAATGCTGCTTAAAAATTACAATGTGATGCGGTTCATAAATAACAGCGCCATAGTTAACTTCCTGAAAGGCTGCGCCGGATATAAAGGACTTGATCTTGAAGCGTACAGCGAAAAGGAAACTCACGGCGTTACCCGCCTGATCCTCGCCGCCGCGGTCGGTGTAATTACCGGCGCGGGATTGGGGCTCGCCGGATTCCTCGGCGCGCTTATACCATTTGCGGTGTTTGGACTTCTGCTTGTAATGTACGCTCCCGTTACCGGCGTATTCGCGGCTCTGTTCGCGGCGCCGTTCCTGCCGACAATGATTCTTGCCGGACTATGCATGTGGACATTGCTGTCACTTGCGATAAAGGCAGTTACACATGAAGATTTTAAGTGGAGATTTGACATGGTCGGCGCGGGGATACTGCTGCTTTTGGCGGTTCTGCTCGTATCATCGGTAATGTCATTTAACCCCGCCGGCAGCTTAAAGGTATGGGCGATGTATCTGGTATTCCTGACATTCTATTTTGTGGTAATAAACTCGGTACGCAATAAAGCGCAGCTTGAGGGACTTTTAAAGCTGTTCGTAATATCCGGGGCGCTTGTCGCGCTGTACGGAATAGCGCAGTACCTGTTCGGCTGGACGACGACGAACGCATGGATCGACGAGGGCATGTTCGCGGATTCGACAATGCGCGTATATTCGACTCTCGGGAACCCGAACGTTCTCGGCGAATATCTGCTGCTTGTACTTCCGGTCGCGGCGGCGTGGTTTTTGAAATTCAATAAAAACGATTGGTCAAAATGGGCATACGCCGCAATGTTCGCGGTACTCGCGCTTTGCCTTGTACTCACGCAGTCGCGCGGCTGCTGGATAGGATTCCTGCTGTCCGTATGCGTATTCGTGACATTTTACAACGGTAAGCTGTGGGGGCTGATACCAATAGCGCTGTGTATAATCCCGTTTGTCATTCCGCAGACGATGGTGGACAGGTTCATGAGTATCGGTAATATGGGCGATTCCTCGACCTCATACCGCGTTTATATATGGCTCGGCACGCTCGGAATGCTCAAGCATTACTGGCTGGGCGGCATCGGTATGGGCGAGGCGGCGTTCAACGAGGTGTATCCGTTCTTCTCCTATAACGCGATACAAGCCCCGCATTCGCATAATCTGTATTTACAGCTCACGGTCGAAGCGGGCGTCGCGGCGCTGATAGTGTTCCTTGTAATAATGATCGTATTTATAAAAAAACTGTCTCTTGTATATAAGCCGCTCGAGCGGCGCAGTACACAAACGCTTATGCCGCTTGCAATCGGCTCGGGCGTTATAGGATTTCTGGCGCAGAGTATGTTTGACTACACGTTCTATAACTACAGGGTAATGGCCGTATTCTTTATGGTTCTGGCTCTGGGAATGTGCTTCGCGCATTTTAAAAAGGAGGCGGCGCTTGAATGATTAAGGTAATAGAGGTATCGTCCGATACGAATATAGGCGGCGCCGGGAAATGCCTGCTGACGCTTCTGGAAAATTTCGATTATTCCAAATTTGAGGTAAAGGTTATTCTTCCGAAGAACAGTCTCTTAAAAGATCCTGTGGAGCGGCTCAAAATACCCGTTATCGAGGTTGACGGCATTGCGGACAAGTCCTTGGATTTTAAGGCGATATCGGCGCTTAAAGCGGTATTTAAGGCGGAAAAGCCGGATATAGTCCATACCCACGCGAGTATGTCCGCCAAAATCGCGGCAAGAGCCTCCGGGGCAAAGGTGGTATACACACGGCACAGCGTGTTTCCCCAATCACCTAAAATCACAAGGGGAATAGGCAAGGCTATTAACGGTGCGGTAAATAACTATTTCTCCGACGGGGTGATCGCCGTCGCGGAGGCGGCAAAGGACAACCTTACCGAAACGGGTGTGGACGAAAAGAAAATCCGCGTTATATTAAACGGCGTGGACGCGCTTGAACGGAAGCCGGCTCTTGAAACGGCAAAGCTCAAAAAGCGTTTCGGCGTATCGCGGGAAAAGGTCGTGTCAATCATCGCGAGGCTGGAGGAAATAAAAGGCCATATGTACTTTATCGAAGCGGCCGATATGCTGCTGAGTCAAGGCGTTAAAGCAAAGTTCTTTATCGCCGGCACCGGCTCTTATGAGGACGAATTAAAGGCGCGCGTAAAGGAGCTTGACCGCGAAAACGATATTATATTTACCGGCTTTATAAAAGATATTGACAGCCTTATGGCCGTTACCGATATCCAAGTCAATGCCTCTTACGGTACGGAGGCCACAAGCCTCGCGCTTTTGGAGGGCATGAGCATAGGCATTCCGGCGGTGGTATCGGATTTCGGCGGCAATCCGGGGGTTATAGAGGACGGCGAAAACGGCTTTGTCGTACCGCAGAAGGACGCGGCGGCAATCGCTGATAAGATACGGCTGTTAGCGGATGATAAGGCATTATACAAAAAAATGTCCGCGTCCGCCCTGAAAATATTTAACGAACGGTTCACGTCGGCTGTAATGACGCGAAACACCGAAAAACTATATGAGGATATTTTAAGAAAATAAGGAGGAACATAAATGGAAAAGCAAAAATCCAAATTTACAGTAATCGACGCCGTAATAATTTTAGTTGTGCTCGCGGTATTGGCAATCGGAGGCAAGCTCCTCCTGCCGCGTATTATAAAACCGGCCGATACGCAGACCGTAAGCTGTGAAGTCCTGCTTGCGGATAAGGAAAAAGCGCTCGCGCAGTCAATGAATGTAGGCGATAAGGTAACAATGAGCTATACGGAAAAGGACGGCGGCGTCATCACGGGAATCGAAGTCACACCCGCGAAAAAGACCGTATTCGACAGCATCAGCGGCACATATGTGACACAGGATGTAGACGACAAATGCGATATTTATGTCACGCTCGACGTTGAAGCCGAGGTGACCGATACCTCTATTGAATCCGGCAGCGTGGTTTTAAAGGTCGGCTCAGATACGCCCATACGCGGCAAGGGTTACGCGTCAAGCGGATATATGATAGCCATTGAAGACTGATGAAAGGAGGATTTTACAATGCTTTTAGATAAAAACGGAAAAATAGGCGGCAAGGTAAGCATAATAGACGCTGCGGTGATACTCTTAATACTGGTTGTGGCAGCGGGCATAATCATGCGCTACGGCAGTCATGTTACAACGTCTGTACAGTCAGAGGAGGATTTCAGATATGTGCTTAAAATTGAAGCCGTGAGGAAGTATACTGTAGACGCACTGAATAAAAAGGGCGCGGTAACAGACAAAAAAAGTCTGAAAAAGCTGGGCGAAATAACGGAGGTACGCACCGAGGGGGCTACGCGCGAGTCGGTAACCGCCGACGGCAAGGTGACATACGCGCCGCTGCCGGATTATTATACCTGCTACGTGACTATTGACGCTCACGGCAAGGAGTCGGAGGATAATTACGTACTCGATGACACGACGGAATTATCAGTCGGCCGAATAATCGACCTGTATTCCAAATATGTAAGAACCTCCGGTATGCTGATGAGCGTCGAGGTCCTGAACTGATGTTGAATTATAAAAAGTGCGCGGACACATTAAAATGTGTACACGCTCTTTTTTTGTCTTAACGAATATAATATACCACAGAATAATATTATTAAATGAGAGGACTGATTTTATGAATGATAAGCTTAAAAACCTGCTTGGGAATTTGGATAAAAATCAGATCGAGGAAATAAACAAGTTCCTAAACTCCGCCGACGGGCAGCGGTTTAAAAAAAATATAAGCGAAAAGGATAAGGCAAATATCCTAAGCCGGGTTGACGGCATGAACCCCGCCAAGCTAAAAAAAGCGTTCTCCGGCCTCACAAAAGACGATTTGGCAAAAATGCTCAATCAAAGGAAGTGATATCATGGCTGACCCTATGGATACGTTAAAGAGTATCTTAGGCGATAACGCCGAGGATACTATACGCAGTGTTATGGGCGCGCTCGGTAACGGCGGTGATTCCGGCCGTCCGCCGAACGCCGCGGACGGCGGCAGTAATTATGACGGCGATATGGGTTCCGCCGGGGGCGGATCTTACGCCGGGGGCGGACCTTCCGCTGGGGGCGGACCTTCCGCCGGGGGCGGACCTTCCGCCGGGAATAATACATACCCCGCGTCCGGCTCTAACAATCGCGGCTCGTCCGGCAATATCGATCCCGAAAACCTTGCGTATCTGATGCAAATGCGTGACCTAATGACAAAATTTGCCGACAGCCGCAATGATTCGCGTGCCAACCTGCTCATGTCTCTCAAGCCGTACATGCGCGATACACGCAAGCGCTCAATTGACTCGGCGGTTCGGCTTCTAAACATTTCCAAGCTCGCGGGACTGTTCAGGATGTAGACGGGAGGTGTCGTCGATGTATCGCAGCTACAGTGTAAATGATATGCCGCAGCCTGTACGGTTTCATAATGATAACAACTCCCGTGCCAATGACGGGGCAATACATAAGACCGAAACGGACTCGCGCGCGCAGCCCGCTGAACCCGAGCAGCGCACACCGTCCGGCTCCCCCGCGGAAGGCTCTCATCCAACGGAATGTCCGTCCGCGGAACGCGGATCAGCATCGGAAGGTACGGAATATCCGTGCCCCGCAACAGGTTCGCGTCCCGCGGAATGCCCGTGCGGTTCTCCGGCTCTGTGTCCCCTGCCCCGCTGCCGTAATACGCAATGCGAGCAAAACAAGAACAAAAACGGACTCCTCGCAGGCTTAAAAAGCGATGATTTAATACTTCTCGCGGTCGTGCTTGTACTGCTTATGGACGGCTGCGACGACAAAATGCTTATCGCCGCGCTTGGACTGGTGTTCTTTTCCGATTATTTCGGATTTTAGCTTTATTTGAACACGCGCCAATACATAATTCAAACAGCCTTAAACGTAAAATATGCGGCACGATTCAGGGGGCGGTCAAAGACGCCCCCTGATATTGATATGATAAATAATTTTCAACGGAAACGTGCACCATTATCGTCCCACCGACGCGCCCGAACCGCCGCCCGACGCGCCCATATAGCCGCCTTCTCTTAGCTGCTGCATGGTAAGCGCGGGCTTTTCGATCTCGTTTCCATCGTAGTCGTACACACCGTAACGCTCCTTGCCTTCGGCATTTGCCGCGCTTGTTATAATATAATCGAACGCGAGCTTTTCAACCGTATACGGAACAGTGAACATCAGCTTTGCCGGTTTGAGGTTATATACCTCCGCTGTTCCATCCTTTTTGTTGGCGGCAAGATACGGGATCTCGCCGCGCTTATAACCGTCAGTATCGTCGTAGTCGGAGGAATCGAGCGTCAGTACGCTGTCCTTTTTATCCATTGATGTTGAAATATAAATTTTATCGTCATCCGTCAAAGCGTAATATCCGTCACAGAGCCATTGATTAGGCAGCTCCGTAATCGAAGGCGTTTCGGCCGGAACCGCGTCAATAAGATTATTTAGGTCATACGCGACCTTTACCGCCTGCTCAATCGTATAAGAATCCTTAGGCGAAAAATAATTATCGCCCGTGCCGTTCATGATTTTCGCATTATAGACCGCGTATATTGACTCCTTCGCCCAGTCGGAAAAATCGCGTTCGTCGCGGTAGTGATATATGCTGTCCGTTATCTCGTAATGATACGTGTTTGTATAATCCAAAACCCGCGCCAGGATCACCGCCGCTTCCTCACGCGTTATGGTTCTGTCCGGCTCGAATGTCGTGTCGCTCGTACCGGTGATTATGCCGATATCCGTCAGTATTGCCACCGCGTAGTTGTCGCAGTCGATAAACGACGCGGTATAAGAGTCCTTGTTAAGATAGTCCTTGTCGTTTAAAATAGGCTCCATTAGCTCACAAAACTGCTCGCGCGTTATGTCCGCCGTGTAGTCGGTCACCTCGTAATTATGCAGATAGAGCGGCATAAGTCCCGTGTCGCGGTACGCGTTAACATAATCTACCGCCCAATCGGATACCGTTACCCAATCGCCGGGATACTTATCTGTTGATATAGAACCTCCTGTACTGCCATTTCCGCCCTCCGCAAGCACGGCCGAGTGCGACATTGCGGCCGCCATAATCAGCGCCGCTATTGTAATTTTTTTCATTGTATAAACCTCCTTTTTGATGTAAATTTTAGTTTATCGCTTTTGCATATGGCGGCGCGATGTGGGCATCGCGCCCTGTGAAACGTCATATGCAATTTCGCTAACGGGGACGC
>CANQYQ010000112.1 GCA_947628155.1 uncultured Clostridia bacterium
GATTACAAGGCGGAAAAAAATTTTAATATTAAGTTTTATTTTAAATGATGGGAGGAGAATTATGAAAAAAATTATTTCGATGATAGTTTTCTCCGCAATGATTATATCCCTGCTGCCGGGGACGATAAGCGCGGAGAATACGGAAACAAAAACAGTTGATATTACCGTCAGCGGTATTTACGGAGACGTCAATCACTGGGAAAAAGCGACATATACATATGACGTTACCGACGGAACAGCGGCGGAATATGGCTGGATCTCAAACGGAGATTACAAATTTATGTATTATCCGTCCACGGGTCAGATAAAAAACGCGAAGGAAGAATCATCGTTTGCTTATGAACCGGAAGGCAGCTCCGATACAATTGTTATACCGACGCATATCGGCGGATTTTCTGACGATAATACAGAGTACGCCGCAAAGGATATTGTAATGTATGCTGCAAACGCCAATCATGCTATATTCAGATATAACAGCGCCGTAAACGGCAAAACAATTGTTATCCCGGAGGGGGTTACGTCCATTCCGTCTAACGTATTCGGTCAGATGGATAAAACGGCATATACAAGATTTGCTCTGCCGTCTACGCTTACGAGTATTGGACAAAACGCGTTTGCCCAATCATCCGGCGGCGGAGTTTACTATGACCTTGAGCTGCCGGGGAGCCTGACATATATAGGATCGGGCGCGTTTCAGAACTGCCGATTCAAATCGATGACAGTTCCGGCGGGAGTAACGGTAATAGAGGGAAACACATTTAATTTCACGCGCGCGCTTGAGGATATAACCTTTGAGGGTGAACTGACAAGCATAGGCGGTTGGACATTCAGACAATCGCAATCGTTGAAAACAATGACCTTCAAGGGAAGAAACGCGCCGTCCATGGGCGAGAATATGTTTCAGGAGGCATCGACGACAATAACCGTTTATTATCCGGCAAACGGAAGGGGTTATGACGACGAGGCGTTTACAAGCGCGTTCCCGGAGGGCACCGTGTTTGAAAAGCTGCCGGGAAACCCGTCGGCGGAAAAGCTTGCGATTACCGGAGGCAATGTTGTGGGTAACACATTGCACGGTACATATGTTTATGACGACCCGATGGAACGTGAAGAAAGCGGCTCGTCCGCGTCATGGCAGCGCGCGGATGATGCGGATTTCACCCAAAATGTGGAAACGATAAAGACAGAGAATGTCAGCGCCGAGAGCGGCTCGTCATATACGCTGACGGAGGCGGACGCGGATAAGTATATAAGGTTCTCGGTTATTCCGCGGAATGCCGCGGAGGAGCTTAACGTGGGCGATGAAGCGAGCGTGGTGTACAGTCAGAAAATACGCATGCCGCAGACCGTTCCGACCGTAACGCTCACGGCGCCGTATAACGGGTTCAAGGCGTATGAAAATACGGCTATTACCTTATCGGCCGAAGCAGCCTGTGATAATACAACAATCAGCAAGGTAGAATTTTATATAAATGACAGCCTTCACGGCACGGCTGATGAAGCTCCGTATACGGTTGAATGGACGCCCGACAAGCCGGGTAAATACAACATATACGCAAAAGCATATAACGCGATGGATCAAACCGGCGAATCGGAAACGGTCGTCGCCGAGATTTATTCGATGAACGAGTCGATTGAACCCGTATGGGCCGCTAAATGGAGCTATGATTTCAATGAGTTCAAATCAAGTGAGGCATATAATAAGTCTACGGGTATTACCTTACCCGGAGAGCAGCCCGCGACCGTTGGCTTTTACGGCGGCACGATAACAAGCGAGCATGGGCTGTTCGGCAGAGAGAGTGATGATTATCATTTGAAGCTTGAATCGTCGTCGTCAGAAAACGAGGCCGCGAGAATTTATTTTAATCTCGATAATCTCGACAAGCCCGTCGATAATCTTGTTGCGGAAATAGACGCGGCATTTTCCAGCACTGACGAAAACAGACATCTTGCGTCGTACCGCACAACAAATTTATATAATGGGCTTATCTTCTCGGCGGCCGGCAAGATAGGTTATACCGACGAAGGCGGCTATAAAGTGTTTCATGACAGCAGCGGCGCGGAGGTCACATACGAGGCGAATAAATGGTATCACATTGCCGCGAAATTCGATTTCCTGAAACAAACCATCACATATTATTTGGACGGTGAAAAGCTTGGCGAAATTATCCCGCAGAATCCCGCGGCGCTGACTCATGTATCCGAAGTGTCAATAAAAGGCGTTGTAAACAAAAATGATCCCGGAACAATGTATCTTGATAATTTTGTATTGTCGCAGGAGCAGGATTCATATATAACCTCGGTTGTGTCGTCGCCGGAAAGCAAGAGCTATCTTACCGGCTCTGACATAACGTTTTCCGGATACGCGAAGGATTCGCGCGGAAAGGGAATAGCGAAAACCGAGTTTTATATTGACGGCGCGATGGCGTTTGACACTACGGACGCGTCATATAATTTTATCAAAAACGATATAAAGCCGGGACATCACGAGCTTATAGCGAAATCGATAAGCACGGACGGATTTGTCGGATATTCCAATCCCGTGAAATTTGTTGTCGCTGATTACTCTATGCCGAAGATGTATGCGGATGGTATGGTGCTGCAAAGAAACAAGCCGATAAAGATATCCGGAACGGGCAATAACGGCGCAAAAATAACAGCGTCCGTAAACGGCAGCTCCGCGTCCGGGGTTGTCGATAACGGACGATTTGAGATCATTCTTCCGCCGCAGGAGGCGTCAAAGGAGGCAGAGCTCACCGTTGAGTCCGGCGGAGTGACAACAACGTATAATGCCGCAATCGGCGAGGTGATTTTATGTAACGGTCAGTCGAATATGGCGTATGCGCTTTCGCAGTTCTCATCGCTGCAGGGTCTTTCGGATAAGGATTATAATGATATACATCTTTTTAAGCAGAATGAAGGATATTCAACCTCTCCGCAGACGGATATCCCGTCCGGGCGCTGGGCAAACGCAACCAGGCAGGAGGCGATAGGCTTTTCGGCATTCGGATTCGGCACGGGTCAGATCCTGTATAAGGCGCTGAACGAGGATGTTCCTATAGGTCTTATATACGCGGCAATAGGAGGAACAAATATAAACACATGGGTGCCGAACGGCATATTTGCAGCCGATCCTGATACCGCCGCCATTGCTAACAATAAAACCGCGTATAATGTCATGATCGCGCCATGGACCTCGTATACGATAGGTCACGTGCTGTGGTATCAGGGCGAGGCGAATACGATTATGTCCCAGAGCTATGAAAAGGCTCTGACGAAATATATAGACGGTTTGCGTGAGCAATGGAATGATGAAGATATTACATTTACCGTAATACAGCTTCCGATCTATAATTATCCTGAAAAATACAATTCCGCGTTCCGAACAGCCGTTGAGGTGCGCGCGGCGGAGTGGAATGTTTCGGAGCGTCTTGACAGAGTCGCTGCGGTCGTGGCGATAGATACCGGCTCGGCATCGGGAATTCATCCGAATGACAAGCTCCCGCTGGTACATAGAGCCGCAAACGCGATACTTCACTTTATCGATCCTGATGACGATACGCTGATATATAAAAGCCCGTCCTTAGATACATATTCAATGGACGGAAATATAATGACGATCACGTTCAAGGATGTTGCGGATGGACTTAAAACAACAGACGGCGAAAACCCGAGGGGCTTTAAGATAGCCGGCGATGACAATATGTTTACGGACGCGGAGGCGACGCTTGACGGCAATACTATAAAGATTAATACATCATCTGTTAACGGAACGCCAAAGGTGCGTTATGCGTGGGAGGATTGCCCGGCTTTATCGGGTGATTCAACAACACTGAACCTGGTAAACAGCGCCGGACTGCCGATGGCGTCGTTCAGAACGGATAACGAACGGTATCTGTTTGGGAAATTTGAGAACGGAGTCTACAGCGAGCCTCTGAACTTCACACCCATGGTGCGAAAAATCACCGCGGGAGCTATAGTAAACGGTTCCGCGCCGATAACGGTAAACGCGAGAGATTATGATGACGAGATCGTAAAGGTCGAGGTATTTGCAGACAATAAATCAATCGGCACGGCGGCGAAAGCGGGCGATGCCGAATATGAAATCACATGGGACGCTGCCACGGAGGGAACACATGAGGTTTACGCGATAGCAACCGATAAACTGGGAGCAACCTCTGTAAAGCGTGACCCCTCGCTTGGATTTAACAGCGTTTCTCCCGTAAAATACAGTATTGTCTTTGCGGAAGGGTCGGGAGAGAACCCGACGGCAACGCCGACAGCGTCTCCGACAGCCACGCCGACGGTAACGCCGACAGCGTCTCCGACGGAGAGCCCGACGGCAACACCAACAGCGACGCCAGCGATAACGCCGACGGCAACGCCGACAGCGTCTCCGACGGAGAAACCGACATCAACGCCGACAGCGAACCCGACGGAGAAGCCGACGGTAACACCGACAGCGTCTCCGACGGAGAGCCCGACGGCAACACCAACAGCGACACCAATGATAACGCCGACGGCAACGCCGACAGCATCTCCTACAGAGCACCCGACGGCAACGCCGACTACGCCCCCGACAGAGCACCCGACGGCAACGCCGACAGCGTCTCCTACAGAGCACCCGACGGTCGCACCGACAGAGGATCCGACTCCAACCCCGCCGGCGGAAGAAGCTGTCATATCATTTACAGACCTTGAGGGTAACGCTATAGAAAGCTTTAACGATGCGGACGGAGTGAGAGTTAATTGTCTTGACAGCGGGCAGATGCTTATCATAGCGGCATATAAAGATGGAATACTCATAGGCTGTAAAATTTCGTACAGTGACAGCGCGGAGCTGACAGCGGAGAAAATTAAAGACGCAGATACCGTAAGGGCATATCTGTTTGATGCTGAAATAGAATTAAAACCGCTTACGGATGCCATAACTATACGTAGATATATGTCCGAATAATCAAATTACCCTGTGCGGCTTTCAGCCGCACAGGGTAAAAGACGATATGAGGTATTATTTAATTACGATCGCCTCTCTAAGCGGCTTAAGCTTATCGGCACTGTTCCATAGCATTACTTTTAATGTGTCCGCCATATCCTCCGCGTTGATTTTAAACTCTGACTGAATGGCGTTGTTTTCCGGTTCCGAAATTGCGCAGCGGATAAGCTGACCGTTACGGTAAATCGCGGTAATAAGCGTGCCGACATTCCCTATATCCGAAAGATCGACCGAAATCTGCGCGGTACCGCTCTTAAGGCTTGTAAGCGGTTCACCGTTCATTGTAACGGTTACTCTGTCGCTGAAATCGGCTTTATTTACATCAAATACCGGCTGATACGGGAACTTGGCGCGCCATCCGCCGTTTTCGATTCCCGGATCCTTTACGAGATTTTCATCTGTTCCGAGCTCACAGATAGATATATCATCTATATATCCGTTTCCCGTGCTCATGCAGGAATTAATGAAATTTATCAGCACAAGATCCGTATCTCCGGAATTAAATGTAAACTCGACCTTACTCCATTTGGGACCCATTATTACGGTTTTGGCTATTAACTGATCGCCCCATACATATGTCAGCTTACTGGATTTTTGGATTCGTGTCTGCAGCGCGACATTTTGATCGCCCTTTACGTAATATTCCACCTTATAATCGGTATCTTTTTTTACATTGATATACTGTGATATGGCTTCATAGCTCAGCAATGTATAATACGGTACATGATACGGATTATAATTGATCGACCAACTGCCGGAATGAGCCGTTCCCGCATCGGGAACAAAGTCGGCCGGAGTCATTGAGCCTATTACATCCTTTGTGGCATCGAACCATGCCGCTGCCATTTTATCGTACCCGGCGGGAGTCGGATGAACATGGTCGCCGAGATCGGAGTCGGTCAGAACAGAGTGCATATCAACATAATGTACGTTTTCTCCTTTGCTGCCGGCAACACGCGCAACGGCTTCGTTATATGTATTCACTTTTGCGCCCGCGTTTCCGGTGAGCGGGAATATTGAAGCTATATAAAGACATATTTCCGGATTCTGCTCCAAAATCAAATCTACCAGCGCTTCAAAGCGCTCAGGCGCGTTCTCGGCAAGATAATTTTCCGCGTCGCCGTCCTTGTCTTGCAAAATGTCGTTTGTTCCTATTTTAAGAAAAATAACCTGCGGCTCATATGATTGCATCCAGATTTGTATCTGCTCCGCGATCTGATCGATACGCCATCCTGAAAAACCGGCGGCGCCGCTGCCTTTGGGGAACCCGTCAAGCTTACCGCTGTTCGGACCTACAAAGGTTGTATTAATACCGGCGTTCCGGTATGCTTCATATAATCTGGGTCTGTAGCCGCCGTTATTGCCGCTGTCGCCTACGCCATAGGTGATTGAGTCGCCTACGGGCATTATGCGGACGCCCCCGGCGGCGTCGCCCAATGTTCCGTCGGCGCGGGTATATATTCCGAACAGATTTCCTTCCGTAGTCCAACCGGACATACCGTCCTCAAAGCCGAAGTTTGTAAGCAAATTTGACCGTTTTGCGTTTTCCGCTCTGTACTTTGTGAACAATTCACAGTCGTCTATATAAGCGCTTCCGGCTTCGGATGCTGTTAAATTAATACGGAAGCTTACGGAAGAGGCGGTTCCCGATGAAAACTCAACAGCCGCTCTCTGCCAGCGGTCAGACGCGGTAAGAGCGGCGGTATTTGCCGTTAATACCGCGCCCGTTTTTGCGTCTTGCGCTTCAAAGGAAGCATTTATAGCGGAGTCGCCCTTCAACCAGAAGATAGCGACATATTCCTTGTTTGGAGATACGGATATATTCTGATAAATTGCTCCGACCTCCGGCGCGGATGCGTTAATTTCAAGCGAACGGTGACCACGGTAAAGATCGATCCCGTTCGTGCCCGCGGGCGGATCGGAATAATCGTCTTCAACCTCCGCAACGGGCTCCTGTGTGGGCGCTGTATCCTGATCCTCGGGCGACATTTCAATGCCGCTCGTTTCGATTGAAAACGGATCATCCCATTTGCCCCATTTGTATCCGTTTTGATCGTTCTGCAGTTCAAATCCGGGATTGGGGAGAATGTTTTCATCCGAACCCGCCTTCTTTAGCACCACGTTATCGACATATACAGTGCCTTTTGCGTAAGTGTTATTTACAAATGCAATAATAATATTATTGGCGGAGCCGGTATTAAATGAAAGGCTGTACTCTGTCCATAAATTACTTACGTTGGGTGAAGCTTTTATCTCTTTGCCGTCGATATTGCTCCATGTGCTGTTGTTCAATATACGCACCGTAACGTTGCTGCTGCCTTTGGCCATAAATGTTACAGTGTAGTCAGCTCCGGCTTCAACCTTTATATTTGATTGGGATAAAAATTTGAAGCCGCTGTTACTCTGAGTGCCGTCATTTACGATTTTAGCCGAGTTATATCCTTCATACACATTGTAGTTTTTTTCGCCGGATTCGTTATCGGCAAAAACCGTGACCGATATTTGAGCACACAGCAGGCAGACCGCGGACACAAATGATATGAGTTTTTTGTTCATAAATACACACTCCTTCTTGCTCTTTTGATTACTTTATTATATTATCTATTATATATTATTGTACAGACTCTTCTGAGCGCTGCATATGTGAAAAACTTTTTTTAGGAGGGATTATTTTGAGAATTATTTATAAGAATGATTAAAAAATACCGCTATATTAAAAAGTTTTCCCTGTTTCGCGATATGGATATATGTTGTACAATACAGATATTACGGCAATCTTATGAAGGGAGCTATTATAGGATGAAGATAAGAGAATATGAGATAGAGGGCATAAAGCTCGCCGAGCTGAAACCGGAGCCGGTCAAAGGAATTTCGGAGCTGTCCCTGCAGGCAAACGCCGAGGGTTCGGTCCTGCTGAAGAATAACGGTACCCTTCCTTTAAAAAAAGGAGATAGGGTATCGGTGTTTGGGCGTATGCAGGCGGACTATTATAAAAGCGGCACGGGAT
>CANQYQ010000113.1 GCA_947628155.1 uncultured Clostridia bacterium
CTGGGGGCGCGGTCACGAGACGTACGGCGAGGATCCGTACCTTACGTCGCGGATGGGGTTGGCGGTCGTGGACGGCCTGCAGGGACACGGCAGACATTTAAAGAGCGCGGCGTGCGCAAAGCATTTCGCGGTACACTCCGGGCCGGAGGAGCTGCGGCATGAGTTTAACGCGGCCGCGAGTGAAAAGGATATGCGTGAGACATACCTCCCCGCGTTTGAGGCGCTTGTGAAAGAGGGAAATGTGGAATCGGTAATGGGCGCGTATAACCGCACAAACGGCGAGCCGTGCTGCGGCTCGAAAACGCTTTTAAAGGATATATTAAGAGACGAGTGGGGATTTGAAGGTCACGTTGTGTCCGACTGCTGGGCGATACGTGATTTCCACGAGGAGCATCATGTTACGAAAACGCCGGAGGAATCGGCGGCGCTTGCGCTCAAAAACGGCTGTGATTTAAACTGCGGCTGTACATATGAGCATCTTATGAAGGCGTATAATAAGGGCATGATCACCGATGAGGATATCGACACGGCGGCGCGCAGACTGCTTAAAACGTGGTTTAAGCTGGGAATGTTCGATAAGGAAACGGAATACGATAATATCCCGTACAGCGTTGTCGCGTGCGCCGAGCATCGCGAAACGGCCATGGAGGCGGCGCGGCAGAGTATGGTTTTACTTAAAAACGACGGTTTGCTTCCGCTTAAGGACGGGATAAAAACGATAGGCGTTATCGGCCCGAACGCGGACAGCCGCGAGGCGCTCGTCGGCAATTACAACGGTACTCCCAAGAAATATGTTACCGTTCTCGAGGGCATAATGAACGAGGCGGATAAACGCGGAATCGATGTGTTATACAGCGCGGGCTGCCATTTATGGAAGCAGAGGATGTCGGATCTGGCGGAATATCACGATTTCGACAGCGAAGCTGCGGCTGTCGCGGAAAATTCTGACGTGGTTGTGCTTTGCATGGGACTCGACGCGTCGATCGAGGGCGAGCAGGGCGACGCGGGAAACGAGTTCGGCTCGGGCGATAAGCCGGATCTGATGTATCCGAAAATCCAGAACCATGTTATGGAAAAGGTGATCGAGACGGGAAAACCCGTGATATTCGTGTCTATGACCGGAAGCGCGATGGATATGCGGTATGTTGATGAAAAATGCGGCGCTGTTATCCAGGCGTGGTACCCGGGCGGCGAAGGCGGCCGGGCCGTCGCGCAGCTGCTGTTCGGCGAATATTCGCCGTCGGGGAGACTGCCGGTGACATTCTACCGCGCGACGGAGGATCTGCCGGAATTTACCGATTATTCGATGAAAAACAGAACGTACAGATATATTGAAAATACGCCGCTTTATCCGTTCGGATACGGCTTATCGTACACAACGTTTGAGTACGAGGGCGGCGGCGAAGTGGAGTACGCCGATGTGATGGAGGTCCCGGTCAAGGTGAAAAATACCGGGGATAGAGACGGGTACGAGAAGGTACAGCTTTACGCCGAAGCGTTAAATTGCGGGTTTACTCATCCTCATCATGAGCTTAAGGCATACGAGACGGTGTACCTTGAAGCGGGCGCGGAGAAAACAGTGACGCTTAAATTAAGGAAAAAGGATCTAATAATGATAAATGACGCGGGAGAAAAGGTCGAGCACAAGGGCGGCTTCAGGCTGTATGTAAGCGGAGGTCAGCCGGATAATAGGACTAAGGAGCTTACGGGAGCAATTCCCGCGGAATATGTAATAAAAACAGTGTAATTATTGGCTTTGTGAGGTGAGCATATATGTTCAAAATACTTTTTGCGGATGACGAGCCGTTCGTTATCGAGGGCCTTAAAATCATGATCGACTGGAAAGGCCTCGGTATTGAAATAGTTGGCGAAGCGTCAGACGGAGATACGGCGTTTGAATTAATTAAGAAGCTGTCTCCGGATATTGTTATTTCGGATATATGCATGCCGGGAATGAGCGGGACGGAGCTTTTGGAAAAATGCTCGGATTTCAGGAAAAAGCCGGAATTTATAATGCTTACCGGCTATGGAGACATGGATTATATAAGGACGTCGATGAAATACGGCGCGAAAGGGTATCTTTTAAAACCGCTGGACCCGGAGGAGGTTACAAAAACCATAGGCGAGGTATGTACGAGCATTGCCGAACAGCGCGCGAAGCAGGCGGAGGCGGACGAGCTGTTTAACCTTGTGAGCGCGGACGCGTTTTGGCGTGTATTTTCAGGGAACACGAGTCAAGAGGTGTTTGACAAGTGCCGGTTCCTGCTCGGATTAAAGAGAGACGTACCGCTGATGTTGATCGGATGCAGAATCGCGGGCAACGCGCCGCGCGGCATCGACGATCCGTGTTTTAAGAAAATATTGTCGGTGACGCCGAAGGAGAATACATGTATTTTCGCGGTGGGATACAGACATATTTTCGTCGTAAACGCGAATACGGATCATGAGCTCAATATGACAATAGCCGAGTCGGCGATCGCCGATTGCACCGGAGTGAGCATGATAAGGACGGAGAATATGGCGGAGCTTTCAAAAGCGTATTTTTCCGTTATGCGCAGCTTCGCGCAAATCGAAGAGGGCGTTAAGGTAGTACGGTTCATCAAAAATGAAAGCCTTTTCCCGACGGTGAGCGGAGCGGAGCATGTGATAGGCATGGCCGCGCAGGGGCATGCCAACGCGGCGCGCGAGAAGCTTAAATCGGATATGGAAAAGATAAGGATCAGCCGTATGGGATTTGACTTTATGCGCGGCTACGCCGTTTCAATGCTTATACATATGGATTGGTACGCGTCAATGGCTCAGCTGAATATAGGGTGTACCCTTGAGGATGCTCTCACGGCGCTTTCAAACGCGTATGATTATGATATCACGGAAGCGTTATGCGAGGAGTTTTTAGATATATTCTTAAACTCCATAGGTAACGCAAACGACCTCAGCAGCATATCGATAGGAGAAAAAATCGTAGACTACATTAAGAAAAACTATAAAAGCGATCTTACTCTTGCAAAGCTTTCAAGAGAGCTTGAAATAAGTACAAGCACGATAAGCAAGGCGGTCAAGCAAAATACAGGCATGAAGTTCAGCGACTATATTAATTTTGTAAGAATACAGAACGCGAAGAAGATGCTAAGGTATTCTAACGCTAAAATTACAAGCATCGCGGCGGAAAGCGGATATAATGACTATTATTATTTTGCAAGCAAGTTTAAGGACATGACAGGCGAATTGCCGTCCGATTATAGGAAGAAGAAAAGAGTATGGGTAGAAAGTGTAAAAATCACGCAGCCGAACTGATAAAGCGCATAGGCTCAAAAATCACGGCGCGGCTTGATAATGTACCGATTTACAGAAAATTTATACTTTTGCTGCTTGCGTGCGTTCTTTTGCCGATTATTCTTTCGTGTATAGCGTTTTCGGTTCTCACTACGAATTATGTGGACAATACAAATATAGCGAATTTACAGGGTGCCTCCGAATCGGTGCTGCAGACACTGCAGAACGCGTTTGACGAGGCTGTCGCGGTAACGAATACCGTAGCGGCGGATCAGGATATAGTCAACCTTTCGGAAATGAGATTCAAAAATGAGCTTGATTATTATATGTATGCCGAAGAAAATAATCTGATAAGATACGCCGAGGAATTTATAACGCTGCGAGACTACGTTGACAGCGTGGATATATATTTGAACAACGATACTTTATTCGTCGGCGGCGCGATACAGCACGTAGACGACGATGTGCGCGACGAAAAGTGGTATAAGGCCGCGGAAAGCTCGGGCGGTATTATCAGCGTGTGCGTTAACGATAAGCCTGCGGCGTTCCGGGGACGTATGGTGGCGGCAAACAAAACGCCTATGTCATTTGTAAGGCGCATCACCTCGGGTACTACCGGAGGTAAAACGCTGGGTTATGTTAAAGTAGACGTTAATTTGGACAGGCTCGCGTCTATTATGCGCAGGCCGGAGAGTAAAATAGCGTTTTTCCTGATAAACTATAATGAAGATATGGTTTATGACGCTGCAGAAAAAAAGTTTATATACGGAGCTGAGGAATTTAAGGCGACAAAGAAAAAGGGATATATCAGTCTGGAAAACGACTTCGGAAATGTAAATTACATGAGGCAGTGGACGCTTCTGGGCGCGTATGATAATACCGGGAGCGGAGCGAAACGGCTGTACACGGTAGCTATGATCGTAGCTATAAATTTGTGTGTCGGCTTGTTTATGATGCTTATCGTGATCCTGATTTACAAATCGTTCTCTCACAGGATAGCCGTTATGATGGAATCGATGAGAGAGGCGGAGGAAGGAGAATTTAAGGAAATACGCATGGATGCCGGAGGCGACGAGCTGGGCGCGCTTACAAGAACATATAATCATATGGTCGCGAGGATCGACACACTTATTAACGATGTATATAAGCTTGAAATAACGAACAAAACTATAGAGGCGGAAAAGGCGAAGGCCGAGCTTGATTTCCTGCAAAGCCAGGTAAATCCGCATTTCATCTTCAACGTTTTAAACGCGATGCTGGTCGTTTCGGTAAAGAACGGATATACGGATTTGTCGGAGCAGATTTCGGGACTGGCAAAAATGTTCAGACGGCTTCTCGACCGGTCGGAGGAATACGAGCCGCTGTCAACGGAAATGGGATTTGTGGAAACATATTTAAAGCTTGAGAAATTTCGCTTCGGAGAAGCGTTCCGTTACAATATCACTATGGATTCCGGTGCGGGCGAGTGCAGGATACCCAAAATGATCGTTCAGCCGCTCGTTGAGAACGCGTGCAAGCACGGGCTGTGCGGAGTTATCGGTAAACGTCGGCTTGACGTGTCGGCGAATCTCAAGAACGGTGTGCTCAGGATCGCGATATGGGATAACGGAACGGGGATAACTCCCGAAAGACTTAAGGAATTGAAGGAAGGACTTGACAGCGGGGATTTTGACGGGCATATAGGAATTAAAAACGTATACAAAAGACTTAAAATATATTTTGGTAATAACGCGGATCTAACAATAAAATCAAAGCCGGAGGAAGGAACGACTGTAACCATAAGCATAGACTATAACCGCGGGAAGGAGGATTTGCATGTACAAGACAGTGATAGCTGATGATGAGCCGCACGTTGTGGAGGGGCTTAAATTAATGTTTGACTGGACAGGCAGCGGTTTTGAAATAGTCGGCACGGCATCAAACGGTATCGAAGCATATGAAAAAATCATGGGACTGCGATCCGATCTTGCTATAATAGATATACGAATGCCGGGCTGCGACGGACTGGAGTTATCCAAAAGACTGCGTGAATCGGGATATGACGGAGGAATAATCATACTTACCGGATATGCCGAAATCGACTATGCGCGCGAAGGTATAAAGTACGGTGTTAAATATTTCCTCGACAAGCCGGTGGATAACGATGAGCTCAAGAATACGCTTGCCGATTTTAAGAAGGAGTTTGACAGGCTCAACCGCCGTAAAAGCGTTGTCAGCGACGCAGCGGAAAGAAATTCGGTTATAAAACACGGCGACTATAATAAATGGTGCGTTATGAGCATTAGGCTCAAAAATCCCATAGCCGTCAGCGATTTGCCGGACGGCGTGCGGCTTTACGAGCACAGTCTTGGGGTACAGTCTTATGTAATAGGCGACGGAAGCAATATAGAAAGCGTCGCGAAACGATTTTTTGACCGCATTTTAAGAAATAATCCGAAGGCAATAGCGTATGCGGCCTATTGTGACGGCGAGAACGATATAAAAAGCTGCTACAGAACAGCGGTCGATTCACTTATGAGAATAGTAAAGCCTGTTCCGGGAACCTTGTATACGGCAAAGGAGCATAAGGAGAAGGTCGCAAGTCCGGTAGCATTTTCCGAGTTTGTAAAGCAGCTGACAGACAGCATGGAATTTGGCGATGTCGAAGCGGTAAAGCAGTGTATTGACGCGTTTTTTTACATGGCGGCGACGGAACCCGATCCTATGGTATATGCGCAGATGCTGTACAGCTATGTCGATATGTACGCTAACAGCGCGGCCGCGAATGCTGATTCGGACGCCGTGAAGGGCGCGGTGAGCGGACATGTTATGGTAGGACTTTCGGATTATCATAAGCGGATCTCCGACATATGCGCGGAGATCGTGAACAAAACCGCCGAAACGGAGGGCAGCGGCAAGGAGCGCATATTCGATATGGTGGAACGGTATCTGGAGGAGCATTTCCGCGAGGATATCGTGATCAAGGATATTGCCGCCGCGATGTATACAAGTCCGGGTTATTTGGGCGCGATATTTACAAAGGAAAAGGGCATGAGCATTAAGGATTATATTCATACCATGCGCATGAACGAAGCAGAACGCCTTATGAAATCCACCGATAAAACCATAAGCGATATAGCCTATGAGGTGGGATATAATAACTATAATCATTTCTATACGCAGTTTGAACGCCGCTTCGGAATGACTCCGGCGGCGTACCGAAAAAAGCTGAGGAAATGAATTGACAGCTTGCGTGAAATGAACGCAAGCTTTTTGTCAGTGAATATTTTAAAATTTGATAATATTCAGATTGCAATTTTATGGTATAATATGTTATAATGGAAGAAAAATGAAAAGGAGAGAAAAACAATGAAAAATATTCCAAAAGTAAAAGTAGGTATCGTGGCGGTGAGCCGCGACTGTTTCCCGGAAAGCTTATCGGTAAACAGGAGAAAGGCGCTCGTTGAGGCGTACAAAAACAAATACGGCGCGGACGACATTTACGAATGTCCGGTGTGCATAGTCGAGAGCGAAATACATATGAAGCAGGCGCTTGCCGACATCAAGGAAGCGGGCTGCAACGCGCTGTGCGTATACCTGGGCAACTTCGGCCCGGAGATTTCCGAAACGATGCTCGCGCAGCAGTTTGACGGACCGAAGATGTTTGTCGCGGCCGCCGAGGAAAATGTCGGCGTACTGTCGGACGACAGAGGCGACGCGTACTGCGGTATGTTAAACGCAAGCTATAATTTGAAGCTGCGCGGCGTAAAGGCGTATATTCCCGAATATCCCGTGGGCGACGCGGATGAGTGCGCGGATATGATCCACGAATTTTTGCCGGTAGCGAGAGCGGTGATCGGTTTGTCCGATTTAAAGATAATTTCGTTCGGCCCGCGCCCGCTTAACTTCCTCGCATGCAACGCGCCGATCTATCAGCTTTATCAGTTGGGCGTTGAAATCGAGGAAAACTCGGAGCTTGACTTGTTCGAGAGCTTTAACAATCACGCGGGCGATGAGAGGATCCCCGAGGTCGTCGCGGATATGGAAAAGGAACTGGGAGAGGGCAACAAGAAGCCGGAGATTTTATCAAAGCTTGCGCAGTACGAGTTGACATTACTCGATTGGATCGAGGCGCACAAGGGCTCGAAGCAGTACGTAGCGATTGCGGGCAAATGCTGGCCGGCGTTCCAGACGCAGTTCGGGTTCGTGCCCTGCTATGTTAACAGCCGCCTTACCGGACGCGGTATACCCGTATCGTGTGAGGTCGACATTTACGGCGCGCTGAGCGAATACATAGGAACATGCGTATCCGAGGACGCGGTAACGCTGCTTGACATAAACAACACTGTTCCGAAGGAGATGTTTGACGCGGACATCGCGGGCAAATATGACTACACGCACCACGATACGTTTATGGGCTTCCACTGCGGAAATACATGCTCGACAAAGCTTTCCGCGTGCTCGATGAAGTATCAGAAAATTATGGCGAGAAGTTTACCTGTTGAGGTAACGAACGGCACGCTCGAGGGCGACATCGCACCGGGCGATATCACGTTCTTCCGCCTGCAGTCGACGGCCGACGCTAAATTGCGCGGATATATCGCAAACGGCGAGGTACTGCCCGTCGCGACGCGTTCATTCGGCTCGATAGGCGTATTCGCTATCCCCGAAATGGGCCGGTTCTACAGACACGTATTGATTGAAAAGAATTACCCGCATCACGGCGCGGTCGCGTTCGGTCA